>JBLINQ010000109.1:0-17451 GCA_047639315.1 Planctomycetota bacterium
TGGGATCCTCAAGCTTCATGTGGGTTTGCGCTAGTCCGGCGGCGGCCTCCGCCGATGCGTTGTCCAGATGCGAGGCTTTCTCGAAGGCCTCGATCGCCAACTCAGCGTCGCCTTCGTGTAATTCGAAGTAGCCGTTATCGAGGGCGTCTTCGACGGCTTCGTCGCGAACGGCGAGCTCCTGAGCGTGAACCTCGTCGCGATGATTCCAGTACCAGACGCCGAGGCCAGAAATCGTAGGAATGCCTATCGATAGAGCAAGCAGTAGCACGGCTGCAGCGGGGCGGCGCTTACTCCAACGCCATGCTCGGCCAACTGATGAAACTTTCTTCGCCAGGATTGGTTCGTTTTTGCGGATGCGACGCAGGTCTTCTGCAAGACTGGCAGCGGTCTGGTAGCGCTTGTCCCGATCCTTGTCCATGGTGCATTGCAGCACTACTTCAAGGTCGGTTGGGATTTGCCGATTGAGCTTGCGAACGGGCTGTGCTTCTTTCGACATGATGGCTTGATAAAGCGACTCACGCGTTGGTGCTTCGAAGGCGCGTGTTCCAGTTAAGCACTCGTAGAGCGTGACACCCAAAGAGTAAATGTCAGAGCGACGATCCAGAACAACGCGGTGGCCGGTGATTTGTTCCGGTGACATGTAAGCCGGCGTGCCAAAGAGGTCGCCGGTTTGAGTGAGCGAGGGGCCAGAGTCGTCGCTGTCATCGCGGGCAAGGCCAAAGTCCAAAAGGATGGGCTCATTGTCCTTGGTGAGCATGATGTTGCCGGGTTTGATGTCGCGATGAATAATGCCGACTTCGTGAGCGGCATGCATCGCTAAGGCGATCTTCTCGAAGGCGGCGATGGTGCGGTCGAGTTCAGGGCGATCGATGGAGGAGGAGCTGGTCGTCGAAGTCGACTTTGTAACCTTGTCTTCGTCTCCGTCGTCATCAAAGGATATGAATGAACAGGGTTCACCGGCTGTTGTCTCTGCACCCAAACGACTGAGGCGTTCACCCAGGGTCTCGCCATCGACATAGCGCATGGCGATGTAGGGCACTCCACCTTCAATGCCGGTATCGTGGACGCCACATATGCCGGGGTGTTCAAGTTTGGAGGCAAGGGCGGCCTCGCGCTTGAAACGAGCGAGGTGGCCTTCGGCGCCAGGTCCCATGCCCGTCAGAACCTTGAGGGCAACGTTACGTCCGAGGCGTGTGTCTTCAGCCAACCAGACAATGCCCTGGCCGCCGCGACCGAGCTCCTTGATGAGGCGGTAGGGGCCGATATGCTCGCCATCAACTTCTGGGCTCTCGACGTCTACTTCGCCACGGGCTTCAGTGATAGCGCTCAGGTATTCGCTTGCGATGGTCTCTTCGTCACCAGGAAACTGGGCGAGGTAGTCGGTGAAACTAACTTCCTTGCCAGCATCCTGGTCCGCCCAAAAGCGTTCCAGGAAAACGAGAGCCAAACCTTGTGATCTTGCGTCGGTCATTGAGATATCCTCCACGCTTTCATGACCGGGATTGATCAAACGGGACATCTTTCCAAAAGATCCTGGAATTCTCTCGGTAGACGGTATCGGCCTGAGTCACTAACCTAATATTCATGGACGAGTTAGGAAACAAATCGGGAAACGACAAAAACAACAAACCGACCACGGAATTTCATGTGGCTCGGGCCAAGAGAGGCGACAAAGGCGGTTTTGCCCAGCTCTACGAGCACCTCGCTCCTAGTCTCGATGCGTGGGCCTGTATTCGTGTGTCAGGCAGTCTGCGGGATTTCGTTGAGCCCTGCGACATCGTTCAAGAGGTATGGTGGCGTTCGATGGATGCCTTTGATCGCTATGACCCCGAAAACTCCGGGTTTCGACCTTGGATGTTTCAGATTGCCACCAACGTCTTGTTGGAGTGGAACAGAAAGCGGCGACGGAAGGTTCGCATCGAACCCTCGAGCCTGTCACAGCGTGCTGAATCTCTGCCGCCAGAGCTTGCTCGTCAGGCTACGTCTGTCGGCAGGGGACTTGCCGAGCGAGACTCGGTGAAGAAGTTAGTTGCGATGGTTGGTGCCATGAGCAAAGAAGATCGCGACGTCTTCATCCAATGTGGCCTCGAGGGCAAGACGTCTGCAGATGCAGCCGTATTCGTCGGCGTGCCTGAAGAAACGGTCAAGAAGCGTTGGCAACGTCTGCGTGAAAAACTCTCCACTCATTCCATCTGGCAGGAGTTTGATCCCACGGTTTACTGACTCGTTCCGTTTCATCAGTTGTTGATTCCCCTCATGCGCTTTTGCTCACATCTAAAATGAAGTCGTGCCCGTGGTTTCTGCATTCTGGAATTCCAGAAATGGCATGCGTCATCACGCGTAAACCCGCGTCGATACGCAACGGCTTGCGAAGCTTCGGATGAGCAGTATCATCACACATAACTAAGTATGAACTCAGAGTTTGAAGGCTCTTTGAAGTCCTTGGTTCGACTGCTTCACACCGACGAGGTCACAAGTTACGTCTTAGTTCGGCTGAGACCGAACAGCCGTGCCAATGAATGGCGAGCCATTCTGTTGGTCAAGTCTTGTATCGCCCACTCAAGAAGATTGCCCCAGACTGCGAGGCCTGGGGCTTTCTTCGTTGGTTACTGCTTCAGTTGATCACTCTTCGACATCGACTCTCTCTTCTGGAATTCCAGAACCTTGATTGCAGTTGAGGAACGGTGATTCTGAATCTGTGACCACATCGGAACCAGCGATCGATAGGGCACCGAACGGCAGATGCCGAACATGGGCTCTGGAGTCAGCCAATCCTAATCGTCCGTCGTGATACTGAGGAAAGACTGCCACTTCGGCGATTCGCGCAAACGACTTCTCAGTCGTTGCCATCTTTTCTCGCATGCCTTGGGAGTGATTCCAAGAACAGGCGCCGCTTCAACTGTCGTCAGGCCTTCCAAACCACAATAGGTCACAAGGTCTTGGTCATCTTTCTCTAAGGCCGAGACGGCTGCGATGATGTGAGCCGCGTCGTCGTTGCGCGCGGCCGCTTGGCTGATTGATGTCAGTTGGGCGAGAACGTCATCGGGTAAGGACTGTTGTTGACCAGTCTTGTGGGTTGTTGCCAATTGGCCACGAACATTCATTCGTCGGTAGTGATCGGTCAACACATTGGTGGCAATGCGGAACATCCAGGCCCGAAAGGAACCCTTTGCCGGGTCGAATTGATCAAAGGCATCCAATGTACGCCACCAGGTGTCTTGCACAATGTCTGAAGGCTCGAGACGGCCTTGGTGCCTCGGACTGATGCGAATGGCCGCCCAGGCGTAAAGAGCTGGAGCCACCCGGTCATAGAGGAGCGCGAAGCTCTGGCGGTTGCCCTTTTGGGCATGCCGAGCATGATGCTCTGTCGACGAAATACTCTTCTCTTTTGCCATTTATTCTACGCAGTTCGGCCTGTAGTGTTCTTCATTAGTCGTTTCTTATAAACGACTTGTGGTGTTTCATGAAAGCAGAGCGTTCAACGCTTATGAAACTACCACAATTTAGCTGTCTGGTCTGCCCAGCCTGTCCCGTACTGGGAATCGAGCGGAGATGATTGGATCTGAATTATGACAAATACCAGCACGCCAACGAACGAACGCATCGTCTTGGCTTTCCAGGAGCGCTACTCCAACGACCTGGAATCTGATTCTGTCTTGGGACTGTCTGGGTATGTGGCTCTTTGGCCAGATCACGAAGTCCTGATCGCTCGCGAGTATCTTTCACTCAAAGAAGATACGGCGACTTTGAGCGGCATTCACGGTCTCGAGGACGGCAGCGAAGCTGTCGGCCCTTACGTCCTTCACGAGGAGATCGGCCGAGGCGGCCAGGGCCTAGTCTACAAAGCCACAGACACCAGGCTGGGTCGTACCGTTGCTTTGAAAGTCCTGACTGGGCTGGGGCCAAACGCCGAGCGGCAAATCAATCGGTTTCGCCGCGAGGCCGAAATCGCAGCTCGCCTAGAGCACAATGCTATTTGTGGAGTTCATGAAGCCGGCATCGTCAACGGCGTTCCTTTCATCGCCATGCGTTACGTTTCAGGGCAAACTCTCGCTCAGGCTATTACCTTCAGTCGGCAAACCAGCGAAACTGGGGAGAAAAGCGGTTTTCTCGATCTTACCGACGTCGGGCTTGGCAGTGACACCGAACAAGAGCACAAGAGTGTCGACACTTTGGTCGACGAACCGGCCACCGCCATGGCAAAGCGTCAGTTGGATTCTATCCTTCTTGTCTTCGAGAAAGCCGCCCGTGCCCTCCATGCTGCTCATGAAGCAGGCGTGATTCATCGTGACATCAAGCCTGGTAACATCATGGTCACCGACGAAGGCGAACCTGTGGTGCTCGACTTTGGTTTGGCTCATGACGATTCCGAAGACATGCCTTCTTTGACTCAAACTGGTGATTTCTTTGGCACCCCGGCCTATATGTCCCCTGAGCAAATCGCAGGGCAGCGTATCCTCTTGGACGCCAGATCCGATGTCTACTCCTTAGGCGTCACTCTCTATGAAAGCCTCGTGTTGCGCCGTCCTTTTGATGCGCCCACTCGCGAAGGTCTCTACCAGGCCATCATGACTAAGGAAGCTCCTGATCCGAGACGACTGAACCGTTCCATTTCCAAAGATCTGAAGATCGTCTTAGAGTGCGTGCTCGAGAAAGACCGCGACAAACGCTATCAGTCGGCCTTGGCGTTCGCTGACGACTTGGCTGCTGTAAGAGAGCTCCGTCCAATCGCAGCGAATCCAATTGGCCCAGTGGGGCGCATAGTACGATGGGCGAAGCGCAAACCAGTGCGTGCGACTTTCGCAGCTGCGTTGATTATCGGCATACCTCTGATCGCGGGGCTCTCAGGTTACATCGTTGCAAACCTGCCCAACATTGAAGCTCAGGAACAAGCCCTAATTGATGAAGAACTTGAAGTGACACTTGAACGTGGCTTCTATGAACTTTACAGAGGCGACAAAGAGAAGGCGCCGGCCTATTTCGAGAGTGCCCTGGCGATCAGGCCAGATTCAGTGGGTGCAGCATCCGGCTTGGCAGAGGCATATCTAAAGCTGAAAGAACCGGAATCAGCTTTGGCAGCATTGGAAGAATCTGAGAGTGCAATAGATGATCGAACAACACTCTATGCACTGAAGGCAGACGTCCTCACCAAGCTTGGCCGCGTAGAGGAAGCGAAGAACATGCGAGAGCTCGCAAAACCTCCGCATAGTGCTGTGACTTGGTTTTTGGAAGGGCTGCGAACTTGGAATACTGGCGCCAGATACTCTCTGCAAAAAGTACCAGATAAAGAAACGAGAAAGCGTGCCTTCGCTTTGATTAAGAGAGCGGTTACCGCAAGCCCCAAAGCTCGCCGTATTTATCACATCATGCTTGCTGTCACGATGCGTCGTGATGCCAGTCGAGAAGAGTGTGTCGGTCATGCCGAAGCCATGGAAGAGCTTTGGCGCAACGATTATCAGATCTGTTTTTGGAGCGCCATGTGCACAGAGTTCAAGGCACCAGAACGAAGTGCTGTTGCTTTCAAAACTGCCGCCCAAGTTAGGCCAATGTCGTGGACAGCGCATGCGAACACCGCAATCGTGCTTCACAACGCTGGCTTGTTGAAAGATGCGATTCCCTGGTTTAGGCAAGCCATTGAGTTGAATGGCAAGGAAGTGCAACTTCACAGGTCTCTTGCGCTGTGCCTCTATGATGAGGGCCGATACAAAGAGGCAGAGTTATGTTGTCGGCAAGGTCTTGGGCTACCAACCAATCGTCTGACTCCCTTTCTTCACACCATCCTGAGCCGTTTGCTCAGGCGGTCCGGAAGAGACAAGGAGGCTGCCCAAGAAATCAAGAAAGCTGAATCTTGTTGTCGCGACTTGTTGGCTTTGGCCAGAACCGCCAGCGAGAAGAGTGATTTGTATGACACTCTGGCGGCTGTCCTTGATGTTGAGAATCGCAATGTGGAAGCGCTTCATGCCCACGAGGAGTCCGTCCGATTAGATCCTCACGTCGTGGAATGGCATTTGGCAATAGCGTTGCGACATCTTGTGATGGGAACAACGAACCTTGCCGAGGAATTTCTTCGCTCCGGAATCAAGATCCAAAACGACGAACCGATCGCCAACATGCACTTGGGGCGAATCCTTCATCTGAGAGGTGAGCATAAAGAGGCAAAGCGTCACTTGGAGGTCGCTCTTAGTACTGCCCCGTTCCTGTTGAGAATCGAACAGGCGAATTGCCGCTTTTGGATTCGTGAAGCCGCGTGGGAGCGCCCCAATGCTAGTTTCTTGGCCTTAAGACATGCAATGATCTCCGTGTGGATGACCGATCGCAAGGACCCAGTCAGCCTTGACCTCTTGGCAACCATTGAATTCATGCAGGGCAAGTTTGATGACGCGGTTAAGCATCAGCAAGAGTTGCTCATCTTGATGGACGGCAAAGATGTCGATGATCTTAAGTTCGCTGATGCCGAAGCCAATCTTGCTAAATACAAAATGGCGATGAATGGGGAGAGAAGCAAATGAGCAACCCCAACGCACCCACAATCGAGCGCATTGTATTGGCCTTTCAACAGGCCTACTTCGAGGATGATTCGAAAGACGGGGCCAAGTCCCTTTCCCATTACCTAAAGCTATGGCCTGATCATGAAGACTTGATCGCCAGAGAATTCCTCAATCTGCAAAACGGCATAGTCGAATCAGTCGAGATGCACGATCTTGATGCCGACAGTAAGACCCTCGGGCCCTATGCGTTGGACCGTGAGATTGGCCGGGGAGGCCAAGGTGTGGTCTACAAAGCCACGGACTCAAGACTTGGTCGTGTTGTTGCGCTTAAAGTGCTCACTGGCTTAGGCCCTGGTGCTGAGAAACAGATCATTCGTTTTCGCCGAGAAGCGGAAGTGGCAGCTCGGTTAGATCATCCAGGCATTTGCGGTGTACACGACGCCGGCGTGGAAGATGGTGTGCCATATATAGCCATGCGCTACGTCAGCGGCGAATCCCTCGCTCAACGCCTTAGTCGCTCCAAGGCAACGAGCAACCGTGACAACGGCGAGTCCATTGGCTTCCTCGACTTGACAGAGATGGGCACAGATGGTGACGGTGAGGAGATTCACCCACAAGTCGAATCTACGACCGACGTAAGTATGACCAAGAGTCAATTCGATGCGACTTTGAGAGTTTTCGAGAAGGCTGCTCGCGCTTTACATGCAGCTCACGAAGCAGGGGTGATTCACCGCGACGTCAAACCCGGGAACATCATGGTCACCGACGAAGGCGAACCTGTGGTGCTCGACTTTGGTTTGGCTCACGACGATTCGGAAGACATGCCGTCTTTGACCCAGACGGGTGATTTCTTTGGCACTCCGGCATATATGTCGCCAGAACAGATAGCAGGGCAGCGTATTCATTTGGATGCCAGGTCGGATGTTTATTCTTTGGGTGTCACGCTTTACGAAAGCCTAGTGTTGCGTCGCCCATTTGATTCACCCACCCGCGAAGGTCTTTATCAGGCCATCATGACTAAGGATGCTCCTGATCCGAGACGACTGAACCGCTCTATTTCTAAAGATCTGAAGATCGTCTTGGAGTGTGTGCTCGAGAAAGACCGCGACAAACGCTATCAGTCGGCCTTGGCATTCGCCGATGATTTGGCCGCGGTGCGAGAGCTCCGTCCCATAGCTGCCAACCCGATTGGTCCAGTGGGGCGGATAGCACGCTGGGCCAAGCGCAAGCCAGTGCGTGCTACTTTCGTAGCTGCGCTTATCATCGGCATTCCGCTCATCACTGGTCTTTCTGGATACATCGTCGCCAACCTGCCTAACATTCAAGCTCAAGAGCAAGCCCTTCTTGATGAGGCGACTGAGCAGGATCTCGAAAGAGGGTTCTTTGAACTTGCATCCACAAAGGACTTTCGGGCGTCCGTCTCTAGTTTTGAAAGTGCGCTTGAAAGAAGTCCAGGTTCAGCTGGAGCAGCCACTGGGCTTGCCCTGGCTTTTCTCAAGTTGAGGGAGCCACAGTCGGCTCTCGAAGTCTTAGACTCCGTCGAATCGAAACTTCCAGACCGAACTCTTCTTTACTCTCTGAAAGCAGATGTTCTTGAGAAACTGGATCGAATTCCTGAAGCGAAAGAATTGCGTAAGTCGGCCAAGCCACCGCGGAGCGCACTCGCTTACTTTGTCGAGGGCCATCGACTTCAGGCTCAGCATCATGTTCGGCCTTGGCATCCCAAGGCAGTTCGAGAGCAAATCGCAAAAATGTTCAGTCGTGCTGTCGTGGCAAGCCCGAAAGCCCGTCGTGCTTACCATCTCAGTCTTGCTCGATCTATTGGCAGAGATGCCGGTTTGGAAGAATGTAGCGCTGTTGCTGAAGCCATCGAAAATTTGTGGCCCGACGAGTTTCATTCACTCATGGCGATCTCCTTTTGTCTCGAGAATCACGACAGCAAAAGAGAATTTGCTGCCTTGGAAGCTGCATTCAAACTCAAGCCAGACCATCTGCATGTGAATGGGTGGATGGGCATCGCCCTGGCGAACAGGGGCCGCCACAAGGAGGCGAAGCCATTCGTGCGCAAGGCGATCGATTTGGGGACGAAAGACGCAAACTACTTTCACATCTACATCTTTTGTCTCTTAGGCCTTGAAGAGTTTGATGACGCAGCGACATGGTGCCGTAAAGGACTGGAGCTCGAAGATAGGAACTATGACTACTACTTCTATTCGACTCTCAACAATCTTCTCAGGCGAGATGACAACGAATCTGTGCGGGAGTACCTAAGAACGACGCAAATAGGTTTTGAGAAGAAGGTCAGTCTCAATGCACTCACGACTGCCCAATACGGACACTTCGGGCTGTTTCTCTTAGCGGGTCGTAAAGTCGATGAAGGCATCAAATATCTGACAAAGTCGATCAATTCGGGTAGTCCAAATCCTGAGTTTTTTGAGCGTCTTGTGTCATGCTTGCGCGGTGCGGCACGCTACAAAGAGTCGTTGAGGATCTGCGTCAAAGGGTTAGCGATTACTGGTCAATCGAAGTCGATCTTCTTGACGAAATATCGAGTAATGAATCTCGTCTCCCTTGGCCAGAAAGAAGAAGCTCTGAGGCACTTTCTTTTGTTGGAGCGTGACTTCAAGAACACGGTTGGAGACAGCTCCAAGAACTATGTCCGAATAGGGAATTATGGAGTTCTTCTGGCCAATTTTGGCCGCGAAAAGGAGGCAATTCCACATCTCAAGAGAGCCATTGCGCTCGGAAGCCGCCACCCGGGTTTTTACAAGAAACTTGGGGATTGCCTTGTGAGCACCGGGCAATGGCAAGCCGCTATAGCAAACTGCCACGATGGCTTGGAGCTTGAGGATCAAGAACGAAGGAGTTTCTTCCTCTCCGAGCTTAGCTTCCTATATTCAGCTCACGGACCGACGGACAAAGCGAGAGAGTTTACTGCCCGAGCTGAAAGCGAGTATCGGAAGAAAATCAAGGAAAATAGGGCTGATCCCAAGGGTCATGGGAATCTCGCCTCGTTCCTTTCGGCAACAGGGCAGATCGAAAAGTCCATTGTAGCGCGAAAAGTTGCGATTGGCTTGGCAACAACAAATTCGAGTTACCACAACTCTCTAGGTTGCGCCTATCTTGCCATTGGGGAACTCGAATTGGCCGAAGCAAGTTTTCGAGAGGCGATCAAGCATGAAGAGGACGGACCATTTCCAAATATGAACTTGGGCTACATTCATCATTTACGGGGCGAGCAAGCAAAAGCTGAAAGGTGCTTTGCCATAACCCTCCAAAGCAAACTAGATATGATGGACGTGGAGAAGACGCGCGTGCGCAAGTGGATTCGAGGCGATAAGCCCAAGAACAGATACAACGATTTCTGGGCTCATAAACAAGCGTCATACATTGTACGAATGACCAAAGGCAAAGACGCTGTGAGTTTGGATCTCTTGTCCACGGTCGAATTCTTGCAAGGCAAGTTTGACGAGGCCGTTAAGCACCAGCGAGAACTGCTTACCCTGATGAGTGGCAAAGACGTTGGTGAGTTGAAGGTGGCGGATGCCGAAGCGAAACTTGCGAAATACAAGAACGCCATGGTCGGGGAGGATGCGAAATGAGCAATCCCAACGCACCCACAATTGAGCGCATTGTTTTGGCCTTTCAACAGGCTTACTTCGAGGATGATTCGAATGACGGGGCCAAGTCCCTTTCCCATTACCTGAAGCTGTGGCCTGATCATGAAGACTTGATCGCCAGAGAATTCCTCAATCTGCAAAACGGCACAGTCGAATCAGTCGAGATGCGGGATCTTGATGCCGACAGTAAGACTCTTGGGCCATACTCCTTAGACCGCGAGATTGGCCGGGGAGGGCAGGGTCTTGTTTACAAAGCCATCGACTCAAGGCTTGGTCGCGTCGTAGCGCTTAAGGTGCTCACTGGCTTGGGCCCTGGTGCAGAGAAGCAGATCATTCGGTTTCGCCGAGAAGCGGAAGTGGCGGCGCGCTTGGACCATCCGGGGATTTGCGGTGTTCATGATGCTGGAGTCGAAGATGGCGTGCCATACATCGCCATGCGCTATGTGAGTGGCGAATCTCTTGCTCAACGACTGAGCCGATCCAAGGCGACGAGTAACGGCGACAACGGCGAGTCGATCGGTTTTCTCGACTTAACAGAGATGGGCACAGAAGGCGACGTCGAGGAGATTCAGCCGCAAGGCGAATCATCGACCGACGTGAGTATGACCAAGAGTCAACTCGACGCGACCTTAAGAGTTTTTGAGAAGGCTGCTCGCGCTTTACATGCAGCTCACGAAGCAGGGGTGATTCACCGCGACGTCAAACCCGGCAACATCATGGTCACCGACGAAGGTGAACCAGTGGTGCTCGATTTTGGCTTGGCTCATGATGATTCGGAAGACATGCCGTCGTTAACTCAAACCGGTGACTTCTTCGGCACACCGGCTTATATGTCGCCTGAGCAAATAGCAGGGCAACGCATCCATTTGGACGCCAGATCTGATGTTTATTCTTTAGGCGTCACCCTCTATGAAAGCCTAGTTCTACGTCGGCCTTTTGACGCACCAACCCGCGAAGGTCTCTACCAGGCCATCATGACTAAGGATGCTCCTGACCCCAGACGACTGAACCGCTCCATCTCTAAAGATCTCAAGATCGTTTTGGAGTGTGTGCTCGAGAAAGACCGCGACAAACGCTACCAGTCGGCGTTAGCTTTCGCTGACGACTTGGCCGCCGTCAGAGAACTTCGCCCAATTGCGGCTAATCCGATTGGTCCGATAGGGCGCATAGTACGTTGGGCCAAGCGCAAGCCAGTCCGCGCAACTTTCGCGGCAGCCCTCATCATCGGCATTCCGCTGATCACTGGGCTTGCTGGCTACATCTTTGCCAACTTGCCCAACATCCAAGCCCAAGAGCAAGCGGCGCTTGACGAGGAAACCGAGAAAGATCTCGAGCGTGGGTTCTTTGAGAGCAACGAAGGCGATGTCAGGAAAGGCGTAGATCACTTTGAGCGAGCACTGAAAAGAACGCCCAATTCCATGGGCGCAGCCGTTGGCTTGGCTTGGTCTTACTTGAAGTTGAAAGAACCCGAATCAGCATTGAGAGTCATAAGAAAAGCGGAAAGAGAACTGCCGGATCCTGCTGTCCTTTACTCCTTGAAAGCTGACATCCTTAAGAAGCTTGATCGTCCGGAGGCAGCCAAGAAAGTTCGTGACTTGGCGACGCCACCCCATAGTGCCATTACCTGGTTTATGGAAGGTATACGAATTTGGAGTGACTATTCTGATAATTGGGCAGCTAAACGTCCGAAAGAAGTGCACGAAGGTGCGGTGGCGATGATGAGGCGTGCCGTCAACTCTAGCCCAACTGCTCGCCGAGTCTACCACATCACTCTCGCCTCCATGATCCGCCATGGCGCCAGCAAAGAAGAATGCACTGGGCTTGCTGAGGCTATGGAGGAGCTTTGGCCAAACGAAGCAGAGGTTTTCTTCTGGAGCGGTATGTGTACTGAATTCACAGATCCAAAGAAGAGCGTCAACGCTTTTCTGACTGCAGCAAGGTTGAATCCGAAGAATGCCTATTACATTGGAAACGTTGGGGTTTGTCTAAACAAGATTGGAGAATACGAGAAAGCCCTTCCCATGTTTCAAAAGGCGCGTGAACTCGACCCAGAGATTGCCTCATATTACCACTTCGCCGGGCGGGCATATCAAAAATTAGGCAAGTTCGAGGCTGCGAATCTTGAGTACCAGCAAGCGATTAAGCGCGCCCCTGAGAAAGCCAACTATTACGGCTCCGCTGGGTTCGTGCTCCTAAAGTTAGGCAAATTTGCAGACGCGCTTTCTATGTATAAGGACGCGATTCTTCGAGACACGGAGAAAGCGCATTACTACCGGAATGCCGGGTGGTTACATTACAAGTTAGGTGAGCATGAGGAATCGGCTTCGATGTATATGGGAGCGATCAGGTGCGCCCCTGAGAAAGCCTCTAACTACTTCGACGCCGGGTGGGCGCTCTCAAGGTTAGGCAAGTTTAATGATTCGCTTTCTATGTATAACGAAGCGATTCTTCGTGATCCAAAGCATTACGGTGCTCACATCAATGCGGGGATTGCACATCAAGAACTTGGCGAATACGATAAGGCGATTCCTTACTTTGATACTGCGATCTTCCTCCAACCCAAGAACCGCTTAGGTCACCACAATAAAGCGAATGCGCTTCACGAGCTCGAGAGGTATGAGGATGCATATCATTCCTACTTGCAGGCCATTAATAACGGCAGCAGAAGTCCTTTCTGTCATAGACGAATAGTCTCTCTCCTCTGGCGCGATGCACGATGGGATGAGGCAGAAGCCTTTGTCAGCAAAGGGCTCGACCTTCCACTCAACTCCGTAACTCCTTTCCACTTGGAGTTCATGACGTCGCAGTTGCTTCGTGAAAGGAAATTCGAAGCAGTGCACAAGCACTACGGCGTGACCGTCGCTCGTTATGACGAGGCGATAATCCAGGCACAGGATGAGAAATCGAATCTCTCATGGAACCTGGCGGAAATATTCAGGAATCAGAGCACAGTCTTTCGCGATCAGGGGCGGCCGATCGATGCAGAAAAGGCGCGTAAGACTGCAGAGGGTCATCATCAACAAGCGATCGATGCTGCAGTGACAAAAGAAGATCGAGCCAAGCTTCTCGATAGATTGGCTTTTCGACTTCGGGACAACTTTCAATATCCAGAAGCTGAAAAGACAGCACGTGAGGCGGTCGAGTTAGATCCTGGAAACCCTACTTATCACAACAATCTGGCCATCAAACTGGAAATGGCAGGTGATGTCAAATCGGCTGAATTAAGTTATCGCAAAGCGATAGATATCAAGCCTGGCTACGAGTATGCCAATGCGAACTTGGGGTATGTCCTTCAACTGCAAGAGAAGTTTGCACAGGCAAAGGCCGCTTTCATCATCGCTCGCCGGGCCAGTGGTGATCTTGTGGAGACGATGAACGACAGAGTAGGTTCTGTCCTCCGAAATCCGAAACCGACAGACAAGAGGGCAAAGCGTAAGGCTCTTCGACAGGCCCATATCGCGGTGCTTATGACTCAACGCCAAGACAGCAGGAGCCTTGAATTGCTTGGGAAAGTCAACTTCTTCCTCGGAGAGACGGAGAAGGTTGACGAGATCTTCGCTGAAACGGAAAGAGCTTATCGAAATGAAATCACGCTGGCAGGTGATGACAAGAAGAAGGCCCAACTCCACCGCTCTCTTGGTCGGTTTCTCAACTACACCGGACAGCAAAGAGAGGCAGTCTTGGAGAGCGAGAAAGCAACTCTTCTGGACCCAACAAACTCAAGCTACTTTAACACCTTAGGATGTAATTACCTTGGGTTGGGGCGGCCTGAAGACGCCGAAGCAGCGTTTCTAAACGCAATCGAACTCGATGCCACCGATCCTTGGCCCAACATGAATTTGGCCTATATCCAAGATCTGCGCAGCGAAAAGGAAGAAGCAAATCGTCGATTCGAAGTGACTCTCAAATACAAACCGGACATGGTCTTTGTGCAGAATCAGCGAAGTCGCGAGTGGATTCGAGGCGTCAAACCGAGGAGCGTCAACGCCAACTTCTGGGCGCATAGGCAGGCACTCTATGCCGTGCGAATGACTCACAATAAAGACGCCGTGAGCCTAAATCTCTTGGCCACGATCGAGTTCATGCAGGGTAAGTTTGAAGACGCGGTCAAGAACCAAAAGCAACTCGTCTTGTTGATGGACGGCAAAGATGTCGGCGATCTTAAGTTCGCTGATGCCGAAGCCAATCTTGCTAAATACAAAAAGGCCATGAATGGGGAGGGGAGCAAATGAGCAACCCGAATGCACCCACCATTGAGCGCATTGTTCTGGCCTTTCAACAGGCCTACTTCGAGGATGATTCGAAAGACGGGGCCAAGTCCCTTTCCCATTACCTAAAGCTATGGCCTGATCATGAAGACTTGATCGCCAAGGAGTTTCTCAATCTCCAAGACGGCATCGTCGAATCAGTCGAGATGCACGATCTTGATGCCGACAGTAAGACCCTCGGGCCCTATGCGTTGGACCGTGAGATTGGCCGGGGAGGCCAAGGTGTGGTCTACAAAGCCACAGACTCAAGGCTTGGTCGTGTTGTGGCGCTTAAGGTGCTCACTGGCTTAGGCCCCGGTGCTGAAAAACAAATCATTCGATTTCGCCGAGAAGCGGAAGTGGCAGCGCGCCTGGATCATCCTGGAATCTGCGGTGTTCATGATGCCGGTGTGGAAGATGGTGTTCCCTATATCGCTATGCGCTATGTGAGCGGCGAATCTCTTGCTCAACGCCTTAGTCGCTCCAAGGCGACGAGCAACGGTGACAACGGCGAGTCCATAGGTTTCCTCGACTTGACGGAGATGGGCACCGAAGGTGACGGTGAGGAGATTCAACCACAAGGCGAATCACCAACCGACGTGAGCATGACCAAGAGTCAACTCGACGCGACCTTAAGAGTTTTTGAGAAGGCTGCGCGTGCTTTGCATGCGGCTCACGGCGCCGGGGTGATTCACCGCGACGTCAAGCCCGGTAATATCATGGTCACCGATGAAGGCGAACCAGTCGTGCTCGACTTTGGTTTGGCGCACGATGACTCTGAAGACATGCCGTCTCTTACACAGACCGGCGACTTCTTCGGCACACCGGCTTACATGTCACCAGAACAAATCGCTGGCCAGCGCATCCATTTGGACGCCAGATCTGATGTCTATTCATTAGGCGTCACTCTCTTTGAGAGCCTCGTACTTCGCCGACCCTTTGACGCACCAACTCGCGAGGGCCTTTACCAAGCGATCATGACCAAGGAGGCCCCTGATCCTCGTCGCTTGAATAGTGCCATTTCCAAAGACCTCAAAGTCGTCTTGGAATGTGTGCTCGAAAAGGACCGCGACAAACGCTATCAATCGGCCTTGGCATTTGCTGATGACTTAGCTGCTGTTCGAGAACTACGTCCGATCGCGGCTAATCCAATTGGCCCTGTGGGGCGCATGATTCGTTGGGCCAAACGTAAGCCAGTTCGCGCGACTTTCGCGGCCGCACTCATCATCGGTATTCCGCTGATCACTGGGTTGGCTGGCTACATCTTTGCCAACTTGCCGAATATCGAAGCTCAAGAGCAAGCCGTACTTGACGAAAAGAACGAAAAGGCACTCGAACGCGGGTTCTTTGAGCTCTACGTGGGTGACAAGAAGAAGGCTCCAGCTCATTTTGAAAGAGTCTTAGAGCGCAAACCGGATTCGATCGGAGCGGCAGCAGGGTTGGCCGAGTCCTACATGAAACTCAAAGAACCAGAATCGGCGTTGCGGGTTTTGGAGAAAGTTGAGAAGGAACTCGCCGATCCGGCGATTCTCTATTCCTTGAAAGCGGATGTGCTGGACAAACTTGACCGCAAAGCCGATGCGAAAAGCACTCGTGAGCTGGCAAAGCCTCCGTCTAGTGCGATCACCTGGTTCTTGGAAGGCCTGCGGATCTGGAATAATGGCAAAACGAAAGGCGAACGTTGGCCGGTCAAAGAGATACGCCTTCAAGCTGCGGCAAACATGAGGCGCGCAGTAAGGTCCAGTCCCACCGCTCGTCGTGTCTATCACATCATGCTCGCTGTAACGATCAGGCATGACGCCGGCCGAGAGGTGTGCATTGGGCTTGCCCAAGCAATGGAGAGACTGTGGCCGCGGGACTTCGAAATCTACTTCTGGAGCGCCATGTGCACGGAATTCACCGCTCCTGATAAAAGTGCTATCGCCTTTCAATCTGCTGCGAAGATCCGGCCAGATTCCTGGCCAGCATATGGAAACGCCGGAATTATGCTTGAGACTTCGGGCCGTTTGAAGGATGCGATTCCCCTTTTTCGAAAAGCGATTGAATTGGGCAGTACCTATGCAGTTCATTATTTGTCATTGGCGGCGTCCTTAAACGTTGAAGGAAAGTTGGAAGAAGCAGCTGCTATTTGCCGACAGGGTCTTCAGCTGCCGGACAGCCCTGAGGTCCCTTGGTTCCACATCGAATTGAGCTACATTCTCAGGAATCAAGGGAAAAAGATCGAAGCAGCTGAGCAGATCAAAGAAGCTGAGTTGTATTGTCGGACTCAGGCGAAACTGGTCGATGACCAAATACAAAAGGGTGTTCTGTACTCCACCCTTGGCACGATATTAATTGATGACGATCGGTTAGGCGAAGCGATTCAAGCGTTCGAATATTCAATTCGCTTAGACCCAACGGAAGTTGATCATCACAACGACCTTGGCTGCTGTTATCTCGCCAACGGACAACATGACTTGGCCGAGTCCAGTTTTCGGAAGGCGATTTTGCATGATCCCCATGACCCTCATGTCAATCTAAACTTGGGGTACATTCTTCATTTGCGGGGGCAGAATGAAAAAGCAAATCGTCTCTTTACTGAGTCTCTCAAGAGTAATCCTGGCATGATTCTTCTGAAAAACCAGCGATGTCGTTCGTGGGCCAAAGGTTTGAAGCCGCGAAACAGATACACCAATTTCTGGGCCAAGAGACAAGCCCTATACGCCGTTCGAATGACTCATGGCAAAGACGCCGCAAGCCTTGATCTTCTGGCAACGATTGAGTTCATGCAGGATAAGTTGGACGACGCAGTCAAGCACCAAAATCAACTCCTCACCTTGATGAATGATGAAGATGTGGGCGACCTCAAGATTGCCGATGCCCAAGCCAATCTTGCTAAATACAAAAAGGCCATGAATGGGGAGGGGAGCAAATGAGCAACCCGAATGCACCCACCATAGAGCGCATTGTTCTGGCCTTTCAACAGGCTTACTTCGAGGATGATTCGAATGACGGGGCCAAGCCCCTTTCACATTACCTGGAAATGTGGCCTGATCATGAAGACTTGATCGCCAAGGAGTTTCTCAATCTCCAAGACGGCATCGTCGAATCAGTCGA
>JBLINQ010000110.1:0-17393 GCA_047639315.1 Planctomycetota bacterium
GTTCCCCACCCGTGATGACGCCGGGGTCGAGCCCGGCGCCTCGTAGGGCCGAGAATGTCATGCCGACAACTGTCGATTTTCCACTGGTACCAGCGATGGCGATGGTGGGGCGGCTGGAAACATGAGCGGCTAAGAGCTGGGCCCGGTGAACCACCGGGATTCCCAATTCTTGGGCCCGAATGAGATCCGGAATTTGGGCTTCGACGGCGGTGCTGGCCACCATGAGGTCGACATTTTCCAAATTCTCACCATTTTGACGGAGAATGTTGGCGCCCAGACGTTGGAGGCGCCCCTTTTCGGTGAGCAAGTTACCTTGATCGAAGAAGCGATCGCTCCCAGAGACCCGCCCACCGGCCTGTAATCGGAAATCTGCCAAGGCACTCATGCCCGCTCCAGCAATGCCAACAAAGTGGAGAAGGGCATCAGATCGGCGGCAAATTGCCACCAGCTGATCGACGGAAAGAGCATCATCAAAGTGTTTCATCAGTGCGACGAGGCTATCGTCTTCCGCCGACATTCAGATTTTCTTGAGCATTACATTCTTAAGATGTTTTGCTGCAATGTCTTAGGGCTTTTGTCTCCAGTCCTTGAAGGGAGGGCCGTCCTTGCTATCATCCGCGCCTATCGGATTTTCCGACGAAAGAGGCAAAGTCATGGCCAAGTGTCAAATCACCGGAGCTGGCCCTAAAACGGGCAAGCGTATCAGTCGTCGCGGTAAACCAAAGCGCGAAGGCGGTGTTGGTCTGAAAACAACGGGAGTTAGCTTCCGTACGTTTAAGCCCAACCTTCAAAAGAAACGGATCTACGTCCCTGAGCTTGACCGCTGGGTGACAGTGCGCCTTACTACGCGTGCACTTAAGACGATCAACCGTGATGGCGCTTTCAGCGTCCTCATGAAAGCTGGTCTCGTCAAAGCGCCAAGAGCGAAGAAGAAGAAGTAGATCTCTTTCTTGTCAAACAGATTCAGCCCGAGGACTTTGTCTTCGGGCTTTCTCTATTAGCTTGACTCTTCGTTAGGGACAATCTCTTGGTCTAACCGCCTTGTTTTGGCGGTGCCAAGGTGACTTGCGTGACGTACGCTTTTCCGTCGCGGATGAACTCCACATCCACGATTTGTCCAGCCTTCTTCTTTTCGAGCACGGCGCGAAGTTCAGTTATGGACTGGATGCGTTTGCCATCGACGCTGGTGATGATGTCGCCGGCGTAGTCCTTTTGGCCACCATCCCGAATGCCCGCCTTGGCCGCAGGCCCATCAGCAATGGCCTCTATCACCAAAATACCTGGCTTCAGTTCAAACCCGATTCTTGGATCTTGGGTATTGAGAGCGGCAATTCCCATGGTTGGGCTAGTGATTTTGCCGTTTTGGATCAGGGCCGCAACGACCCAATTGACGGTGTCAACTGGGATGGCAAAGCCGATCCCGGCATTTGACTTGGTTTCGGACGGAATGGCGGTGTTGACGCCAATGAGCCGTCCGGCACTGTCGAGCAAGGGCCCGCCAGAATTACCTGGGTTGATCGCGGCGTCAATTTGGATCACATCTTCGATGACTCGATTTCCGGGTGATCCCATGCGTCGGCCGAGTGCAGATACGACCCCGGTTGTGAGGGTGTGATCCAATCCGAAAGGAAAACCGATCGCCATCGCGCTCTGTCCCACTTGCAAGTCATTGCTTGACCCGATGGGTATGGGGGCAAGCTTTTCCTTAGGTGCATCAACTTGGAGCACGGCCAAGTCGTATTCGGGAGCAAGGCCAATGACTGTGGCCTTCATTGGCTCTGGCATCCCGCGGAAACTCACCACGAAACTCGCGCCGCCCTCCAGGACATGGTAATTGGTGACGATCATGCCATCGTCATTCCAGACAATGCCTGTTCCGGCCCCTTGGGGGATTTTCTCGACCCGCGTCCTCATGAAATCGACTCGCCGACGCACAAGCTTCGATGATGTGACTCCGACAACGCTGGGCGCGGCAGTTCTGAAGATCTCGATGGTCGTTTTCTCGGATTCGGCAAGATCTCCGCGGGGAGTGATGATCCTGAGATTCGAATCGTGACCGGGCCAAAACCGTTCTGAGATGATGAATCCAGCCAAGCCCATGGTGATCAAGAGGAGCACGATATTAAGGCTCCGGCCGCTTTGACTCCCTGGTCGTGAATTCCGCTGACACTCGTTCATCTCGATTCCTTTCATGCTCATGGTCCCATCATATGTCGATTCGGCGCCCCGAATCGAGCATTCTTTGAATCCTTCCCCTCTCTTTTGTTGACAGGGAGTGCAGGAAGGATCAAAAACAGGGCACTCGATCTACGAAACCCCATGAGGAATGATCCATGAGTAATTCTGAAGACAAGGACGCCATAGCTATCCATCAAGAAAACCCATTCAAGATAGCTCAAGCTCAATTGCAAGAAGCTAATAAGATCCTGAAGTTGCCCGCGGGCACTTTGGCAGCACTCATGGAACCCTTGCGCGAGCTGCACGTTAGCCTGCCTGTCAAGATGGATGACGGCAGCGTCAAGGTTTTCAAAGGATTCCGCGTCCAATACAACGACGCTCGTGGCCCAACCAAGGGTGGACTTCGCTTCCATCCTGATGAAACAATCGACACAGTCCGGGCGTTGGCCGCATGGATGACCTGGAAAACCGCCGTTGTTGATATCCCCCTCGGTGGTGGCAAGGGCGGGGTAATCTGTAATCCCAAAGAACTTACTGCCAACGAACTCGAGCGTCTGAGTCGTCAGTACGTCAGGCAAGTCGGGCGTATTCTCGGTATCGACAAAGATGTTCCGGCGCCAGACGTCTACACCAATCCACAAATCATGGCGTGGATGATGGATGAGTACTATTGGCAAAAGGGCCACAACGAGCCAGGTGCTTTCACTGGCAAGCCAGTTGAAGTCGGTGGCTCCTTGGGGCGTGGGGACGCGACGGCGCGAGGCGGGATCTTCTGCGTCCGCGAAGCGACGAAATGCCTGGGAATCAAATCCGGGAATTTGAGCTATGCGATTCAAGGGTTCGGCAACGCGGGGCAGCATGCGGCGCTCCTGATGCAAGAGATTCTTGGCACCGGCAATAAGCTCATCGCAGTCTCCGATTCCAGAGGCGGGGTGATGAATAAGGATGGCCTCGACCCCAAGGGCATCGTCGAGCACAAACTCGCCACCGGCTCTGTCGCTAGCTATCCCGGATCCGTGCCGATTTCCAATGCCGATCTTCTTGAGCTTGAGGTTGACGTTATTTTCCCGTCCGCCTTGGAAAACGTCATCACCAAGAAAAACGCGCCACACATTAAGGCGAAGATCAGTTGTGAATTGGCCAATGGCCCGACCACCCCTGAAGGTGACAGCATTCTCTGTGAGAAAAACGTCTTCGTGATTCCAGATTTCTTGGCCAACGCCGGTGGCGTGACAGTCTCATACTTTGAGCAAGTCCAAAACGGTGCCAATTATTTCTGGTCTTTGGAAGAAGTTCATCAGCGCCTCGACGAGAAAATGACCAAGGCATTCCATGCCGTTTACAAAGAGCACAAGGGTTGTGAAGTGAACATGCGTATTGCTGCTTATGTCGTAGCCGTACGCCGTGTCGCTCGCGCAATGGAGATTCGCGGATGGGTTTAGACGACTTACGGGTTTGCACCCAGGACATGCTTGATTACATCGAGGCATCTCCTAGCCCTTTCCATGCGGTGGCAGAAACCGCGCGTCGTTTGCTCTCCGCTGGTTTCGTCGAAATCGATGAGCATGACAAGTGGGCTCTTGAGGATGGCGGTTGTTACTTCGTCACCCGCAATGATTCTTCCATCATTGCTTTTGTGGTTGGCAGCGGCGCCCCTCATGAGCATGGCTTTCGGATTGTTGGGGCCCACACCGACAGCCCGAATCTGAGGATCAAGCCGCAAGGCAGCTACGAGGCATTTGGATACCAGCAAGTTGGTGTCGAGATCTATGGTGGTGTTCTGCTTACTACGTGGACTGATCGCGACTTGGGGATTTCTGGCCGCGTGGTAATCGAAGACGGTGGTGCGATCGAATCCCGCATGATGCGAATCGATAAGCCATTGGCCCGCGTGCCGCAACTTGCCATTCACTTGAATCGCGAGGTCAACTCGGTTGGTCTAAAATTGAACGCACAGAAGCATATGGCACCCATCCTTGGCTTGGCTTCAGAAGGCCATGACTTTGGTGCCTGGCTTGCTGAGCAAGTGGACGCACCTGATGCCAGTTCAATCCAATCTTTCGAGCTCATGTTTCATGTGCTGGAGAAGCCAGCGTTCGGCGGACTCAATGATGAGTTCATCTTTGCGCCACGATTGGACAACCTCGCGAGTTGTCACGCCGGACTCATTGCAGTCTTGGAAGGTGCGAAGACGGACGCCAAGGCGACGCGCATTGTTGCCTGTTGGGATCATGAAGAAGTAGGGTCTTCTTCTGCTCAAGGTGCCGCGGGATCTTTCTTGGAAGACGTGATGCGTCGTGTCACGTCTCGCGTTGATGCAAGTGAAGACGCTTGGTGCCGCACCAAAGCTCATTCCTCTCTTATCTCGGCCGACATGGCTCATGCTGTACATCCGAACTACTCCGATATGCATGACCCGATGCACATGCCCAAGATCAACGCTGGGCCAGTGATCAAGACGAACGCGAACGCACGCTATGCGACGCAAGCGCGAACGGCTGCCCGTTTCGCCCAACTCTGTCGCGATGTAGATGTGCCTTCTCAGAATTTTGTCATGCGTAGCGACTTGGGCTGCGGTTCGACGATCGGACCGATCACAACATCGCGGTTGGGCATTGAAGCCGTTGATGTTGGCAATCCGATGTTATCGATGCACTCGTGCCGAGAAATGGCCGGTAGTCAGGATCATGGCATGATGGCTCGCGTCTTAACTCGATTCTTCCTCACCTAAGAATCGGCTGGTTTGGTCAGAATTCAAAGTTCGAAAGTTACTATGAGTGCATCGTCGTGAAGAAGCCCGAACTCCAATTCTTCTTGGCCTTGGCTATTCTCTTAGTGGCGACCACAGTTGCACACTTTCGGACCTTGTCGATTCTCCACAATGAGCCCGACGAATTGGTCTATACTTTCTTGGCGATCCGCTTAGCAGAAACGCCAAGTCGCTATGACCTTCAAGGGGAACTTCGGGGCGAATCGGCGACGACTTTCCTGGAGCAAATTGCTGGCCCTGATCTCGATGATAGGGCTCCCAAACAAGTGGGGATTCTCTATTATCCCGCTGATCGGAATGGTGAGCGCCGGCCAAGATTCGACCCTTCGATCTATGACCGCCCGATCTTCCATCATCCGCCAGCTTATCCCCTCACCGTCTCGGTGATGCAGCGCTTGTTCGGCACCAGTTATGGTGTCTTGGCTTCCATTTTCTTTCACGCCCTGGCCATCTTCTTTACTGCCATGCTGGGTCGATTTTGGATGAGCGATCGAGTCGGCCTTTTTGCAGGCGCTATCTTGGCTGTTGATGGCGTCTCATGGGTCTGCGCTGAACGCATTTGGATCGACTCCATGTTGCAGGCGATGGTCGTGCTCTCGCTTTATGCCGGATTGGTCGCTGGCCGACGTGGCACGCTGGTGCCAAACGTCATTGCCGGTTTGTGCCTGGCAATCGCATGTCTAACTAAGTTGCCTGCCATTCTCGTGGCACCAGCGATTTTCCTTTCGTGGCGTGATCCCCTGGTCACACTCAATAAGCGAGTCAAGATCACCTACTTGCTCACAGCCGCATTACCGGTTGTGTTTTGGCAACTTCGGAGCGCGAGGATCGATGGCTCTTTGATTCGACTCTCGGCGCCTACGGACTGGATGATTCAAAACTACCCGTTTATTGCTCGCATGCTCGATCGTTCGCCCATCTATTATGTCGTGGCTCTCCTCTTTGCTTCTCCCTTGCTTGGTTTTGCTCTTGGTGCAATGCGCAAGCAATATCGGGAGTCCTGGATGATTATTCCGGTTGTGTGGTTTCTGACTTTCTTCGTCGTGATGTCGATCCTCGGTGTCACGAGCATGGGATTTCAGTTGCGCTATTTGGCACCGATGATCCCCGCGCTCTGCATTCTTGCGGCGGTAGTTCTGGTTAAAGTCAGATTGCCGCGCCTGGTGCTCGCTTGTGCTTTGGGGGCCTATTCTCTGCACGTCGGTTTGATCGACGCCATTGTTCCGGGCTCAGTGGGGCCAGGTTTGCCGAAGACGTTCATTCGATTCTGCCAAGACACCTGCGGCTTCGAATTACCGAGCTGGTTCCTTGGCATTTGGTAGAAATTGGCATTAACGGCCTTCTGCTCGGGGTTTAGGGGACGAATTGGCCCGACATTTTCCTGGTTGGCCCATGTCCCTTTGCTTGGCACAATCTCACCCAACTCGGAGGTTTGACATGTATACGACAAGCGATCTTAAGAAGGGTTTGATCATCGATTTCGATGGTGCCCCTTACATGGTTGAAAAACTGAATATTTCCAGCCCTCAGGCTCGTGGCGGCGCAACGATTCACAAGGTGCGGCTGCGTAATCTGAAGACCAAGCAGAAAGCCGACAAGTCTTTTCGTGGCGGCGAGACCTTCGGTATCCCAGATTTCGACAAGCGCGCTATCTCCTATCTCTACAAGGACATGGAGAGCTACCACTTCATGGACTCTGAGAATTTCGAGCAGTTCTTTCTTCCAATTGAAGACCTGGAATGGGAATCCAAGTTCTTGAAGGAAGAAATGGAAGGCCTCAAATCGATGGTTTACAACGACGAGATCATCGGCATGGAACTGCCCCAGGTCGTCGAGCTGAAAATCACCGAGTGTGCCCCCAGCGTGAAGGGCAATTCAGCCACCTCTCGCCAAAAACCGGCGACTCTGGAAACCGGTCATACCATCCAAGTTCCCGAGCACGTGGCTCAAGGGCACGTGGCCCGAGTCGACACCAGCACCGGCGAATTCTTGGGAAGGGCGAGTTCATGAATTATTGGTTGTTCAAATCTGAGCCCAATGTCTATCCCATCGATACCCTTGCCGCCGAAAAAGGCAAACGTACTTTTTGGGACGGCGTGCGCAACTACCAAGCACGCAACATCATGCGCGACGAAATGAAGAAGGGCGACTTGGCGTTTTTCTATCACAGTCGGGTCAAACCGATGTCGGTTGTTGGTGTCGTTGAGATCGTCAAGGAAGGGTATCCAGATCATACTCAGTTTGATTCAACCGATAGTCACTTCGATCCAAAAGCAACCGAAGAAAATCCGCGTTGGTTTATGGTCGACATGAAGTTGAAGAAAACCTTCAAGCGGCCCATCACCTTGACCGAGCTCAAGGAAGACGAAAAACTCGATGGGCTGATGCTGACGGCGAAGGGTTCTCGCCTGTCGGTGCAGCCCGTCTCGAAGAAGCACTTCGACCACATTTGCAAACTAGCGGAGTCTTAGGCGCCTCAGCCAGGAATTTTAAGCGACCGAAAAAAAGAGGGCCAAGCCGATGAAGGCTTGGCCCTTTTCTTTGATCAGAGTTCGTTTACTTCAAGTCGCCAGTCTTTAAAGATCGAAGCAACTGAGACATGAGGGCGACACCAAATCCTGTGCCACGGCCCTCACGCCAAGCAGGGCCGGCCAAGTCGATGTGAAGCCAAGCTGGGTTGATGTCTTCAATGTGAGAGTAGATGAATTGGGCGGCGCAACTGGATTGAGCGTTCGCTCGATTGGCCACCGAGTTCTTCATGTCTGCGCACTTACTGGCAAACTCAGCCTGATAGAATTCTGGAGCAAATGGCAAAGCGTGAGCCAAGTCACCGCAAGCGCGCCCAGTTTCGACGACCCTCGTTTCGACACCTTCACGATTACTAACGATGCCGGCATGGCGAAGGCCGGTGGCAATAAGTTGAGCCCCAGTCAGAGTAGCCGCGTCGACAATCACGCTCGGCTTGATGACCCGTGCTGCGTAACTCACGGCGTCCGCCAACAAGATTCGACCTTCGGCGTCTGTGTTATTGATCTCGACGGTCTTGCCGGAATGCATCGTGATGATGTCATCGTTGCGATAAGCCTTGGGGCCGATGGCGTTCTCAGCCATGGGGATCAGAGCAACCACGGCATCTTTGAATCCTGTTGAAGCTAAGGCGCGGAAGGCGCCAATCACGGCAGCACCGCCGCCCATGTCTCCTTTCATGGAGCACATGTTGCCGCCAATCTTCAGGCTCAAACCGCCGGTGTCAAAAATGACGCCTTTGCCAACGAGGGACCAAGTCTTCTTGGCGCCTTTTGGTTGATACTTCATGATCAACATGCGCGGAGCAACCGACGCAGCGCGACCAACGGCGTGAACGCCGCCAAGATTCTTCTTGAGAAGATCAGGGCCGACGATTTCTGACACTTTGACGTCGGCTAAGCCCTTCACCAATTTCTTGGCTTCTCTGGCTAAGATCGCAGTCGTCATCTCTTCTGGATGGGTATCGACCATCGAGGCTGCCCAGCGCCCGGCGGCGACGGTTTCTTTGACAATCTTGGATGGTGTGATGGCTTTGCCATCTTTGCCGACGGCCGCAATCTTGACACTACCAGCGGTAGCTTTCATGCCGCCCTTGCGTGTGAACAGGGGGAGCTTGGCGCCAACGGCATTGGCCGCAGCCAAGTATTGATCGTCTTCGTCCAGTCCTAAGACGACGGCCACGTTGTTCTCTCCGGCAATACCGGCGGATCCCATGGCAGCACGAATGGCGTCGGCCCGGCTGGGGCTGTTGTGACGACTTACGGAATCCGGCAGGACGCAAATCACGCAACTCGACTTTCCGTCATCGCTTAGGAGCGATTTGATGATTTTGGCCGAAGTTCCGGGCTCTGCAGCCTTGGCTGCCGCCAGAACATTCTTAGGCAGCTTAGCTCCATCGATTTGGCCCAACCAATTCTTAGCGAAGAAGGCCTGGGGAGCGGCAAAAACTTGGATGCTGGCCCCTTTGAGGGCTACAGCGCTAGTCGAGCTAAAAGTCAGCTTACTCATCAATTATCTCCTGTTCCGGGTTTTCCATGGGCACGGTAAGTCGAGGCGGCCGTTGGGACAACTGAAACACCGGGAAACCTGTCCTCGCTGCCTTGTGCCAGTTTCTCAGACACTTACCATGGCAGATAGGGGAGAATCGTATGCCGGTGCCTATTTCGCAAGCTTGGACAGTCAGTACCTACATCTTGAAGCAGAAGGTCTTGCGGAGGAAACGCTATCCGTTGGTCCTCATGCTGGAACCTCTGTTCCGCTGCAATCTGGCCTGTTCCGGGTGTGGCAAGATCCAGTATCCAGCCCACATTTTGAAACGTGACCTGACACCAGAGCAGTGCTTTGCGGCGGTGGAAGAGTGTGGCGCACCCATCGTCTCGATTCCAGGGGGCGAGCCCCTCATGCATCCTCAGATGCCGGAAATCGTTCGTGGGCTCGTCGAACGCAAGAAGTACATATACCTCTGCACCAACGCCATCCTGCTCGAAGAGAAACTCAAAGCTGGCGACTACAAGCCATCGAAGTTCCTCTCTTTCAGCATTCACATGGACGGTTCGAAGGATGAGCACGACTTTGCCGTTTGCCGTGAAGGAACATACGACAAAGCCGTAACGGGTATCCGCTTGGCTGTTGAAATGGGATTCCGTGTCACCACCAACACGACTCTCTTCGAAGGCGCCAATCCTGAGAAGGTGCGGGCCTTCTTTGATGAAATGACTGAGCTCGGTGTTGAGGGTATGATGCTTTCCCCAGGCTACAGCTATGACAAAGCTCCTGACCAAGGAAGCTTCTTGGGTCGTCAGAAAACCAAAGAGCTGTTCAGTAAGATCATCAGCAATCCAAAGAAGGCCTGGGAGTTCAATCACTCACCACTCTTCTTAGACTTCCTTCAAGGCAAGATTGAATACAACTGCAAGCCTTGGGGCAACCCGACATACAACACCTTCGGGTGGCAAAAGCCATGCTACCTCCTCCAGGAAGGTTATGCCGACAGCTTCAAGGAACTGATGGATGAGACCATCTGGGAAGACTACGGCCACACCAAGAACGAGAAATGCCAAGACTGCATGGTTCATAGTGGTTATGAAGCTGCCGCCGTCGATGACACATTCTCATCTCCCGCCGGGCTGGTTCGAACAATCAAAGCGATGGTCGCCAAATGAACGATCCAGCCGACGAGTCGATGTCCGAGCAAGAGCGACACGAGAGCTTGCAAGGTTGGGAGCCGGAGCTCAATTCTGACGCCGACCTACGAGATGCCGTCGAGAAGGCCTTCGAATATCGGGGTGACGTCACTCTTGGCATGAAGAACGGCGAGCTTCTGGTGGCGTTTCTCTTCAATCGTGAATTTGATGTGCCCACCCCTTTCATCTCGGTTTATCCAGCCGTTGAAAACTCCCAAGCTAAGCGTTTCGATCTCAGCGAGATCGAGTCTCTCAAGTTTACCGGCAAGGACACAGCAACGGGCAATTCCTGGGAAGCTTGGGTTGCCAAGTGGGAAGCCAAGCACGGCCCTCGATCTTAGATCGGCCCTAATTTTCCTTGACCGCGATAGTTCCCAAGGTTGTCTTCAAGAGTTTGGGCACATCTCTTAGTGCCAATGGGTCTACTTGCAACTTGAGGATCGAGGCGATCCTTCTGGCGGCCCTATTGAGCTTGAGATCGGCTTCATTGATTGGGGTCTTGCGAACCTTGGCGTCCCGCCATTCTTTTAGACGAAGAATTGATTCCGTGGAGTCCGGATTTTCTGACTTAGCAAACATCCTTAGCGCCCAGCAGAAATGCCTCACCTGATTGCTTTCATCTCTTAACTCAGCCTTGAAGCCTCGGTCGAGCAATAAACCAGGGCGATAGAAACCAGCATTCGATTTGACGATCCCGCCCGCTCCACGATCCGTGAAGAGGAGAATCAGATCGGTCGAAAGGTCGTCGTGCCGAATCGGCGTATTCGGCTTACTCGTCAAGAAGAGCACCTCCCAATTCACGACTTCAAGTAAGACGTCTAAGTCGGTGACTCCAGGCGTGGCTTGAGCCCGAGTTGAAACTTGGTGAAGCAACTTCCTTCGCTCAGTCGCAGCAAGCAGCAGTAAGAGTTGCCCAGGCTTCTTGAATTTTGATTGCAGTGTTTCGCGGATCGTGACGACTTCACCATGGGCAATCCAAGCTCGGAGTAGCTGAGCAAACAGCATCAATCTGTCATGGTCTTTGATGCCGCTCAATTTCGTGAAATCCTGAGCCAGCGAAGTGTAGGCCTGATGAATTTCAGAACGCTGGTCTTCTGTCTTAGACCACTCAGCCGCCCATTTCTTATCTGCGACGTGCTTCGAATTGGCGAGGGCCTCAGTGCGTTTCGTTGCCAGATCCAGAAAGGTCTTTTCTAAAGATTTGGTCTTTGACTTGATCACCTTGACGAAGGGAGAGTCGGATGCTCCTGATTGGGCCACGAGATGGCTGCCAAGGAGCGAGAGCGCGAAAACCAGAAAGGCTAAGTGTCGAAGCATGGCGTCCAACGTAGGTGACAAAAAAGAAGCCTCTTCTCGTCCGGCACACAAGATGCTGAACAAGAAGAGGCGTGTGCAGTCACAACGTACCACAATAGAGACCGTTAGGTCTTATAGGCGGACATACTCATGGTCGATGCCCTTGCCGTCGAGGCCCTTGGAAGGTGGCGAGATCCAACCAGCATACTTGCCTACTTCATGGCACTTGACCATGAGGCTCTTGACGTATGCTTCTTCCTTTTCAGAAGGAAGCCACTTCGACTTGTTCTGGTTGAACTCTTCTTCACTAATAGGATCGCCTTCTGGTGTGAAGAATCCTTCCGCGTACATGCCGATACGACGATTGAAGCGGCGATGTGGAATGGTGAATTGGAAATCAACACCAGCGTTGCCGGTCGTCTTGTTCCAGACGATTGTCTGCTTGACGTTGTCGGCATGGTAGTCGCTTCGCAAGACTTCATTCATCGCGTTACGGAGTGGCACCTCATTGTTGCTGATGCGGTTGCCGTCCCATTGCTCGATGTTGTAGCCCTGATCAAGCGCGCCGTGCTCTTGGTAATTCTTCTCTTCGTAAGCGCGACCCTTGAGTCCGGCAGCAAAGAACGTTGCGGCGTTACTCGAGATTTCGGCACCGAAGAGGTCGACCGAGGACGCAGCCCAACGGTTGATATACTTCTGGATGATCTCAAGAGGAATCGCACCATACTCTTTGACGTCCTCGCCTGGGTGCTCATTCATAACCTCGCATGCGCGTTTGATCACACGGGTGACACCCGTCTGGCCGACGAACATGTGGTGAGCTTCTTCGGTCAACATGAAGCGGCAAGTGCGTGCTAGAGGATCAAAGGCACTCTCTGCCAATGCCAAAAGCTGGTACTTACCGTCACGGTCGGTGAAGGTCGTGAAGCAGAAGAATGAGAGCCAATCTTCAACTGGATCGTTGAATGTTGACAAGATGCGGGGGTGATCCGCATTGCCGCTGCGACGTTCTAGAAGCTCTTCGGCTTCCTCACGGCCGTCCTTGCCGAAGTAACGTTGCAGGAGGTAAACCATGGCCCACAGATGGCGACCTTCTTCCACGTTGACCTGGAACAGGTTACGCATGTCGTAGAGACTTGGCGCAGTGTGGCCAAGCAGTCTTTGTTGTTCGACACTTGCTGGCTCGGTGTCAGCTTGAGTCACGATCAATCGACGAAGGTTGTTGCGGTGTTCACCAGGAACTTCCTGCCAAACATCTTCACCTTCATGGTCGCCAAAGCCGATTTTCTTTTGCTTGTCATTTGGCGTCAGAAAGATGCCCCAACGATAATCAGGCATCTTGACGTAGCCAAAGTCTGCCCAGCCATCACGGTCGACGCTTACGGCTGTGCGTAAGTAGATTTCATTGGAGTTGAAATCTGTCGGCCCCATTTCAGCCCACCAATCGAGGTATGCCGGCTGCCATTTTTCCAGGGCACGTTGGAGTTTTCTGTCGCCAGCAAGGTCGACGTTGTTCGGGATTTTTTCGCTGTAGTTGATTCCCATTATCATGTCCTCTGGTAGTTAAACTCGGGGCGGTTTGGGGTGCCATAGCAGGTGAGCGCTCCGCGTTCACCTACGGCATTCGGACGCTGGAAGATCCAGTTTTGCCAAGCACTCAGGCGACCAAAGATCTTGGTCTCCATAGTCTCGGGACCGGCGAAGCGAAGGTTGGCCTCCATGCCGGTGAGAGCATCGGGCGAGAAGCAAGTGCGCTCTTCGATGGCGACGCGCAATTCGTCTTCCCAATCAATTTCATCAGGTGCGCTTGTTGCCAAGCCCAGTTCGTCGGCCGTCTCGGCGTCAAAAGAACCAGCAGAATCTAAGACGACTCCAACTTGATCTGGGGTGCCGAGGAAGCGGGTCTCGAGGCGCGTGATGCCGTTCGACATCAAGTAAGCCCCGCCGTTGAGCACGCTGACACCCATTGTGACAGGGAAGTCTGGGTCGTTCAGCACGTAGCTGCGGTCGGCGGCCAACAAGATCTCCAAGAAAGTACCGGCGAAGCACGAGCCTTCATCCGCGATGGCAAAGATGCTCTTGGCTGTCAGGTCGAGACGCTTTAAGACGCGCTTGATTTGGTGACGAACCTCGTTGACGAACCAGTGGTCTTTGAGGCTTTCCAAGGTGGCGTCCATTGCCAAGGCATCGGCAACTGAACCACGTGTCTTGACGGTGATGAGACCAACCAAGTCGCGATTCACGCGCAGGCGCAGGAGCGCATCGTCGAATTCGCGGAACATCTTGAGGACCCACCAATCTGACCCCAGGTCACGGGCAGCATCGCCGGTTGCTGGTTGGCTTGCGTTTGCGGGCAAGTTCAGGGTGAGGGCAGCCACGCGGCCGTTGGCAACGATTTCAACGTTGACGTATTCGTATTCGAGGTTATCGCCGCTGATCTTGGGGGTCACAGGCTTCAAGGAGATGCCGTTACGGTCTGACTTATCTATGACTTCGCTTGCCATGTTGTCGGCAAATTCGGTCACCAATTGGTCGAAGGTCGAAAGTGGAGCCAAGCCATCGACGAGATTCCATTCAACGGCGCGCTTGCCTTTGACGCCTTCGGCGATGGTCGAAAAGATGTCGGCTCGATCACGACGGACTTTGCGCTTGTCAACCAAGCGGGTCAGGCCGCCCGTACCAGGAAGGACACCCAGGAGGGGAGTCTCAGGAAAAGAGACGGCGCTGGAGCGATCGTCAACCAAGAGAATCTTGTCAGCGGCCATCGCCAACTCGTAACCGCCGCCCGATGCCGTGCCGTGAAGCGCGCACAGAAACTTCATGTTGCTGTTCGCGCTGGCGTCTTCGATATAGAGCCGCGTCTCGTTGGTGAACTTGCAAAAGTTCACTTTGAAAGCGTGAGTCGACGTGCGAAGCATTTGAATGTTGGCACCGGCGCAGAAGATCCGATCCATGGTTCCGCCAAGGACGACGACCTTCACCTGAGGATTCTCAAAGCGGAGGCGCTGCAAAGCGTCAGCCAATTCCACGTCGACACCCAAGTCATAGGAATTCATCTTGAGGACATAGGTGTCTCTGAGGCCCTCTGCCTCCTGAACATTAAGATTGAGCCTGGCTCGGTCACCGTCCACTTGCAAATGCCAGTGACGATACTGCGATGGTTCCGTTTCAAAGTTGATCGATTCGGGCATGTCGGCTTCCTTTGTCTGATTCTTGTCATTCGGCGGAGAAGCGTCGTTCTCGGGCGAAGTGTGAGCATCATATTGCTCGAAAATGGGTTGAACAAGGGAAAGTGGGAAGTATAGTGCTCATATGAATGAGAATTGGTTTCTTTCCGAGTTAGGTAGGCGGATTCGCCGTCATCGCGAGCGTCGGCGGCTCAGTTTGTCCGAATTGGCCGAGAGGTCAGAGCTATCTCGTCGCTATCTCACGGAAACAGAAGCCGGGCGGGCCAATCCGAGTGTCATCAAGCTGGCTGGAATTGCCCGTGCATTGAGGATTGGCTTGGGTGAACTTTGCGACTTGCCCTTGGAAGACCGTCGCGGTCGGCGCATCGCTCTCGTTGGACTCGATTCGGATTTTCATCTGCAAGTCGGTCGAAAGTTGGCGCTCGACCTCGAACGTCCCTTTGTCGAGTTGGAGCGGCGAATCGAAGAGCGAGCGCCGCGGTCTGCTTCTCAGCCAGCCGGCCTGTCCGAGGAGCGCCTCGCACTTGAGGATTACCTCGTGCGCGACGGCGAGAGTATCTTGGTCACCGGAGCACACCTTTTTGGCCAGAGTCAAACTTGGAATCGCCTGCTCGAAAGTTGCTTCACCGTATGGATTCGAGTCGATTTCGAGACTCACTGGAGCCGTGTCGTCGCAATGAGGCATACTCAAAACGGCCGTTCTGCACCGCGCGACAAGGTGCAGCTACGAGACGCGGCGGCAGCCAGGGAGCCGTCCTATTCCAGGTCTCATCTGACCGTTGACGCGTCAGACTATGACGTGGAATCGATTGTGGAAATGATTGTGAGTGCAGCGATATGAAGCTCAGACGTGTGGATGTGGTGATAGACGCCGGCGGTAGTTGGGTCCGAGCGCATGCCTACGCCGCCGACATTTGTGTTGAAACCGCTGAGATCAGGCAGCCCGCAAATCCGAGCTATGTCGGCATAGATCGTTCAATCATGGCGCTTGAAGCAGTCTGCGAGGCCCTCGGCAAGAAAATCGGCCCGACAATGTCGATTCGTCAAATCACCTGTGCCGTGGCGGGGGCTGGGCGGCCGGCAGTTCGTGAGACAATTGTAGATTCTCTCGCACGAAACTACTTCTGCGACGTATTTGTGTGCAGTGACGCCGAATCCATGCTCGAGGCTGCAGCTGAGAGCGGTCCAGTTGCTGTTCTGATCGCTGGGACCGGCGCCATCGCTGCTGGACGCAGGCAGGATGGCAGTCTTATCCGGGCCGGAGGCTTGGCACCCACAGAGGGTGATCCGGGATCAGGGCGCTGGCTGGCGAGAAAAGGTCGGGAGCAGCTTAAAGTCGAGCTCGAAGAGCTAAACGACTATGACATCGGCCCGAAACTCGAATCTCTGGCCCTGGCAGGTGATGCGCAAGCCCTGAAGCTCCTGAAAGAGGGAGCCACATGCCTGGTGGAGCTTCTTGTTGCACTCGAGCCAGATGCTGGTCCCTTAGTATTAGAGGGCGGCGTGATCACTCACTCCACCATCTTGCGGAAGTTTTTCGTGGATGAAGTGGCAAAGACCTTGCCTGATCTCGTCTTGGCCCCAACTTGGCGAGACGCCGCCTGGGGTGCCCTCAAGCTCTCGCGCCGCGCCAAGACCGACGGGAACATTTGGTGGGACTAACTTAGGCGTGGCCACGTGGATGAAGTCGTTCGTCGAGTCAGCTAGGCCCGCTAATTGGGCCGTTTTCCATGAGAATGTTTGCTCATGGGCGGAATCCACTATACTGCTGAACCGTACAAAGAGAGCCCCATGAGAACATCACAACTATTCGCTTTCCTTCTTCTCGGTTTGAGTTTCACCGGAAGTCTGCATGCCCAGTCCTTCCTCAAATTCAGTGAACCTGGCTGGGATTTTGGCAAGCGGGAGCAAACCGATACCGCCACCAAGGTCATCAAGGTCACCAATCGTGGTAGCCGTACCGTACGAGTGAAGAAGATCGAACTGACTTGCGGCTGCGTTCAAGCAAAGCTCGGCAAGATGGTGCTTTCGCCTGGTGACACCACCGATCTGACCCTCAATTTGTTCGCCACCCGGGGCGAGGGAGAGATCAAAAAATACGTCATCCTTCATTCCGATGATCCCTATGTCCCTAAGGCCAAATTGGCCATGACCGGTTTCATACGCCCGATCTGGACGCTTGATGTCAAGGGACGCATTCTCGAATTCGGTGAGGTCAAGAACGGCGAGTCGGCTACGAAACGTGTCACTCTGCGGATAAGGCCCGAATTCAAGATCGATTTAGTCGAGATTCTCGCCCAACCCATGGGCAAGCAAATAGAGATCAAACAGACGCCCTTTAAAGAAGAAGATGGCCACTACGGTTGGCACCTTGATGTGACCCTCAGCGGCGCATTGTCCAATGGAGATTTTGAGGGTGTTGTGCGCGTCGAGACCGATTTCGCCAAGTTTAGATTTCGCGGCTTCCGCATTCTGGCCCACGTTGTTTCAACAACAGCCATTACTCCCAAAGTTCTGCGGATGGGAACTGTGAAAGCTGGAACGACATGGACTGGAGAAATTCAGTTGATGAAGGCCACCGGCACCGGCCTCAAACTGATTTCTGCCACCTCCAAAGACCCACGCACGAAGCTGACTTCTGAAGTTATTGAGGCCGGAAAACACATCAAAGTGAAGGTTGCCATCACCCCGGACGCCAAAGATTTGGACGTTCGTGGGACAATTCTCGTTGAGATAGATGAGCCCGGCTAC
>JBLINQ010000111.1:0-17186 GCA_047639315.1 Planctomycetota bacterium
CGCAGTTCTTGAAACAACCGAACTACCACCTGAGTGATTTTGAGAGCCTTGTGCCTGAGGTCTTTGAGGGTGGTTGGGACGATGAAATTCGCTACGGATTAGAGGTGGAGACCTTCTATGAAGGCTATATCACTCGGCAATTAGGATTCATCAAGAAACTTGAGCAAGCCGAAGGAATGCACATCCCGGTAGATTTTGATTATGGGGCCGTGAATCAGCTTCGCGGTGAGGCCAAGGAGAAATTTGAGAAGATCAAGCCCGGTACCATTGGGCAGGCGGCCAGGATCTCGGGGATTTCACAGCCGGATCTCAGCCTCCTTCTCATCGCCTTGTCTAAGAAATGACGATGAAGCCAGGTGTCCAATCGATTGATCTTGAGAGCGACATTTTGTCCCATACTATGGATGTGGACGCCCAGATAATGAATATGGGGTCGTCCCCAGGTTCACCCCTGGGAAAATCGCCATTCTTTGCTTAAATAGGGAGTGAAGAATGAATTGGGAAGCTAAAGGAGCAAGGAAATGGCCAAGGTCACGATTCAGAATCAGGGGCGGACGGTCGAGATCGCCGATAACGCCAATTTGCGCGAAGCTCTCAAAGCGATCAACGTCTCGGTTTACAACGGACCCCGAAAACTCTTCAATTGCCGTGGCAAAGGTCATTGTGGCAGTTGTGAAATACTCGTCATGAGTGGTTCTGAGCATTTGACGCCACGCACGGTAGCAGAGCACAAGATTCTTAAGACCTATGACCTGCACCGTCGATTGGCCTGCCAAGTCGCGATCAATGGCGATGCCGAAATCGAAATCAACACGCTCGCAATCTAAGTCTCAGTCATTGCTCCACTAGGTAATCCCCGCCAGGTCGGCGGGGGCTACCGATGATTCTCTCTTGCCAACGACCTACTTCTTCCATTGCTTCATGATGTCAGCTTGAATCTTCAGGTGGATTTCACGGTTATTCATGGCTTTGTGATCCAACTTTGGAATCACCGTGATGTTAGCCTTGGCGTTCTTTTCATCTAGGAATGCCTTGAGACGTGTCACGGGGCGATGAAGGTAGAAGTCATCTTGGTCGCCAACAATGATATTGATCTTAGACTGGATCTTGCTTCCCAGCGTCGCCCAGTTGGTGCGCAACGTGTTGGCGAAATCTCGTTTGCGAAAACGAGCTGCGGCCTTCGGGTTGATCTTACCTGTCCTTGCGTCGATGAGAGGCTTTGGACGAAGGTCAGCACCCCGTTCTCCGAAACTGGCATCGTAGGATTGCAGCAGGTTGCCACTTTTCACCACGTTCTCAAACCGGACTTGTTGTTTCATGGTGACGATGGCTTTGCCAGCGTGCCGGACCAGTGGTCGCTCAAGATCGCCAACCTTGAAAGCATTGGCCAGTGGCTCAGCGTAGAGATCGAGTCCGTAGAAGTCATGAAAATCGACTGGGTCCGGTGCCAAAGCCCAGGCGCCAGCATAGAAATCAGGACGATTCGCCAAGAGGTTGAGTGCGGCCAACCCTCCGGCCCCTTTGCCCACGAGGAAGCGTGATTCTTGTCCATCAGCGATCGGGAATCTCTCCTTCAGCACTGGTAGAATTTCCTCATAGAGGGCTTTGCGAAACGACCCGTTGTTTTGCGAATCAGTCCAGCCGTGGTATCCGTTCCTGCAAGTGGTATTGAGCAAGATGAAGATGAACTCCTTGCCGAATTCACCAATCTTGCCAGCAAGAGGCGTGTAGAGCCCGCGCTCCTGGTAGTACTTCAGTGTATTCCTGGTGTTTTCGCCAATGTCAGGCAACCAAATCTGGATTGGATAGACTTTGTCCGGGTATGCCAAGACGTTGATCGGCATCACCACTGTTACTTCAACAAAGAACCGACTACCCAATTGCCGACCTACGATGCGAGATTCAATGTGTTCGTAGTGAACCCGATATCGCGGGTCTCTCTTCGGCTGAATGACTTCCTTCTCGATTGTGATTTCTATGTTGCCACCGGTCTTGGGGTTAATTTGCATGCGCCGTGAGGAACTAATCCCGTTGCCATGAGCAAAGCCCGGTTCAGATCTGGTTTGATTGACATCGAGGAGAGCCTGAACGTTGTAGCGACCCGGTTTGACCAGGGCGAGGGGGCCTGGATAACCCAAACTCTCCCAATTGAAGATCACGGCTTCGTCCGTCTTCAAATCAGTGATGGTGCGCCGAAAGATGAAGCCATCGAAAGAGCCGCGAGCCATATGAGTGCGCGGTTCACCATTCAGGTCTTTCGAAACCAGCAAATAAATCGTGCCGGTTTTTGCTTTTCGCGCGTAGTCCCGCGTGAATGACACATGGAATTGAAGGCCATCGTCCTGAGCTTTGGCGTCGGCCGCAAAGGCCGCCAGCCACAAAGTCAGGAACGAGATTGAGAGACATTTCACAAATGGTCGATTCACACCAAATTCCTCGTGCAACAGAATACCCTCGATGTCGGCTCCAAACATAACGCGAACTCTCCAAACAAGCGTAGTATCTAAGCCGATTTGTTTCGTTTTGATGACTGAAGTGTCGGGAGCGACAGCGTACTTTTCTATCAATTCAGACGCTGCTGGTGCCTTCTTCTTGCGGCCAACTTCAGATCATTCACGTTTTTGATCTTGAGAATCGTTCTCAACCGCATGCCATGCCGATACTTAAAACAATTTGTCTCTTCCCAATTCAACATTCGGACCGTAACTTCATGCCATAGCAGAGGTGAGCAGGCACAAGAGGCTTGTTCACAACACCTTGGAATGAGTTGGAAGAAAGGACTTTTTCATGGCATACGTTGTTGGTGAGCCTTGTATCAATTGTAAGTACGGCGACTGTGTAACGGACTGTCCGGTAGATTGCTTCTACCAAGGACCAGATAGCCTCTACATCAATCCGGATGAGTGCATTGACTGTGGTCAGTGCCTGCCTCTTTGCCCGGTTGAGGCAATTTTCGTGGATGACGATGGCCCGCCGAACCCAGAAGCATACGTGAATAAAACCGCTGACGAGTACACAGAGATAAACGCTGCGTTCGATTTCTCCGATGACAATCGCGTCACGGAAAAAGACGCTGTCGAGCATGGATCTGATTGGGACGAGTCAAAAGCGTAATCATCTTTCATGATGATTTATATTTAAGACAAGAGCACCGTATATGCGGTGCTCTTGTTTTTTGTCACTTCTTCTGCCCGAAGTACCTCATGGCGTCAGCGACAATTTGTTCATGATCAAAGGCAAACTTGGGCAATTGATCAACTTCAAAGAATTTCGCCTCACTCGCGTCGTCTGCGGCATGAAGCATCTTGTGAGCCGCCTGAGCGTTGGTCTCGCCGACAAATACGACACTAATGGTGTGACCTCGCGGGTCGCGGTCAGGTTTGCCGTAGGCTCCCAATTGGGTCAGTTCCCGTGCCTCGATTGAGGTTTCTTCAAGCAACTCACGCCGAGCCGCGTCCTCCAATTCTTCGTCTTGATCAACGAATCCACCGGGGAGCGCCCAAAGCCCTTGGAAGGGTGGTTTTTTTCGTTTGATCAGAAGCAGTTGAGGGGTCGAATTCTCCACGACAAAAAGTGCGACGTCGACGGTCACCGCAGGGCGAGGATAATCATAAGTGTGTGTCATTTCCGATTCCAAACTGCCGATTGGCGTGTCACCTGAAGGCGCTCTCGTCGTTCGCGGTGCTCGGTGGATTCCATCATCTTAATGAGAGCCAAGCCGCCAAGGAACCCTCCTATGTGTGCCCACCAAGCAACGCCACCGCCCGACTGGAGGACGCCACTGATTTGCATGCCCAACCAAATCACCAAGAACACGGCGGCTGGAAGGTAGACCGTTGTCCAGATAAAGGGAAGTGGGATGAGCGACAGAATGCGCGCACGCGGATACAAGAGAAGGTAGCCGCCTAAGATGCCGCTGACCGCTCCTGATGCGCCTAATGTGGGAATCATGCTATCGGGATCACTAAAAATGTGACCTAAAGATGCGATCAAGCCGGTGACCAGATAAAAGACAACGAAACGGAAGCGACCGATCGCTTCTTCGATGTTGTTGCTGAAGACGTAGAGGAAGAGCATGTTGCCCAGAAGGTGCATCACAGAACCGTGCATGAACATGCTGGTAATCAGGGTCGCCCACCATGGGATCGACTGCACGACAACATCGCTTGCTCCCAATTCTTCTTTCGCCCGGGATTGGTCACTCACCTTTAAGACCTGAACTCTGAGCGGCCCATGGGCGAATTGTTCTAATTCAGAAGAGTCAAAGGTCACGAATCCCGCGACCCCCTTGTCCGCACCATGGGTGACGTTGTATGGAATTGTGGAATAGCGAAAGTTTGTTTTCGCCACTCCCAATTCACTTCCGCCCGTTTGCACCAAAAAATAGACTACGACATTCAGTGCAATCACAGCATAGGTGAGCCAGGGCGTGATAAGAGTCGGGTTTTCGTCCTTGAGAGGGATCAATGAATGCTCCTCGTTCGACCGATGGCCGCCTTTGACGGCCTTTCTTGGCTGCTTTCGGTCAGAATAACTCCAAATCTCGAGAATTCCTCGAATGTGGCCAAAATACGGTTGATTCGGTGTTTCGCACCTCAGGGCTCGAAGAGTAAGCCCCGCGTGGTTAAAATTAGTCTCAAGCTGATTTTCAATGGGATGAACTGACGATGCAGAAACTCAAAAATTACGTGTGCGGCTCTTGGACCGAAGGTGAGGGAATCCAAAGCACCTTGGTGAACCCGTCGACCAATGAGGAGCTGGCCCATGTCAGTACTCAGGGGATTGATTTTGGGGCGGCCCTTAATTTTGCCCGGGACAAAGGTGGTCCCGCCTTGCGTGCCATGACATTCGCGGCCCGTGGCGCTCTACTGAAGGCCATGGCTGGAGCGATTCATGAACACCGTGAAGAGTTGATTGCCATTGGTGTCAAGAATGCCGGCAACACTCGAGGCGATGCAAAGTTCGACATCGATGGTTCCATTGGTACTTTGGCGCGATACGCCAGTATCGGCAAACATCTCGGCGACACGACGCACTGGTTGGATGGTGACGCACAAGACATGGGCCAGAGTTCGCGTATGCAAGGACGTCACGTCTTTGTGCCGCGCAAAGGTGTTGCAGTTCTCATCAACGCCTACAACTTTCCAGCATGGGGCATGCTGGAAAAGGCGGCGTGTGCCTTGCTTGCTGGCGTTCCAGTTCTTTCGAAGCCAGCAACGCTGACGTGCATGATGGCCGAGCGCATTGTCGAGATCATCATCGATGCTGAAATCATGCCAGAAGGTTCGTTCAGTTTGATCTCCGGGTCAGCGGGTGACCTACTCGATCATCTTGAATTCCAAGATTGCTTGGCTTTCACAGGATCCGCAACTACCGGCGCAATGATGCGTTCGCATAAGAATATCCTCGCGAAAGGCGTGAGGATCGGTGTCGAGGCCGATAGCCTAAACTGCGCCATCTTGGGGGCGGACGTTGACAGTGACTCCGATACCTACGATCTTTTTGTGCGCGACGTTGTGACTGACATCACACAAAAAGCCGGACAGAAATGCACCGCCATTCGTCGGGTTCTTGTTCCTGAATCGATGATCGAAGAACTGAAGCCGCGTATCGTCACTGAATTGTCACGCATCAAGATGGGGACACCAGAGACCGAAGGTGTCCGCATGGGACCATTGTCGGGCCCAAATCAATTGAAGGATGCGCGCGGCAAACTGGAGATTTTGATGACCAGCGCTGAGCGCGTCATCGGTGATCCAGATGACTTTACTGCGTTGGGTGACCCGGAGAAGCAGGGGGCATTCATGCCACCCATCGTTCTCCAAGCACCAAGTGCGGACGGGGCACCCGAAGTTCACAAGATTGAGGTATTCGGCCCGGTTACGACGCTCATTCCTTATGACGGCAGTGCCGAAGACGCGGCCCGTATCGTTGCCATGGGGGAAGGTGGATTAGTGGCTTCGTTCTACAGCGATGATCGCAAATTTGCCGCGACCCTGATCCAGGAAATGGGGCCATACCAAGGGCGCTTGGTTTGGGGCTCGAAGCGTTCAGCTGGAGCTGCTCCCAGCCCTGGAACCGTTTTCCCGGATTTCATTCATGGTGGACCTGGCCGCGCGGGAGATGGGGAAGAGTTGGGTGGCATGAGAGGCGTATCCTTCTATTGCCAACGACTTGCAGTTCAGGGATATGGCCCTTTGATTGACCGCCTATTCGATGTGAAGTCGTAGGACGGTAGCCAAATCCTGATCGTTAAATAAAAAAGGCAGAGACTCAATTGAGTCTCTGCCTTTTTGAATATGGCGGGAACGCATGGGAATCGAACCCACCAAACGAGTTATTTGCCCGTTTCACCGGATTTGAAATCCGGACCCGGCACCAGCACGAGAACCGCTCCCTCAGTCGCAATGGGTTTACCGGAATCTCGTCAGATGATCAAGAACCGTGTTTAGCAAACCCATGTTTTCGTCTTAGTCGTCCGATTTTACCCGAACTTTGACTCCTGGAGTCTCTTCCTTGTGGACCGAACCGACCACGGCGGTAAACTCTAAACCAGAATCTTGAAGCTTCTTTACCAAGTCATCCGCTTGTTCCTGCCGAACGGTGATCAAGAGTCCACCTGAAGTTTGAGGGTCGAAAAGAACTTCATTGCGCCAATCACTCATCGACGCTGGAACTTCCACTGCACCAGCAGTGTATTCTCTCGTTTCACGTGCACCACGAGTTCGATATCGATCCTGAAAGAAGTCTTCCAAGCCGACGATGGTGGGCACCGATTTGTCGTCTATGACGATCGTTCCTGGGCTTCCAGCCGCCAACTCAGCGGCATGACCAAGGAGACCAAAGCCGGTGATATCGGTGACGCAGGAAACGTCGGCTTCGTGCAAGTGAGAAATACCCAAGCCGTTCAGAGTACTCATCCATCGAATGGCCTCATCGACGGACTTACCGGTGACAGAGTCAACCTTGACGCCACTGTTGATTAATCCGGTTCCCAGAGGCTTGGTCAAGATGACGGCGTCATCAACTCGGATGGATCCGTTAGCCCACACCTTATCTGGATGGACCTCACCGGTTACGGCGAGCCCATACTTGACTTCATGATCCTCAACCGTATGACCACCACCGATCACAGCACCAGACTCTCGTACTTTGTCGGCGCCACCTTGCAGGATCTCTGAAAGCACGCTGAGAGGCAGCATCTTCGCCGGAAATCCAACGATGTTCAAAGCCACAAGAGGGCGTCCGCCCATCGCGTAGACATCAGACAGGGCGTTGGCTGCGGCCACCATGCCAAACGAATAGGGATCATCCACCATGGGTGGAAAGAAGTCGGTTGTGACAACAATAGCCCGGTCGTCGTCGAGCCGATAGACGGCAGCGTCATCAGCTCCGGCGAATCCGACAATGAGATTACTATTCTTGGGTTGATCCAATACGCCCAAAACTTGGGCGAGTCCCGCAGGGGACAACTTCGCCGCTCAACCACCTGAACTGGCATACTCTGTAAGTCGAATGGAACTGCCATTCTTCTGTCCATCAGTCACCTGATATCTCCTTAATCGCTCCAGCGACAACATCGTAGTCATCGCGCGTCATGGTTCGTAGATCAAGATGCACCGTGTCATCTTTGATGCGACTGAAAATTGAGATCGGCATCATCCGCAACTGGTCGGCAACTTCTTGCGCCGACTTGTCGGGCCATTCAATCGCGATGCAAAAAGTGGGAAGACCTCGAGTTGGCAGCGTGCCTGCGCCCAGCTCGCTGGTTGATTCGACAACTTTGCATGAAGGGCCTTGAGCACTCACACCTCTTAGGATGCTTGCGAGTTCTTCAGCCCGCTTCTGCACCGATTCCGGCTTCTCGGAAAGCATTCTCAATGTCGGTATTTTTTCATCAAGACTCTCTGGCTCGAAGTAGAGCTTGAGCGTGGCCTCTAAAGCCAAACACGCAGCCTTATCGATACGCAATGCCCTGGCCAGCGGATTCTTCCTGATCCGGTCGATCCACTTCTTCTTGCCAATGATAATGCCAGCCTGGGGTCCACCAATAAGTTTGTCGCCCGAAAAGCAAATGACATCCGCGTCGTTCTTAACGCTGAATTGAATGTCTGGTTCATCGTGAACGCCGTACTTGGTCATGTCGATGAGAGAACCGCTACCAAGGTCGTGTATGACTGGTAGATCGAGTTTCTTGCCCAAGGCGACCATTTCTGGCAAATCGACGTGTTCGGTAAATCCTACGATGCGGTAGTTGCTGGTATGAACCAGCATGAGAGCACCGGTGTTCTCATTCACTGCTTTTTCGTAATCGCTGATGCGCGATTTGTTGGTCGTGCCAACTTCTTTCAAGCGGCAGCCGGCCGCTTCGAAGACATCGGGGAGACGATAAGAGCCACCGATTTCGATCATCTGCGAACGGCTTACGACAATCTCTTTGTCTAAGCCCATCTCATTGAGAATGATCAGAGTCGCTGCGGCATTATTGTTGACGACAGTGGCATCCTCAGCGCCGGTCAATTCGCACACTAAATCAGCACAGAATTGATCTCTTCTTCTTCGGCCACCAGTTTCCTTGTTGACCTCTAAGAGAACATAACTGGCGGCATCCGTCAGTTGCTGGCGTGCCTCTGCTGGGTAGAGCGCCCGCCCTAATCCTGAATGGAGGATGATCCCTGAACCGTTCACGACTCGGCACGTCGATGATCTACGCCAAGCTTCAAAAGCGAGAGAGATCTTGCCTATAATTTCTTCTTCGCTCGGGATGTTGACTTCTAAGCCTTGGCGCAGTTCTTGTTTCAGCGCCAGACGTATGCGATCCAATGTGATCCGAGACAGGTGCCCGATCAACTTATTTTCAGCTTGAGCCAAAGGTCCGTTTGATCTGCGGATAATCTCGATCAACTGGCCAACCGCTGGCAACGATGCCAAAGGGGAGACAGGTTTCTTAGCCACTGAGGGCCCTCCAATTCTTCAGTTCCGTCGTGATGATAGTCCCTAAATTCAGGATTGGCAGTCCCTTTGAGGCGATTCGGTGCTTAAAAAGTTCTGTCGAAGAATCCGAGGCTCTCCTGCAACACTTAGCAGCGATGTTGAATTCCACCAAAACGGCGCTGTGACCATGTCTATCCCGAGTGAATCTCAGCCGAGAATAGGGGAGGTAAACCAACTTTTTGACAGCGATTCCCCGAGTCTCGTCGCCCTGGACCCCAACGAATCATGCCAAGAGATTCAAAATCGTCTCCTAAACCATTTCAGAATTGAGCTTTATGCCGTAAAGTAAACGCCATGATCAAGAAAATGATCATGGTTTGGGCGGCGGAACTGAAGATGAGATCCTGAGATTGAGCCGAATCGGTCCTCATAAGATGCTGCTGTTAAGCCGATAAGGTGCACAGCACTCTTCGAATTGACAGGAAATTTGAAGAGGCTATTTGGTAGATTAGGCTTCACGCGGACCGAATTCGATGATTTCGGCGATGGGGTTAAAGAGGGAACATCATGTCCAAATTGAGATGTCTGGTCGTTTTTGCGGTCTTGGCATGTAGCGGTTGCGATAGCACGGGAGATCGGCTTGAAGTGCCCATCCCGGATCAAGATCGGTATGTCGCAATGGAACTTAGCTGCATTCACGCGACGTCCAGCAAGGATGTTGTCGTTGGCGGTTTCTTGACCGACGTCGACGGCGGGCTCGAAGGGATTGTTCTACAGACCACCGATGCCGGCAAAAACTGGCGTCGAATTGGGGCTTTGACTTTCCCATTCGAGGGCTTCTTGCCTCAGACCGTCTACTTCAATGATTTACTTCGTGGCTGGGTGTCGGGTATTCGAGTTCGCCGGGGCGAGACAATCCCATCAGTGATTCGAACTGAGAACGGCGGCGGTCATTGGCGGGAATCCCAGATTCCTGAAAACCGCGCCGCCATCGTAGTCGCGGCAAGCGAGCTTCTTTTCGAATCAGATGAATTTGGAGAAGTCCATGTCTCCTACCAAGACCTTGCCACGGGACTGCCGCGTATCAATCTTTATGAGACCCGCGACGGTGGCAAAAACTGGGTATTGGGAAAATTCATCGATGAAGTCAAACCAAAAATTAGTGATACGGCACGTTTCTTTATCACAGATCAGGAAGGTTTCAGATTAGAGCCACCATTGCCAAATGGCACTCAAGTACTCAATTTCACTGGTTCAGCGGGTGAAGCATGGATTCCGCTGTGCCAATTTCACGTCTCACAATTCGCACAGTTTTACTGATTCTGAACGACAAACTTGATCCCGGCAAAAACGGGGACATAATGCTTCAACACACGGGGTGTGGCGCAGCCTGGTAGCGCGTCTGGTTTGGGACCAGAAGGTCGGAGGTTCGAACCCTCTCACCCCGACTTCCCTTCGACCGTTCTTGGTCGATAACGGCATATCGCCGCGATGGGGCACGGAAGCATGGACTTCCTGCCCATTTACCGCGAGCGAGCCGAGGTACTTCTCGACAATTGTTGACCCTCTGATCTACACGGGGTAATTTCCAAGCGTCGAGATGCCGTCTTAAATTCAATCAAAGTGCATGAAAGACCATATCTTGAAACAAGATGAGTCTCGAGCGCGAATGCGCCACACAAAATTCAGCCAAGGGAGCCGTCGATAATGGGGACGCCAATTATCATTACCGGCATGCATCGGTCCGGCACTTCCTTGCTGGCGAACCTCCTCCAATCGGCCGGGGTCGACATCGGTGACCGTCTCATGGAGCCGACGGAGTTCAATCCCAAAGGCTACTTTGAGGATATGGACTTCTACAATCTTCACGTCGACATTCTCCATGACAATGGAAGGTATTTGGTCTACGGCATCGGCGAAGATCAGAACGTGAAGATCAGCGAAGAATTCGAGATAAGAGCGAAGGAACTTGTCGCCCAGCGCGGTGATCGTGATCTTTGGGGGTGGAAAGACCCACGGAGCAGTCTCATCCCTGAATTCTGGGTCCGACTGCTACCGGAAGCCCGTTTCGTTTTCATCTACCGTGACCCGCACCTTGTCGTCGATTCACTTCGACGTCGTGCCGATGGTCCTCTGATGCATCAATTCCGTGGTGTGCGCCTTCTTGAACGTTTCGGTTTTGATCGTTTCTCGCCAACACTGGCGCTCAACATGTGGAAGTTCTACAACCGGCACATTGTCGAGTACGCCGAAAGGAACCCAGAGCGGTGCCAAGTCTTGGCCTTGGAAAACCTGGCGACCGAATTCCCTATTGCCTTGGAGCAGATGGCCAGCGATTGGGGATTGAATTTTAACGAAGTCGACATGCAATCCGTTTTCGAACGCAAATTACTCGGCGCTGACGCCTCCTCCAACATTCTTCGCACCTGCAATCGCGATTCGGAGGCTCAATCACTGCTCCGGCGGCTTGAGGCGTTATCGCAAGGCGGCATTGCCAGTGACGGAGACTATGATCCGACACCGATGAGGAAAGTTGGCGGGGCGATGGTGCGTCATTATCGTCGGTGGTTTACGCCGGAAGGCCGACATGCTGCCAGGTCGCACTATGCCCAGGCCTTTAAGGGCGACTACGACCATTGGCTCAATGCCTTTGACCGCCCTAATTCAAACGATCTCGAACGCTTGCACCGTAGGGCTCTATCGTCTGACAAGAAGCCAACGATCTGGGTCTTTCCGTCGAGGAAAGCTGGTGCTGAATTAGATCGGACACTGGCCACGTTAGAAAATCAGACTTGGCCCTATTGGAAGATCGTCGACGAAACTCCTGACGAATTCTTGAAGAACAATGAGGCGGCCGTTGGGGATTGGCTGTTGATCCTCGAGAAGGATCAACTGTTGACACCGTTTGCCCTGCAAACGTTGGCGTCAGTGGCAATTGCCAAAAGTGATGCCAAGGTTATCTATGCCGACGAGGATCAGATTCTCAGTAACGACAATCGAACCATTCCTTTTTTCAAACCTGATTGGAGTACGGACTTCTATCTAGAAAAGGACTACGTCAGTTCCGCGTGCATCTGTTCGGTGACCGCAAGCCAGGACGCGCTCAAGAATGGCAGTTATTCTTGTGGCGGCGACTTGGTCTCCAGGATTGTTGAGTCTTGCGAAAATGAGGGGGTCGAGCACGTCCCGCTCGTCTTGTTCCATGTGCCGGACGGAAACGGGCATGAAGCGCCGAATCGTGAAGAACGAATCCACAGCCTCATCAGCTCTTGGGAAGGAACGAAGGTCGAAGTTGAAGTTGTTGAGGATGGTGGTCATCGCTTAATCTATCCTCTGCCCGAAGAGCTACCTAAAATCTCCATCATCATTCCGACTCGCGATCGGGTGAAAGAGCTCCGCGCTTGTCTGACGACCTTGTTGGAGAAAACCTCCTACCCGAATTTCGAAGTCATTGTAGTGGACAACGGCTCGGTGGCACCAGAGACCTTGAGCTACATCGCCGAGGTTGAGAAGAACAAACTGGTGCGTGTCCTCAAGGACCCACGCCCATTTAATTTCTCGGCCATCAACAACCGTGCTGCGCAAGCCACGGAAGGTGAAATCCTCTGCTTCTTGAATGACGACACGAGGATCATCTCAGAAGGGTGGCTCGGTGATCTCGCTCGATTGGCCTTGCGAAAACCGATCGGTGCAGTTGGCGCCATGCTGTTCTATGGCGACCGTACCATTCAGCATGCCGGAGTCGTAACAGGCTCAGGCGGGGCGCGGTTGGCAGGGCATCCATTCCGTGGTCTAAAGCCAGAAGAACATCCGGAGAATACTCTCCTCAGACACGTTCAGAACTACTCGGTTGTGACCGGCGCTTGCCTTATGATTCAGCGCGACATCTTCAATGAAGTCGGCGGCTTTCCGGAAGAGTTGTCGGTGTGTTTCAACGACGTAGACCTGTGTTTGAAAATCAAAGAACTGGGCTATCGTAACTTGTGGACTCCGCATGTGGAGTTGTTTCACGATGAAAACGTGAGCTATGCCGCAAGAACCCAAGAAGCACAAGCGCGCTACGAACGTGAATCAGCCTGGTTGACCAGAAAATGGCAAACCATTCTACCGACCGATCCAGCATTCAACCCGAATCTGGCGTTGTCTGGAGATATCGGTGCCTTGGCTGCCAACCCAAGGGCAACTCGTCCTTGGCAATAGGAAAATCAGCTTAGCGAGGGTCATCGCGGCCGTGATTTTTCCGAGGAACGCCATGTCCAATGGCACCGCTGCCAAAGCGCTCTCGGATTTGATCCAACGTCTTGAGTACTTGCCCATCTTTTTGCTGATGAACGGTTTCCTCTTCGGCAAAGAGTTCGAGCTGCTCCTCTTGTTCTGCTTGGACCAGGGAGCTGAGCCCCAGGCCAATGAGTCGCACCGGTTCACCCGGCTTTCTCAACTTCGATAGCAGTTCCAATGCTTCTTGATGGATGATGAGGTCTGAGGCCGTGGATCTTGCGAGGTGGGATTGGCGCACGTGCGTCTTGAAGTCAGGCTCCCGATATTTCAGGCGGACAACGTGCCCTTCCATTTGCTCACGGCGCAGACTCTTGCCTACGTCTTCGGCAAGCCCCAAAAGAACTTGGCGAATCTCCTCATCTGAAGTGACGTCTTTTGAGAATGTTCTTTCCCTACTCATGCTCTTTGCCGCCCGTGTATTTTGCACGGAGCGAGTATCCAGTCCGCGGCTGAGTCGATAGAAGTGTGCCCCGGCATTCGAACCAATGATCTTCGTGAGGTCAGATTCCCTTAAGCGTTGCAGGTCGCCAATCGTGCTCATCCCGAGGGCCGTCAGTTTTGCGCGCATTTTTGGTCCGGCCCCCCACAAGCAACTGAGGGGGAGTGGGGCGAGGAATTGGGCCTCCCCGCCCTTCGGAACTTCGACCAGTCCATCGGGTTTTTCCAGGTCAGATGCAACTTTGGCCAAATACTTGGATGATGCGATGCCGACCGAGATGGTCAACCCGACTTCCTCTTGAACGCGCCGCCGGATCAATTCGCCAATCTTCCTGGGTGATCCAAAAAGCTGAATACTCCCGGCAATATCCAAGAAGGCCTCATCAAGGGATAGGCCTTCAACTTGAGGAGTGAAGCTTCGAAAAATGTCAAATACCTGACGAGACGCCTCAACGTAGGCTTTCATTCGTGGCCGGACAAAAATCCCGTGAGGGCACAAACGCTTGGCAATGACCCCTGGTAGTGCCGAATGGACACCAAATTTACGTGCTTCGTAAGACGCAGTTGCGACCACGCCCCGTGCCTCTGAACTCCCGATAATCACCGGTTGGCCTCGCAATTCGGGACGGTCTCTTTGCTCGACAGCAGCAAAAAAAGCGTCAAGATCGGCGTGCAGGATGATTCGATCCGGTTCATTCATACCCCATGATAACCAGGAGGGGACACGTTCGCCCTTGACCGCATAGCCGCAGCACGTTTGAATGCAACGAGGAGACCATATATGCACGCGAAAAATCGCTTTCTGATTCTCGGATTGGCAGCCATTGGATTGACCGTTCTTTCAGGCTGTTTGACCCATGTTGATCACAACATGGTCGAGGGGTCTGACTTGTCCCCAGTGAAATACATTGAGGACATACCTTTGGACGAACATAGCCATTCTCAACCGAATTTGGTCCGAAGTGGTCACATCCACTTAGATTGGCTGATTGACTTCGAAGCATCGAAGCTGTCTGGTTCGGCCACCCATACATTGTGGCGGAACGCGGATGAGCCCAATGCGCCGTTCATCGTTGACGTCAAAGACCTCACGATCAAAGACGTCCAAGGGCTGGGTGATGACGAAGAACATCAGCTGAAGTGGCACATCAAGAAGGGCGACGATGTTCTTGGTGATGCTTTGGTCATTGAATTGCGTGAGGGTGATGACTCGGTCCGCATCGACTATGAAACGACTGCGGCTGGAACTGGCCTTCAATGGTTGAAGAAAGAGCAGACCAGCAGCAAGCAGGCGCCATTTCTGTTCTCCCAATCACAGGCCATTCATTCTCGGACCTGGATTCCTTGCCAGGACACACCAGGTGTTCGCATCACTTACTCCGCTGAGGTGAAATGTCGTGACGACCTGGAAGTCGTGATGAGTGCTGAACGGACCGGGTCTGCTGATGGGATCTTCACGTTTGAGATGCAATATCCAATCCCGTGCTACCTCATCGCATTGGCAGCGGGCGAATTAGAGTTCCGCTCGATGAGCATCCGGACAGGGGTCTGGGCCGAGCCAGAAGTTGCGGAGGCCGCGGCCTGGGAATTCGCCGACACTGAAAAGATGATTGGTGTTATTGAGAAGTTGTACGGCCCGTATCGCTGGGGACGCTATGACATCCTTGTTCTACCGCCGAGCTTTCCGTTTGGTGGTATGGAAAACCCACTCCTCACTTTCGCGACACCCACGGTCCTTGCGAAAGATCGCTCATTAACTTCATTGATTGCGCATGAACTTGCGCATTCGTGGTCGGGGAATCTCGTCACCAATGCTACTTGGCGCGATTTCTGGCTGAACGAAGGCTTCACTGTCTATGTCGAACAGCGGGTCATCGAAGAACTGTATGGCAAAGAACGATCGAACATGGAAATCATGCTCTCGATGCGTGACCTCCAGGAAGAAATGGCAGCCATGGAACCACGAGACCATGTCTTGCATGTCGATCTTTCTGGGCGCGACCCAGACGATGGTTTTACTGGTGTGCCTTATGACAAAGGGGCTGCCTTCTTGAGACTCATCGAACAAACAATGGGGCGAGACACTTTTGATGGTTTCATTAGAAGTTGGTTTGATGGCAATGCTTTTGAGAGTCGCACAACCGAAGATTTCCGGTCGAAGTTGAACTTAGTTCTCGCCAATGGACCCCAGGAGTGGCGCGACAAGATTGATGTCGATCTATGGATCGATGGCACGGGGCTCCCGGCTAATGCTCCAATTCCCACAAGCCCAGCATTCGATCGCATTGACGGTCTTGTCGAGCTTTGGCGTGGCGGGAAACGTCGTTTAGACTCCTTCCCCGTGGACAAGTGGACGACGCAGGAATGGTTGCATTTCCTAGGATTGCAAAAAAACAAGGTCTCGGTGGCAACGATGCAAGAACTAGATGCAGCATTTGGCCTGACAAGAGTTCAGAACTCGGAGATTACCTGCATTTGGCTCCTCTTAGCGATCGAATCAGATTATGCACCAGCTTGGGAGAAGTTGCGGTATTTCTTGACGTCTCAGGGTCGCCGCAAGTTCCTTAAACCGCTTTACGGCGAGATGAACAAGAAGCCGAATCTCAAAACGATGGCTCAAGATATCTACCGCGAGGCACGCCCGCTTTATCATGCGATTTCGACAACGACGATCGATGAGATTCTGATGTGAACAAGTCTGGTACGATTCGCACGGAGGAAAAACATGGACATTTATGAACGCTCGTTAGCCCGACACCGTGAGACTCGAGGCAAGATCGAAGTGCATTCTCGCATGCGCTTGGAATCACAAGATGATCTGAGCTTGGCTTATACCCCAGGCGTGGCCAGGCCTTGTGAGGCCATTGCCGAGAATCCATCGGCAGCTTGGGACTTGACCTGGAAGGGTCGGGTTGTGGCCGTCGTTTCTGATGGTTCTTCGGTCTTGGGACTTGGAGACATCGGGCCAATGGGATCGTTGCCCGTCATGGAGGGGAAAGCGGCCCTGTTTCGCGAGTTTGCCGGCATTGATGCCGTCCCTGTTGTGCTTGATGAACGAGATCCTCAGAAGATCATCGACATCGTAAAGGCGATTGCACCAACCTATGGTGGCATCAACTTGGAGGATATTTCGGGGCCTCGTTGTTTCGAAATCGAAGAAGGGCTCCAGGATATTGGCATCCCTGTTCTCCATGACGACCAACATGGAACCGCTATCGTTTTGCTGGCAGCTGTGATGAATGCTGCTCGTGTTACGAATCGTGTTTTGGGTCAGCTCTCAGTTGTCATCAACGGTGCTGGCGCAGCCGGCCGTGCCATTTGTCGCTTGCTGACGTGCACGGGCGAAGACCCCCATTGCATTCCTGTTGGCAAAGTACGTGTCTGTGATTCAAAGGGAGTAATTTATCCCGGCCGCGAGCACAATACTGGCGTGAAGGAAGAAATCGCTCGATTGACAAATCCAGACGGAGAGCAAGGTGAATTGAGAGATGTACTCAAAGGTGCTCATGTCTTTATCGGTGTTTCGAAAGGCAACC
>JBLINQ010000112.1:0-16700 GCA_047639315.1 Planctomycetota bacterium
GCGTTGGGGTGGTGCTCGTGAACGAGCACCACCCGACCGAGTCGAATGGACTATCTGTTCGAGACTGGGTTAAGGATCACTGCGACTGGTGCTGGGCCGGGCGAGGCGACGTCAACAGCCGTCGCGCTAATCTGGCCTTTGTTGTTGATGTCGCGCACTTCGAGAATGATCCAGAAATGCATCATGTCTTGGACGACCAATGGGTTCATCTCCCATAGCTGGCCATCGCTGTAAACGGCTGCCTGGGCCGAAGGGTTGGCTTGCATGACGTTGACGATAAGTCCGACGGCTGTGCCGGAGTCGTTGATCCGGCGGAGGGCTGCGACCTGGAATCCGGCAGGCGGAAAGACTGGAGTCATTGTCCCGCTATTGTTGTCGTAGATCGTTCCGTGCTCGAAGACGCCCATCCCCAAGCCAGCGCCGCTGTTGGCAACTCCGACGGCCATGCCGTCGTTGTTGATATCGAACAAGGCCGTGAAGGATCCGCCGGGGAACGTTGGAAGAATCGTCACGTTGTTGTGCTTGTCGGCAACAAATCCCGCGAGATCTCTGCCTGGACCGCCGAAGACGTTCCACATTTGTCCAGCAACAGTTCCGTTTGCGCTGACGCCAGCCGCGGCACCGAACTGGTAGGCCGAGTGAGTGATTGCAGTCATCGTGCCCTTGCTCCAGCGGAATGCCATAGCATCGGCGGATGAGCTGTTGATGTTCATGCTGGCGACGCCAGCGACGATTCCGGAATTGCTGATCTCGTTGGCGATTGAGGCAGGGAACCCTGGAATCGTGCCCAGATCGACGATCTGACCGTTCTTTTTCCAAAGAGTAGCGGTGCTGTTGGTGACGCTGTTGCTCGAGAAACCGACGGCATCACCGCGGTTATTGATGTCGTTGGGGCCTGCAGCGGTGAAGCCAGCGACGGGGGCGAGCACGTTGAATGAGCCCTGTTTTTTGCGTTTGTTGGCGACATCGGCGCTCCCGGGAGCCATCGCCGGGTTGAATGAGCGGGTGACCGTGTCGCCCTTATCGTTGATCCCGCGGCCCAAGGTGACCGGACCGGTTCCGGGATCAGCTAGGGTAACGGTGTACGACGGTGGAGTCTGACCCAAGGCCAGAGAAACCAAGCAGATAGAGGCGCAAAGAAATAGTTGGATTGAGTTCTTCATAGTAGTCCTTTTCAAAGGGGGGGGCGGAAGATCGCACCCTTTACCCCTATATGACCGACGTGGATCAAAAGAGACATGTATTCAAAAGAAATCAGTAAAAGGGGTGTGGACCAATTACCTCTTGAGCGCTAACTTCTGAGATATGAGTGGTTTAGACGACAAAAATGATGAGCACAATGATGCCAAGCCGTCGACGGGATACCACGTTGCACGGGCCCGAAATGGCGATCGAGAGGGTTTTGCTCAGCTCTACGAACGCCTAGCTCCAAGTCTGGACGCTTGGGCCTGTGTTCGTGTGACTGGAACATTGCGGGACTTTATCGAGCCCTGCGACATTGTCCAGGAGGTTTGGTGGCGAGCCATGGACGCGTTTGATCGCTATGACCCGAAGAATTCATGTTTTCGGCAATGGATGTTCCGGATCGCCACCAACGTGCTCTTGGAATGGAATCGAAAGCGAAGACGGAAGATTCGCATCGAACCTTCGAGCCTTGCCCAGCGGACCGAGTCGCTGCCCCCAGAGCTCGCGCGCCAAGCTACTTCCGTTGGCAGGGGATTGGCGAAACGTGAGTCGGTCAAAATGCTGGTGGCGTTGGTTGCCGCGATGAGTGAAGAAGACCGCGCCGTGTTTGTTCAGTGCGGGTTGGAAGGAAAAAAATCGGCTGAGGCCGCTTTACTCGTCGGCGACAGTGATGCCGCGGTCAAAAAGCGGTGGTCTCGTCTGCGCGAGAAACTCTCAGTTCATCCCATCTGGCGCGAGTTCGATCCTTCTGAAGTTTGACTTGCTTCGTTGGCGCCTGAATACCCCCACGCTTCTTCCGCGCTTCCTTTTCGACGTAAAGTCTGAACGAAGAAAATCAGCGAACCAACCAAGAAAAGAATGTTCACCGTTCGGGCGAATGGTGGTGCACCTTCGGGCCAAATCTGGCCGAGTAGGACGATGACATTCAACACCAACAAAACGATCACGTATGGCTTCGATTTCATTTACGTCTCCCACTTCAATTTCTATTGGAGGTCGATGCTACTATTTTTGTGCAGGTCTTGAAGGGCGTGTGAAGGATGGACTCACAGGACAAACCGAATGAATCAAGCCTGGTTCGATGCTGCTTTGACAGCATCAAAGGCGAGATCATGACTGATAGGCTGGCTGGTTTTGTCTTCTGTCAGGTATTCCATTACGTCTTCAAATTACCATCCTGCGATGCGGGGCCAGACCATGTATCGTTGATGGTCGTTTCTTGATGTGACAAAGTAAGAGCTGAATTGCGCGGCTGTCGCGCAAGCGTGGTTGGGCAGGATTCGCAGCTGAGTGCCAATTGGAATGTTCGGTAGGCTTTTCTCGCTTCCGTCCCGGAGTGCAATTATTCCGTGTTCCTGATTCAAGTCGAGAACGATGACATCTTCAAGGACTTCGCCCGAGATGTCGCACACCAATCCGTAGCCATTCTTGCCATGTTCACGTTCATTACCACGATCCTTCGATAATGCCATCCATCCAGCATCGACGAATAACCAGCCCTTTTCATTGTTCTTGCCAATGACACTGGCGACAACAGACAATGCGATATCTTGAACACGACAAACACCAAGGCCGTTCATCACCAAGTCGAAGAACACATACACTCCGGCCCGGACCTCGGTAATTCCCTCAAGACTCGTTGCGAAATGAGCGGTAGGTGTTGAGCCGACACTACAACAAGAACAAGGGATTCCGGCGTTTCGCAGGCGTTGCGAAGCACTGAAAATGGACCTCCGTTCATTCTCAGCTGCTTCGATGAGTTCTTTTTTGTTTCTTGCATTGTAGGATTCCCCTGCATGAGCAAGAACGCCCCGCATCTCACCGTCGCCGTCCCGCAATATCTTTCCAATCGAAAGCAGTTCTTCGCTTTCTGGAAGAACTCCTCCGCGATGTCCATCACAGTCGATTTCGATGAGTGCTGGTATGGTCACGTCATGTTGGCTTGATGCATCATTGATTGCTTCCGCCTGAACGACACTGTCCAGGATTACGACGATGTCCACTTTCTTTTTGAGCAATGCAACGACACGGGGCAGTTTTTGCGGAACAATCCCAACGGCGTATAATATCTCTCGGTATCCAGCTTCTGCGAAGGCCTCCGCTTCTCGCAAGGTCGAGACGGTCAAAGGGGATGACTTGTCAGGCAAGATGTGTTTGGCTGCTTCTATTGATTTGGCGGTCTTGAGGTGGGGCCTTAATGTGACGCCGAATTTTTCGATGCGCGACCGAAGTCGAGCGACGTTATTTTCGAATTTCTCCTTTTCCAACAACAAGAATGGTGTGTCCACCTTTTCGGCGGAAACGACCTGGACTTCTCGAATTTTTGCCATTACGGTTTCACCTCGAAGACAGTTTGTAGAGCACTAAGCCCGTGGAATAATTGGGTCGATTGCAGAGGTTTGGATTCTCTCACGAATTGGCAATCATGGGAATCCTTAGGCGCATCTTCGTAGCGACGGAAGTACGGCGTCAGTCATCTTCTCGGCACCTTCTTTAACCGCGTTCGAATGCTCCGCTTCACGGGCCAAATTGAAAACGCTGATCCTGGGGTTAGTTCACCTCATTCATATCTCCTTGATCTAACAAATGCGTTTAGACTCGATTCGTCATGACGAATCAAATTCTGCGGTCCAACCTCACGCTTGCCGGTCGTGTTTTCAGCTTCTGGGTTCTTTGCAATTTGGCAGAGAAACGTCGTCATTGCTTAGGCGGCGATAGGAGCGCGATGAATGGTAGTTGGCCGGCAACGGTTTCGTGCCAGGTAGCGGAACGTGGCGAGAAAATGACCGACACCGTGATGCGGGGGGAATTGGGCCGTCGTCAAATTTAGTCACTCTCCTCCAAGTAAATCCTTTACCTCCTTGATATATATGCGATTTTACATCATAAATATGACATAAAGTGCCATATGGAGGTCGAAATTGACTATCGAACACAGCCACACACGAAAGCAGCGATTGCTGCGCATCCAGTTTCTCGTGACCTCAGAGTCGATTTCATCCCAGGAAGAGCTCGTTGAGCGGCTCATTGAGGATGGGTTCCCGGTGACTCAGTCAGCGATCTCCAGAGACCTACGGGAATTGGGAGTCGCGAAGGCTCAGGGGTTCTATGTTCTACCGGATGTGCCGATTGCTCAAATGGAAAATGGCCCTGCTGGCCTTCGTCTCTTACGCGGAACAAGACCTGCCGGGCCCAATCTCTTGGTCCTGCAAACGGCGACTGGCGGCGCGTCAAGAGTTGCTTTGGCTCTGGACCAAGCGGCAATTCCTGAAGTGGTAGGGACTATTGCTGGTGACGACACGATCTTTGTCGCCACTGCGAACGAACAACAACAAACAAAACTTCAAAAGAAGTTAACGGACTGGATGCAAAGTTATGAAGACAACTAAGAAGATCGTGTTGGCATTCTCTGGAGGCTTAGACACGTCTTGGTGCGTGCCTTGGCTGAAGGAAACCTATGAAGCCGAAATCATCACGGTGTTCGTTGATGTTGGGGGTGCTGGTGAAGCCGAGCTCAAGGCACTTGCGGACAAGAGCAAGATCTTAGGTGCAGACAAGCACATTCACGTTGACGCGCGTGAAGAGTACTTTTCGAAAGTCATTCGTTGGCTTATTGCCGGCCATGTGATGAGAGGGCACCTCTATCCTCTGTGCGTAGGCGCTGAACGTAGTCTTCAGGCGAAGATTGTCGCAGAAATGGCACTGGCGGAAGGGGCGACTTCGGTGGCCCATGGTTGCACTGCTGCCGGCAACGACCAAGTTAGATTCGAGATTGCTTTTCGCACATTGACTCCCCAACTCGAAATCTTGGCACCGATTCGCGATGGCGGTCCATCGCGTGCCGATGAAGTTGCATTCTTGGAAGAGAGAAACTTGCCAGTGCCGCCCGATGCCAAGGACTACTCCATTAACTCTGGTTTGTGGGGTGTGACGATTGGCGGAAAAGAGACTTGCACGACGACCGATTCGATACCTGAGAGTGCCTGGCAGAGGACAAGAGGTGCTTTTGACCAAATGAAGACACCAACCCACTTGAGCATCGGCTTCTTCGCAGGAATGCCAGTGAGCTTGAATGGCAGAATCCTGGATCCTGTGCCGTTGATTGAAACGCTCGATGCGCAGGCAGCATCGTTCGGCATTGGCCGGGGTATTCACTTGGGTGACACCATCTTGGGAGTCAAAGGTCGCGTCGCTTTTGAGGCGCCTGCAGCTACCGTGTTGATAGCAGCACATCGTGAGCTTGAGAAACTAACTTTGACGTCGACACAGCAGTCAGTGAAGGATCACCTGTCGACCCAATATGGCGAGCTTGTTCATACTGGGCGCCATCTCGACCCAGCTTGCCGTGATATGGAAGCGCTTTTCGAACAGTCGCAACGTCATGTCACAGGGGAAGTGAAAGTCATGCTGCGGACCGGCATGGTCTTCGTAGAGGGCGCTCAATCACCGTTTTCACTGCACGACATGGCGGCATCTATTTATGGGGAAGAAGCGAATGACTGGACTTCCAATGATGCCAAAGGCTTTTGTGCACTAGCAGCGTTGCCGACGAAGTTGGCGGCGCAAGCGAACGGAGGCACGCTATGAAAGCGATGACTCTCGACAAGATTGCTTCGGTGACAATGAACTGCGATTTGTCCCGCCGAGTTAAAGTCGGCGACAAGTTTCCATGCAAGGAGGGCGACGTGGTCGCTGTGCGGGTGCTCACGCAGAAGTCGGCCTACAACTCGCTCGAATTGACGACGGGGCGTTTTTCGCAACTCAAACCCGGCGACATTATTGCTGGCGCGTTGGGGCACCGAAATGCACTCCGCGGCTACGCAGGGCATATGCCGGAAGCCCTAGCAGTTGGTGATCACCTCCAAATTCTGAATCTCGGCGGTGTCCTCGGCATTTGCGACTCCGTTAACCCGGACGTCGGTCAACCCTTTGACTGCGAAGTCTTGGGGCAAGTGCTGGACTTTCCTGTCGTTGGCGAGCGCTTAGGGCAGCCAGCCAATATTTCTCAGGGTCTGCCCAAGCTCCTCAACCATCTTGAGTGCTCAGTACCCGTCATTGCCGTGGTCGGCACATCAATGAGCGCGGGCAAGACATTCGCCTGCACATCAATCATCCAAGAACTCACTCATGCGGGGCTACAGGTCGCGGCGGCGAAAGCAACGGGGGTGAGTTTACGGCGCGACACTCTGGCAATGGAAGATGCCGGAGCCAGCCACACCATGAGCTTTAATGAGCTCGGAGTCGTGACGACTACAGCCGAAAACGCTCCAGATTTGACTCGAACCATGTTGCATCATCTGGCAATGACCGAACCCCATGTGATCATCCTGGAGCTTGGAGATGGGCTCATGGGGACTTACGGAGTCGCCGCAACTCTTGCATGCGAAGACATCAAGAAGTCGTTCGCAGGAGTGGTCTTGGCGGCTCATGATCCTGTGGGAGCTTGGGGCGGCTGGGAGCAACTACGCCGAGAGTATGACATCGAAACGACCGTGCTTACTGGGCCAGCGACCGACAATCTTGTTGGCACAGAATTGGCGCGGAAGCGACTCGGAATTGATGCTCATAATGCTCGAACTGATGCCGTCGGATTATCCAACGTGATCAAGAGGCTCTTACTATGAAACTCGACACCATTATTCTCGGTGCCTCAGGGTTAGTTGGTGCCGAACTCATACGGTTGGTCACTAACCATAACCAACTTGAATTGATCGCAGCTTGCTCTCGTAGCGAAAAAGGCAATTTCGTCGCTTCGGTGTTTCCGCATCTTGCAACGACCAATGGCGGCATTCGGTTCACTGACCCGGCAGATCTGCTTGGTACGTCAACTTCGAAGAATCCGGTTGCGGTTTTGAGCGCCTTACCGCATGGCGAAGCAGCAGCGATTCTTGATACGACGATCACCGAACTTGAGCATTTGGGTCGCGAAGTGTTTGTTGTCGACCTATCGGCAGACTTCCGTTTTGCTGACCTAAATCAATGGCAGGAAGTATACCAAGCAACTCATGGCGCGCCTGACCGGGTCAAAGACTTCTACTGCGGACTGCCTGACTTGAGCCCCAATCCGGATGCGAAGTTCGTAGCTCATCCAGGTTGCTTTACGACCGCCGTCACGATGGCTTGTGCACCTCTGAGAGCAGCGGGTCTAACAGAAGATCGCTTCGTAGCGATTTGCGTTACCGGGAGCACGGGGAGTGGCCGGCGGGAGAAACCCGGCACTCACCATCCACGTCGTCATGGCAACATGTGGTCTTATCAAGCATTGTCGCATCGGCACGAACCAGAAATGAACATGCTCTTGAGCCGTGAAGGAAACGAGAAGGCAGCCTCTGTTGTTTTTGTTCCTCATTCTGGTCCGTTTTCGAGAGGGCTTCACGCGACGATATCTACGAAGCTCCTTGAAAATTCAGATACCGAAGAGGTTGTTGCCAGCATGAAGGCCTTTTATGAAGGCAAGCCGTCCATCGTCGTTTCCTCCAAGTTTCCAGACCTCAAGAATGTGGTCGGTAGCAACGCCGTGCACATTGGCGTGAAGGTGAAAGGCAAGGAGCTCGTCGTTTGTGCGGCAATTGACAATCTTCTGAAGGGCGCTGCCGGCGGTGCCATCCATTGGCTGAATCGCCTGGCCGGATTTCCTGAAGCCGAATCTCTTGAAACTCCCGGTTGGGGATGGGCATAAATTGAATACGCAAAACCTTTCTCAAGAGATGGCCGAATTTCCGGTTTACTCAAGGCTCGATTTAGAGATCGTTTCTGGCAGTGGCATGACAGTCACTGACAGTTCTGGCCGTACATATTTAGATTTTTACGGTGGTCACGCAGCGGCTCTCTTGGGGCATAGCCCGGCGAACTTAGTGGCAGCCTTGGGTGCGCAGGCCGACCAGTTGATGTTTCAAACGAACTTGGTCGATTTGAAGATTCGCAAGAGTGCTATCCACGCGCTCTTGTCTCTGGCACCAGATTCACTCACGCGAGTATTCTTGGTTAACTCAGGTGCGGAAGCCGTTGAGAACGCTCTTCGTTTGGCTTTCAAGATCACAAAGCGAAAGAAAGTTGTGGCGCTGAAAGGGAGTTTTCATGGACGCACGGCGGCGGCCGGTGCCGTCACTTGGGGCGCCGTCGAGAAGTGGTACGAGTTTCCGAACACACCTTTCGAGGTCGAATTCGTTGAGCCTAATGACACGCAAGCTTTGGCGAATGCTCTTGACGACACGGTCGCGGCCCTCATTGTCGAACCTATTCAGGGTGTTGCTGGCGCCTTCGATCTCTCAGCCGATTACTTGCGAGAAGCACGTCAACTCACGCGAGATCGTGGCGTGCAATTAATCGCAGATGAAGTGCAATGTGGGATGGGACGCAGTGGCTACGTATTCGCTTTTGAGGCTGCTGATATCGTTCCAGATATCTTGGTTACTGCCAAGGGTCTTGCGGGAGGTTTTCCTGCTGGTGCAGTTATCACCTCGGCCGAGCTCGCCGACCAACTGGGCGTTGGATCGATGGGAACTACTTTTGGGGGTGGGCCACTCGCTTGTGCCATGATCAAAGTGGTTTGTGACACGCTCAGCGACCCAAATTTCCTTGAACGAGTGAAATCAGTATCCAGGCTCATACGCGAATCCTGTCGTGTCGGACCTGTCGTTGACATACAAGGCGGCGGCCTTTTGCTGGGGTTAAGAACCAGGGGGTTGGCGAAGGATGTTCTCAAGAGCCTTCGAGACCGAGGCGTTTTTGCTGGCGGTGCTGCAGACCCTCATGTCGTCAGGCTGATGCCGCCATTGATTGCTGGAGCTGAGGATGTGAAGGCACTCGCGCAAGCCCTCATGGAGATTGGATCATGAAGAACTTCTTGAGCCTCAAAAATTGCAGCGTCGACGAGATTCTGAGTCTACTCTCAGAAGCCAAACGGCTGGAGCAAAACCCGGGCGATCTACGATTGCAAGGGAAGGTGCTTGGCCTCCTGTTCATGAATCCTTCGGTGCGCACGTTGGCGTCTTTTCAGTCAGCTATGGCAAGACTCGGTGGGACGAGCTTCGTTATTGCGCCGGGCACGAGTAGTTGGGGCATGGAATGGCGAGATAACGCCGTCATGAATGAAGAGGCGGCGGAGCATTTTCGCGAAGCGATTCCTGTGCTCGAAGAATATGCCGATGCGTTAGGGCTTCGTTGTTTCGCAAGAGGAGAGAATCTTGCCGAGGACATGAGCGAACCCATACTTAATGTCGCGACGAGTTTAGCCAAGAAGCCGTTCATCAACATGGAGTCGGCCATGGATCATCCTTGCCAATCGTTGGCTGATTGGAAAACGATGGATGACTTAGGCATTGATGGCAACGGCAAGAAGTTTGTTTTGAGTTGGGCCGATCATCCCAAGGCGCTGCCCTTAGCGGTGCCATCGGCGACGTTGGATATGGCCGTTAGAAGAGGCATGGATGTGACAGTCTTGGCGCCAGATGGGTTTGAGTTGCCGGCTTCGATGATCTCTGACGCCAAAGCCCTTGCCGACTCAACAGGGGCCTCGGTCACAGAAACAACCGACCGACGTGAGGCATTATCTGATGCCACAGTGTTATATGCGAAAGCGTGGCGTTCACCGATTGCCTACGGCGACGAAGGTCTTGACCAAGAGCTTCGCACTAAGGCGCGTCTTGACGACTGGACCATTCGAGAATCGTGGTTCGAGTCGGCCTCGCCAGGCGCTCGCTTCATGCATTGTCTTCCAGTGCGACGAAATGTCGTCGTGGCAGATGAGATCCTCGACGGACCGCGATCCATAGTTACCAAACAAGCACGCAACCGACTCTATGCCCAAATGTCGGTTCTGTGTCATTTGCTCTTAGAGAATTAGGAACACGAAAATGAACTCAACTAGAGAAACAACGACGGTCGGAGCGCTTCGGCAGGCTTTGCCTTATCTGAGGCTCTTTCAAGGCAAGAGTTTTGTTGTCAAATGTGGCGGCGAGCTTTTTGACAATCCCATTCGGCTCAAGCGGCTAATAGAACAAGTCAGTGTGTTGCACCGTCTCGGTATTCACATTGTCTTTGTCCATGGTGGGGGGCCACAAACTTCTCGTTTGAGCGCGTCACTCGGACGAGAAGTGAATGTGGTGAAAGGACGTCGCGTCACTTCGTCGGAGACATTGGAAGACTCAGCGATGGTTCTTAACGGTCAGCTCAATACACGAGTGGTCGGAATGCTCCGCGAGTTTGGCATCAAGGCTGTCGGTCTTTCCGGCGTCGACGGGGATATGGTGGTTGCCAAGAAGAGGGCGCCAGTTGTTGTTGACGACCAGGCGGTCGATTATGGCGAGGTCGGTGATGTTGAGAAGATTGACTGTGATCTCGTGTGCAGTTTGCTTGATCAGGGTTATTTGCCAGTCATTAGTCCGCTTTCAGCGTCGGCTTCTGGTGAACTCTTGAACATCAATGCAGATGTGGTTGCGGCTCATCTTGCAATCGCCTTGTCGGCCGACAAGCTCATTCTCTTGAGCAACGTGCCGGGCATACTGAAAGACCAAAACGACCCTGAGAGTCTTGTGTCTTATGTCGACTTGGCTGGGCTTGTCGACTTGGAGAAAGAGGGGGTCATTCGCGGCGGTATGTCTCCTAAAGTTGCCGCGCTGCGCGAAGCCATTGCCGGTGGAGTTCCACGCGCACATGTGATTTCATCGTCTGTACCCGACAGCCTTTTGAGTGAGATTTTTACTAACGAAGGGTCAGGCACAATGGTCGTGAAGAAACTTGAAGGACCTCAATCGATCGAGCAAGACGCATGATGAGCAAGAACGAAATCTCAGAGCTTCTTTCTCTTCACCAAGCCTTAGTCAAGATTCCTTCGGTCTCCGGATCGGAAGATGAAATTGTGACTTTTGTTGCTGACTACTTGAAAGATCGTGGTGCGGACGTCGAGATTCATGAGCGCAATGTGATTGCATGGTCCCCTGAGAACCCTAATCCAGATTTAGTATTCAACTCTCATCTCGACACGGTTCCCGTGAGTAAAGCGTGGACCAGAGATCCTTATGACGTCGGACAAGTGTCGGACCGAACATTTGGTTTGGGGAGCAATGACGCCAAAGCGTCTGTGGCAGCGATGATCTTTTCGTTTCTACGAGTACTCGATTGCGATCCGGCCAATGCATGGGGCCTCACTTTGGTTGCCGATGAAGAGACTGGCGGGCGAGGTAGCGAGATCGTCATTCCTCGCGTTCAAAAAATGGGTTGGCCAGTTCGCGGCATTGTCGTTGGCGAGCCGACCGGCTTGGCAATTGCGACCTCCCAAAAGGGCCTGCTCATTGTTGAAGTCAGTCATCAGGGAACAGTCTGTCATAGCGCTAACGCAACAAAGTTGGGGGCAAAGAATGCCATTGTGGAGCTGGCGAAGGATATTGCTGTTGTCAATGCTCTTGATTTGGGCAAGCCCCATCCCGAGCTTGGTTCAACGTCAATTCAGCCAACTGTGATGGAGGCCGGTGGGGCACGCAATACTCTTCCTCAGGAAGCTAAGTGTCTTTTCGACATTCGAACTTCACCTGGTGAGACTCACGAGGATCTCATCCAGAAGATTGATGATACCAGCGAGGGCGATGTCAATGTCGTCTCCAAACGCCTGCGTTCGATGGAGTGTCCGCCAGAGGCGGAGGTCTTGAAAGCCGCTCTTGCCGCAAATCCCCAGGCAACATGCTATGGCTCACCAACGATGTCTGATTGGGTGTACTGCGGCGATATCGCGGCCATTAAATGTGGCCCAGGAGAAAGTGTGAGGTCGCATCAAGGCGACGAATACGTACTTCATGACGAGTTGGTCAAGGGCGTCGAATTCTACTTCGCCTTAGGCTCTCACTTCAAAAAAGGAAGAACTCATGGCTCGGCTATGGAACAAGGGTGAGAACACCAATCAACTCGTGTTGGAATTCTGTGTCGGGAACGACAATGAACTCGACGAGCGGCTCGTCGCATATGACATTGTTGCTTCGATCGCGCATGCAACAATGCTGAAAGAAGAAGGCTGGCTCTCTGAATCTGACCTGTCTGATATTTGTCGTGGTCTTAAGTCCATCGGCGATGCTCATGAAAGGGGAGAATGGACAATCAGCGTCAGTGATGAGGACGTCCATACGGCCCTTGAGAATCGCCTGACCGACTTGATCGGCGACGCCGGAGCACGGATCCATTTGGGCCGGTCTCGAAACGACCAAGTCTTGGTAGCGCTCCGCCTTTACTTGAAGGATGAGGTGCAAGCTCTCATTGAGCTGGCGAACGAGACTGCCCAGCAATTGAATCAACTGGCAGAGCGGCATCCGTCCCAGAGAATCCCGGGCTACACACATTTGCAAAAGGCAATGCCCTCGTCTGTTGCAGACTGGGCCCACGGTTTCTCCTCAGAAATCGTTGATGACGCCGAAGGGTTGAGGCTTTCTCTTCGCCGAGCTGACAAGAACCCTCTCGGTTCGGCCGCTGGCTACGGCGTCCCTGAGTTGCACTTGAATCGAAGTCGCACTGCAGAGCTTCTTCATTTTGCAGAAGTTCACGAGCCGGTCACAGCTGTTCAGCTTTCTCGTGGCAAAGCCGAGGCTGCTGTCGTGTTCGAGCTGACTTTGCTGATGCAAGATTTGGGACGGCTTGCGGCCGAATTGTGTCTATTCAATTCTTCTGAGTTTGGCTTCGTCAGCTTGCCGAAGGAATTCACTACCGGGTCATCGATCATGCCCCAAAAAAGGAACCCTGACGTGTTTGAGTTGATTCGGGGCCGTTCTGCACAACTGAGTAGTGACCTCACTGCGATACTTACCACGACTGCCAAGATGACTTCGGGTTATCACCGCGACCTGCAGCTCATCAAGGCTCCACTTTTTAGAGCCATAGACTCGACCAAACTTACGCTGCATATCACCAACGTCACATTGCCGGGCGTAGCTTTTGTCCCCGAGGTTCTTGATCGATCGATGACCGGCGAATTGGAAGCCGCCTCCCGGGCGTTCGCTTTGGTCAAAGAAGAAGGGATCCCGTTCCGAGAAGCCTATCTGCGCATCGCCAAGCAACAGCCCTAGTACGGCGTCAGGTTATTTTTAATAGCCCAAGTACGGTGTCAGGTTAAAGGTGGAAGCCCAATAGATTCGGGTGGAGCCCTTACACCGTCTCGGCGGGTGAGAAGCGTCCGTACCAGGAAGGTAGGCAATTCGCTGTGTCTGATGACTCCACGTGGTTTTGAATAATTCGCTCGCCGACAGTACGCGAAGATTGGGGCTCCTCTCGGAGGCCCTCTCGAATGAATATGGGGCAAACCTAGCTGCGGGAAGTAAACCTGGTTCGGTACCTGGTTCGGTACCTGAGTCAGCTAAACCGCAGAACGGGGAGGAATGCTATCTTGTGGTTGGCTTGAATTGAAGGGTGAATCAAAACGTCCGGAGTCTGTGGTGACAACAGAAGAAAATCCAGTTTTGCGCGTTTCATTTGAAGCCAATGAGGGCGACTACGCCGTCGTCTCTAAGCATTATTCCGAACGCTGGGGGTCGAAGCCGCCGTCTTTTCGCAAAATCGTTCTTTGCTCGGCCTTCTTTCCCTTAACTGTTGTTGTGCTTGGACTGGTCAACGGTGGGGCGTTTGACGCCAAAGCAGTCAAGTTCATTGTGTTGGCACTCGTGTTCAGCGCGTTTGTTCTTGCAGTTATCGTCCATTATCTCATGCGGCTCAGTCTTCATTGGAGTTACGGAAGGAATAGTGAGTGGTTAATGAATGGTCGCCAGTCTGCTCAACTCACAGTAGAGGCTGATGGCAAGAGCATGCGGGTTATCACAGTATTGCCGACCACGGCACGACTCATGGAAATGCACTGGTGTGACTTGAGATCACTTGAGAATTTGGAAGACGGTGTCCTCGTGTGTTTTGAAGATGGGGCCATCATGGTCAGGTCAAAAGCTTTTACGACTTCAGATGCTCAATCCGAGTACTTCGAGCAAGTCGTCGCTCTTGTCCCAACCGAGGTCGGGATTAGCCTCGACCGTCACACCTTTAAGAATAAATAACAGCTCGCCGACGTTGGGCATTCCTCGTGAGTTTGCCTTGCACCGTGTTCCTGACACCGTCGTACTATGATGCCGTTTGGACGTGATTGTTGAATCTGCTAATGTCAACTTGGAAACCATGGAGGATGATTGGGATCGTGCAAGTGTCGACAATGGGAAAACTGAACAAGCAGCTCATCGTGCTGCTATCCGCTCTCTCGATCTTCAGCCTTCTGCTGCAGTCTGTCCACTTTCATGGGCCAGCGGATCATGATCATGAAGAGGGTGTTTTTGCCGCTCACCATGGTTGTAGTCACACTTCTGTCGAAGATCGCCAAGTCCCTGAAAACGAAGGGGATGGCCCGCCCCAAATCGAGTCTGTGGGGCAGGACTTAGGGTGTCCAATCTGCTTGGCGTCCGCGCTAAATCCCTTCGGTGTAGCTTACGTTCTTGGCGCGAATTTTCAGGTTCTGGATGACGTTCCAGAAGATCCGTTTCTCTTCGTTTCCCAACACCGCCTCCTCACCAAACGCTCTTCTCGCCACTCCCGCGCTCCACCATTTCAATTGATCTGAAACTCTCTTCTTATTCCTCCGCCCTCAGTACTCTGAGAGTGCGGACCGACTTATTCAGATTGAAAGAAATTCCATGTCAAAATTAAGAGCAAAGGGTGCCCTATGGGCTCTCATGTTGATCACATTCTCATGCGCTTGGGTGCATGCACAAGAAGTCGAACCAACGAACATTGACCGCGTAGCGGAACTCAAGGAACAGTTCGACCGCAAGATTGCAGAGTTAGAGCTCAACTACCAACGTAAGATTTTCGCCTTGAGTCACGAGGTCACCGAACTCAAAACGAAGTATGAGGAAAGCGCGACTTCCGAGTTGGAAACAGAGATTGCCCGCCTGGTGACTCAGGAGCATGATCACAGTGGGCACGTCGGTCATTTTCACAACGACAATAACCCTGCAATCTCTCTGACCAGTGATTTCGTCTTATCTGTGTCTGATCGAGAAGATTCATCGAATGAATCAAACCAGTTCATTATTCGCGAGATCGAATTGTCGATTCAGGGGTATATTGATGCCAAGACGACCTATCATCTCTTCTTTTTCTTGAGCGATGACGAACTGGAAGTAGAGGAAGGGTACGGCGTTCATACGTTCGATCATGAATGGATGACTGGTGTCAAAGCGGGGCGTTTTAATACGCCTTTTACTCCGGTCTCTCGAATTCACTCTCATGATTTGCCATTCGTCGATTTCCCCGGTGTGGTTCAGGAATTTCTTGGCGGCAACTTCCGTGGCACAGGCATTGAGTTCTTTCATCGAGTTGAGACGGAATCAGGACATTCCTTTCGTCTAAACTTTGGTGTGGTGAACGCCCTCGACGGCGACTCTCACACGGTTAACGGGCCACTCGTCGGTATTGGGCATGGTCACGACGAGGACGAAGACTTTGAAGCCTTTGGCGAACGTTCGTTTGAGAATTTCTCTTTCTATGCACATGCCGAGGGACATTTTCAAGTCGGGGAAAGTTCTGAGTTGCGCATTGGTTCAAGTGTCGCCTTTGCCCCCCAGATCGAGACGACCTTTCTCAACGAAATCGGACCAGTCGCGTTTGAAGATCACACAGAGCTGGACAAGCTTGTCGCTTCAGTTGACATCGCTTTGCACATGAAGGGGCCCGACGCGGGGGAGAGTTTTGTTGTCGCAGCCGAATTCTTCTTCAATCGTCAGTCGTTCTTGGATGAAACCACGGCAATTACGGAAAGTGAGTCCGCCTTCGGTCTCTTTGTGTGGACAGAATACCGAGTTGACTCAGAGTGGGCATTTGGCGCTTCCGTTGATCTGTTTGAACGAGCCGAGGATTCATCCCAAGACTGGTGGGATGCCGGGTTTTGGATTACCTGGAATTTGAGCGAGTCGAATCGTCTTCGAATGGAATTGCGCTATTTCGATGATTCGCAGGCAGATGAGTATTGGGGTTTGATGCTTCAATGGGTGACCACCCTCGGCACTCACGAGCATTCAACCAATTGATGGATAGTACGGTGTCAGGTTAATGGTAGAAGCCCAATGGACTAAGGTGAAGGTCCGGTGCCGACTCGGTGCGCAAGGATCTTTCGTCCGAATCGGGGAAATGGGCAAGTCTCTTCCCTTAATGACTCTTAGTGGTCTCGAAGAGGAAGCAAGGGGCTTGAGCTCCTGGCAGCTCGCCGATGTTGGGCATTGCCCGTGAGGTTGTCTTCCACCAAGTGCCTGGCACCGTATTCGGTTAAGCCAAACCGAGGGAATTAGACCTGGTTCGGTACCTGAGGGAATTAGACCTGGTTCGGTACCTGGTTCGGTACCCGCAGATGCCCGGTGGCTACTATCGCCAATTGGGATCAATGACTGCCTTTTGTAGAACGAGTCTTGGGATCGCTGTTTCAGATTGGCTCCGAGATCATTGCATTGCTGCTCGTCCGTCACGATCGGGCTGTTCAGGACAATATGACGCCGAATCTCAAT
>JBLINQ010000113.1:0-16686 GCA_047639315.1 Planctomycetota bacterium
GGTGCGGAATACGTCGCGATCGAGCCCCATCAGGCATGCCAGTCTTGCTTGGCCCATGGGCTGGTATTGCTGACCGAGAATGGTCAGAGCTTGATTGTGGCGTGGGCCCAAACCCCGAAAATCCATGCGTTTCCGCTTGAGGGTTTCCAAGACGAGCTTAGACGTAATGACTTCGTAGCCACGCGCTAAGCGTAGGTCATCAACAGAGGCTAAGAGTGCGAGGGCTTTCCTAGGTGTGCCCATGGATGCTGCCGCGATGGTCTGGCTTGCGTCATCGCTTATGTTCCCATTGGCTGCACGAGTGACGATCTGTGACAGCTCAATCTCGTCATAGTCGAGCAGTTCTTCCTGCACGACGAAGCGATCCCGGAGGGGTTTGGGCATCAAGTCCGGATTGGTTGTGGCACCAACGACGCAGATCTGTTTCTTATCCATGGTGTCATAGAAGATCTCCGCCACTGGACGTGGCAAGCCATGAATCTCGTCAATGAACACGACGCTGCCCTTGGCAACGATGAGATCGTCGATGGATGTAATTGCGGGGCCTGTTCTTTCAACGAAGGGAGCCTCACTCTCGACAGCGAGCGCTCTGGCCAAAGTCGTCTTGCCCAACCCAGGAGGACCCTGCAATAGAATATGACGCACAGGGCGGTTTTCTCTTTTCGCTGCCAAACACGCGATTTCCAGGCTCTCTCTGACATGATCTTGCCCCGTGAGATCCGCGAGTCTCTTGCCGGTGGCAATTTCGCCTTGAGATGGCCCACGTGGGCCACCCTCATTGGCATCAATGACTACTTCCGGGCCGCATCTCTTCAAAATTCCATCGATAGGGCGCCCACCTCGATCTGTGATGATGAGATCGTGAGGTGCTTTGCCTTTGATGTTGAGGAAACCTTCGTGAAGCAGACCGTGACAGTGTTTACAAAGGCTGGCTAAATTCGAAAGTTCATGACCGCCGCCGTCTTGCCGGAAGACAATGTGATGAACCTGGACGTCTTGGCCACAATGACAATGAACGCAGCGATGACCATCCCGGGCTAATACCCGTTTCCGGATGTTTGGTGGTGTGGGTGAGTTCTTCTTGTCGCCAACAACCTCACCATCGCAAAGGACGAGATCGCGCTCACTGCCCGAGAGTTCGATGGGCCCGTCTTCCGAATTGACGTGGGTCGAAAGTACCGTACCAGGTATGAATCTCCGGCTATTATCTTCGAAATCCTTCGCTGATACTCTGATCTCTTTGGGTGTTGCGAGATTTCTGTGGGCATGAGTCTTGAAACATTGGCAACAGAACCGGGCGCAGCGAGTGCTCTTCATGGTCCTCATGTATTCTTTATCGTCCATGGTTGGCGGCGAGTCGCGAGTCATTGAAAGTTGCCAGACAAATCGCTGACATCGCTCTACGCCGTGGTCCCTTCGAAAAGCGCGGTCGGCAAAAACAATGCGACGCCTGGTTTGTCGTGACTATGCGCCGGAGAATTTTACCTGGTACAGTACTCCTCGAGTCCGCGGCCCGAAATCGCTTTCTGCCGTTGGCGGACAATGCCGGTCCATCGCGGCAACGACCAAGGCGTTGATGAGGTCGTGAAGAAGGTGCATAGCGGGGCATATCAAGTCGTGATTGACGTCGCTCAGAGTTGGATATACTGTGATTTGCGGATGTCGCAACTTGCTGTACTGCCGGTGCGTGTCTTTCCAGCAGTGACAACGGTTTTTCGGCACAGATGCCTTTCGAGTTTTCGGGCCAATCTAATTGTCGACTCGATTTCATTACCAGCCGAGGAGCAACACAAGTGTATCTCGAACCCACCAAGTCAATGCCACGTCTCCTGCTTCTTTCCCTGGTTGCCTGTCTTGCTGCATGTTCACCGAGTGACTCTTCGGACGATGACTCTGTTGGAGTCGACCCTTCCCTTGAAACTGTGACGCTGAGAACCGAGGAGGAAGTGAAAGCCAATACGGTTGTTCCCAAGAGAAGAACGCCGAAGACAAATCAAGATTCACAGGCAGGAGATAGTCTTGATTCCGGGCCTGTGATAAAAGTCACAAAGATTGCGGACCCCCTGTTCAGCTGGGCAAAAGCAAAAACCTCGGATCCATGGCCCGCGATTGGCGAACAGGGCTTCTTGCGAGTCTTCATTCCAGCGCCCTTGGCTACGGATGCGAGTCCCAAGTCCTGGCCGCCTGGAAGGCGCATGAGTGCCGACAAGATGTATGTTCAACGCGAGGCATACAGTTTTCTCAAAATGTACAAGATGCTTGAAGCCAACGGTGTTCAGAACCGCGCTTTCCGAAATCAGCGGCGCCCAAATTTGTCGACACAACAATTGCTGATCCAATGTGATGCCCGACAAGCCTTTGACTATACGAGATTGCTTTTGACGATCTGTGCCAATCCGGAAGTCGCGATTTACAAGATTTCTCTCGTCACGTCCGGAATCAATGACATAGGCAACGAGCCTGAGCGAAGGCTGATCATAGATCTGCCCACCAAGTACAATGCGATTGGCGAGGCTCTAAGGAAGTTATCCGATGGCCAAAACGAACCGACGAACAAGAACGTCCCAAAGGAATGGGTCTCCATGACCGTTCGACTAAGACAGATCCGAACAAGCAGACCGGGAAAGCGTCTTGTTGAACAAAACACAGAATTCCGTGTTGGGACCAAGAAAATCAAAGGCGCGAGTACGCCTGAGATTCTCCAAAAGATTCTTAGAGAATTGAAGAACACCAAGAAATTTCGACCCAATGTTGTCGGCAAGATTGATGTCTCGCGTGGCGTTCCATTCGGCCATGCGGTTGCGGTTTATGATCTCTTTCGCCAGGCAGAGTTTGAAGCGATCTGCTTCGTGGGTGAGAAACGTGCCATGAACATTGTGTCAATGAGGAAAGAGTGGAGGCGAGTCAAAGACGATCTGGAAATCCTCATGGATGTGGAGAGCAAGAAATGAACTTTCGCCATGGGACTTCCACGAAAGTACCCTACTCGGCAATAATCTTCGGCTATGATCTTCGAACCCTTCGCTGATACTTTGATCTCCGTGGGTGTTGCGAGATTTCTGTGGGCTTGAGTCTTGAAACATTGGAACAGAACCGGGCGCAGCGAGTGCTCTTCATGGTCCTCATGTGTTCTTTATCGTCCATGGTCGGCGGTGAGTCACGAGTCATTGAAAATTGCCGGTCAAGTCGCTGACATCGCTCGACGTCGTGGTCCCTTCGGAAAGTGCGGTTCACAAAAACAAGGCGACGCCTGGTTTGTCGTGACTTTGCGCCGGAGAATTTTACCTGGTCCAGAACTCACTTCTGCGCGAGCGAAAGTCGATGGGAGCTTGGCGACTATGGCCTTCCACCATGTGCGTGACGCCGTGATGTTGCGAAGTTTCGCGACTGGATTTCGCAAGGAAGAAGTTACTTTTCCTGCGACATTTTGCCAAGCACCGAATCCCAGTATGCCGTGCTGAATACTGCTATGATAGGCACGCACCCTTGTCTCCGATTTACCCAACAGGGTGCTTCGTTGAAAGGAAAACGACATGAAGAAAATTCAGGTTCATCTCATCATTGCCTTGTTTCTGTCTTCATTTGCGGTGCCAGTCTTTGCCCAAGACTTGATTGCCGTAAGTTGCGAGCCGACCTTCGTCGGCGTACCGGTCTATGTGGGGGGCGATTTACCTTTCACTCGCAACATCAATGCGACTGGAAGCGCTCCATCGAATTTCTCGTATCAAATTCGCCTGAGCACGAATTCGACGATCACGACCGCGGACATTCTCGTGGGGACATTTAGTTTGCCTCCAGAGAGTCTTGGTTCCCGAACTGGGATAGGCACCATTCCTACTAATGTCGCACCGGGAAATTATTGGATTGGCATGATCATTCCTCCATTCACCGGTGAGGCTTACACCTTCAATAACCAAGTCGCCTCGGGCAGTCTTGTCACAGTTGTTGAGGCACCAGACCTGGAAGCTGTTTCAATTACTGGCCCAGCTATCGCTCAACGAGGCTCCAGCTTCTTAGTCACAAGAAACATTGCGAATTATGGTGGGGCTTTATCGCCCTCGATATTCCAATATCAGATTCGGCTCAGCACCAACCAGTTCATCAGTTCCGCTGACACTTTGCTCGCCACTGTAAGTAGTTCTACGTTGGGAATTGTGGGCGCCGGCGTCAGTATCCCAACAAGTGTCGCGCCGGGAAATTACTATTTAGGGCTTCTAATCCCAGCTGCCAACCATGAGTACTATACGGCTAACAACTCAGTCGCAGCGATATCAATGATCCACATCTCGACGCCACCTCCTTCAATAACCAGTGTGACAAATTGGAGTGGGCCAACGACGGGCGGAACAACTGTCCACATCTGGGGTACACAACTCTATGCGCCCATCTTTGACATCACTTTTGATGGGGTCAGCGCGACGAATATGACTTGGCACACCAATAACCACGTCAGCTGTACTTCACCACCAGCTCCATTCTACATTGCCCAAGCAGGAACAATCGGAGTGCAAACCGATGGTGGCTGGTCTTATCTGTCGAACATTTTCCAGTGGCAATCGATTTATGAAGGCAGTGACGAAGATCTGAGGCTTCGTGGCGCTATCAATTCCCTCCCATCTACTGGCTCCACCGGTGACATCCTGACGGCGAGCGGCGGCGACCTCATTGGTATGTATGTTGATTCACCGTTGGGATCGTACGACTATCATTTCCTCTATCTTATGGGTAACGCCTTTCCTACTGGATTCACACCTTCGAGCCCAGCGGGCTACCCAGAGGTTCATGTTGATCTCGATGATTCGGGATTCTTTCTGTTGATCGATGCTGGTGCGCCTACACCCTTCTTTGGACCATCGGTGGTTTTGCCAACAACCAACGTAGTCCAGTTCATTCTGCCTTACAATGCTGCGGGGTTCAGCGTGATCTTCCAAGCGGTTGCACTAAGCGGTGTCGCCGCAAACGGGTGGTTTGCCGCCACCGATGGATTTGAGTTGAGAATGGTTCCATAATCGGACTCCTAAACTGCATCAATTGCGTGGCCACCGAAGAATCGGTGGCCACTTCTTTGCATGTACGGCGTCAGTCAATTTCTCGCCACGTTTGTGAACCTGACACAAATCCTTCACTTCAGCTCCAGTGGCCCAACTTCGCCGGTCGCCAAGCAATCGTCACAGCTGAACGATTTTTAGCGAAAGAAGCAAAGATACCTTGGACTTTTCATCTTCAGATCCAGCTGGGCACAGCTTATCGACAAAATACAACCACCTATCCGCCTTTCCGCAGCTGGCTAATCTTTGCCCTGGCTCGACTGGCTCGACCACCACCCCTGGCATTGAAAGGTTCATCGGCGGCTTGAAGGACCCTTAGTTGTATGAGGCTTTCGAGTGTCTGCCGTGCCATATTCTTGTGTCCGGCCATTTCTTGGGCACGGGCGAGAATTTCGAGGACTTCTGGACACCGGTGATGAGAAGCGTTGTCTGCTCGTGTGGCGAGCTGGAGGCCTTTTTTGATGAGCCCTGGATTACCATCTGGGTCCTGAGCGGCACTGGTCAAGTGGTGATTCGCAAGCTGGGCAAGTTCCAAAGGTCTTACGCCTCTTCTCTTCGCGTATCGGACGGCTCGATTACGCAGGTCCGGAGAGAGACCAGGGACAGCACTGAGTGCGTTGATGGTGGAGTCGGTATCGCCGTGTTCCGCGAGAAGATTTCGAATGAGCCTGCGCGCATCGAATTCCATGAGCCTTGCTTCGACGTTTTCTTGTCGATGCAGATCAAAGAGAGTGACTTGACCATCTTCATCGATGGCCACAATAGCATTGCCGTCTGGGCTGAAAGCTAAATCGGTAATGTCGCGTTTGCTTACTTGTATGTCGAGGAGGCTTTCCTTGAAGTCGACGTGCCAGATCGTCATTTGTCCGTTGCCGTCCCCAGCTACGATTCTCTTGCCGTCGGGACTGAATGCAACGCTCCATATCGTGTCCTCGTGGCCCCCCGTCCAGCGCTGACGTTGGGTCATCGACGCCATGTCCCAAAGTTCAAGGGCCTCGCTGTTACTTCCAATAACTAAAAGCTCCCCATCTGGGCTGAAAGCTAAGGAGGTTATCTGCCCATTGCTTTCTAAAGTCGACACTTTACCTGTCTTGATTTCGCAGACTCTTACATTCGCTTTGCTAACTCCAAGAGCGACGAATCGATCATCAGGGCTGAAGGCGATTTCGTATTGGAGGTTTCCAAAGCCCGTTTCAATTTCGAGAAGTTCTTCTTGTGAATTACGATCGAATAATTTCGCTGGTGAATTCCACGCAGCTGTCGCAACATACTTGCCATTGTGGCTCAACGCGACAGAGGGAACACGAGTCTTGTCTTGTCGGCGATAAGTCGAAGCTCTTTTCCCTGTGATGTTGTCTGTTTCGACAACATTTCCGTTGGCGGTGTCCCATCCAAGTACCACTAATTGATTCTTGTGAAAGTGTGGTGAGACCCACCCCAAATCAGTTTGGATTGTGCGCTCCATTGATCCGTCTAATCTGTTCCAAATGCGGATATCTCCGCTTGAGCCGCCAGCGACGATTTTCTTGCCGTCTGGAGAGAAGCGAACGAATTGATTCGATCGCAACGCTTCTTCAGATGGGCTATCGCCCAATATCAAATGGTCGTCCAAGAGGTTCAATTTCCAAGCTCGAAGGCGATCGAGAGCGGTAGCGCAATATATGCGTTTTCTGACCATATCAACGGCAACGGATCCGACATTCGCGAAGTGAGAACAGAGGTCCTTGACGTGTTTTCCGTTTCGTCCATCCCAAAGATCTACCACCCCTTCTTCGGTTGAGAATTTTTTGTAAAGAGGGATGAAGTAGTTTGTTTCCGGTACGAGAACGAATCCCGCTACCACCGAAGGGAATTTGGCATGCGCTTCGAGTTGGCCTGAAGATAGGTCAAAGATGAACATGTCGAGATTGCCTAATGCGAGTACAAACAAACGTTCATGGCGAGCGTCGATCTGAAATCGCATGCCCGACACGGAAGCGCTCTTGTTGATGCCGAGATCGCTCGTATCCAAGGGACACACAGATCTGGTTTTACCGGTTCTTGCGTCCCATTCTCTGATTTCCATGTAGTCGTCGTTGCTGCGTCTTAGGATGCCGAAGACTGACTCCCCGTTTTCCTTGAATGCGAAAGTCCACGGATCCGCATCTTCTGGCGTTTCTAACTCAACCATTTCTTGACCGGTCTTTGTCCGATAGATGGCTGCCGCGGACGTGCTGGTTGTGGCAACGCACTGACTGCCAGTCGAATCGAAAGCAGCACCGCTATGAGTGACTGGACAATCGAATTTGCGAATTAGCTTGTTCGTCGCGGTATTCCAAAGACGTACACTTTTCTGAGTCGTCGAACTTTTGCCACTTATGATTCTCGAATGAAATCGGCCTGTCAGCAGGAAGCGACCGTCTGGAGAAATGGCGTTAACGTCGCCCCTCTTTCTTTTGAAGTTCGACTTGACGACTCCTGAATTCACATCGGACACTGTGATCGTGTTTGAGGCGGAAGTAGCCGCCATTGTCCGGCCGTCTCGGCTGAGTGTGACTCCTCTTATATCATCAAGTTTCGATGGCGGGGGGGCTATGGGCTCGGGGAGGTGGCTTGACAGGAGTCTCCATTCGAGTCCTCTTAAATTTTGGGGGCAGGATTGTAATCTTGTACGGGCGACATCGAACCGGCGGTCTTTAATCGCTGTCGATGCCATTTTGAAGTTGTAGTCGTAGAGTCCTTTTTCTAACTGAGCCGATTGACGATTTGCCCGGCGTGTTTCGGCTTCGGCTACGTTCTTCTGCCGGTCGGCGCGCTGAGCCATTTTGATGCTGACGACTGTCCCAATCAGCATGGTCAGAAACAATCCGCAAAGTGACGTAGCTAACCCTGGATTGCGTGCGGCCCAACGGGTGAGTCGTCCTATGGGGCCAACGGGCCGGGCAAGAATAGGGACAAGCTCGCGCACGCGTTTGAGTTCTTCTGCAAACTCAAGGGCTGTCTTGTAGCGGCGGTCTCGGTTCTTTTCCAACGTCGTATCGAGCACCACTCGTAGGTCCTTAGGGATTTTCGGATTGATACGGCGCGCATTCGGGGTAGGTGCTGTCATGATGGATTGATAAAGCCCATCTCTTGTGGGTGCATCGAATGGGCGTTTGAGGGTGAGGCATTCGAACAGAGTGACTCCAAGAGAGTAAATGTCTGTTCTGCGATCCAACCGCACCCGGTTTGCCATCAACTGTTCTGGACTCATGTAGGCCGGCGTACCGAAGAGATCTCCGGTCAGTGTCAGGCCAGAATCATCATTGTTGTCACGTGCAAGACCGAAGTCCAAAAGAACGGGCTCGCCGGTCTTGGAAACAATAATGTTGCCGGGTTTTATATCGCGATGCACGATGCCCACTTCGTGGGCCGCATGAAGAGCCCTGGCGATCTTCTCGAAAGTGGCAATGATGCGGTCGAGTTCAGGGCGGTCAATCGAAGAAGAACTACTCGTTTTCGATAGGGAAGATGACTCTTTTTCTTCTGGCTCATCGTCATCGAAGGAAATGTATGAACTTGGTTCATTCATTGTCGATTCCAGGCTCAAGCGCGAATTGCGATCACTGAGCGTCTCGCCATCAACGTAGCGCATGGCGATATAGGCCACGCCACTTTCAATGCCGGTGTCGTGCACACCACAGATACCCGGGTGTTCAAGTTTTGAGGCCAAGGCTGCTTCACGTTTGAATCGGGCGAGGTGGCTTGCGGCCCCAGGTCCTTGCCCAGCGAGAACCTTGAGAGCGACACTGCGTCCAAGCCGTGTGTCTTCGGCTAACCACACAACTCCCTGCCCGCCTCGGCCCAGCTCCTCGATGAGGCGGTAGGGACCGATTCGGCTGTCCTGAGAATCGAATTCTTCGCTGATTACATCGCCATGAGCTTCAGCTAGGGCATTCAGGTATTCAGTGGCAATGATTGCTTCATCACCGGGAAACTGCATCAAGTAGTCAATGAGAGTCTTCTTTTCGCCGGCATCCTGATCAGCCCAGAACTTCTCCAGGAAGATCAAGGCCAAACTTTGTGCTCTTGGGTCGTTCATTGATGCGTCCTTCACCTCTCAATGCCTGGCGGGGGCCCTCAAGAGACATGACTCCAAGTATTCCATGAAACGTCTCTCCCTTGGTTCAAATCCTACCCCTTTTTCACTTTCTGCGCGGGAATCGGGATATCCCGTTCTTGGCCTTGGAGCCCTTGGCCTCAAGGTCCGCAGCTTGAACCCCAAGGGGGCACAGACTCGGAATGGCTTGCAACATGCACTGGATCGGATACGACAAGCAACTCGAAAGTCCAAGGAAGGTATCTACCTTCTCAAACTTTCGGACAGCTTGTGCGTCAATACCTGAGGCAGGAGCCCAGTGCGGTAATTCCGCTCGCTGGGATCCGTGCGGGGGGCTCCGGGAAACTGGAGTCCCTACCGCGACACTTTTGACTCTACTTGGTTGACTATCCGCAGTGACACCCCACGGAGGGGATCATGGGTTTGGCGCAAGGCGGGCTTATTGCAGGTGCCAAGAGTGTGCTGTCGACTCTATGGAAAGTTCAGGATGAAAGTGCCCAGCGCTTAATGGTCGACTTCTACAAACGACTTATCAATACAAAGACGACGCGTGTTCATGCCCTCGCAGAAGCCAAGCGTGAAGCCATCCGCCAAGGCCTCCCTCTTTCTACGTGGTCAGCCTACATTCTCTGGGATGCTGAGACCGAGGAGATCAACTAATCATAGTACGGCGTCAGCCAATTTCTCACCACGTTCCCGAGCCTAACCTGAATCCGTCACTTCCACTTTATTCGCGAAAATAATCGTCGCGTGTCGAGACAGATTCGCGGCGGAAACTCTTGGCTGATTGGATACCGCAATGCTAGCGATTCCGAAGTGGGGAAGAAACATGTCATGACCGGATCGATAGGTGCTGGTCATCGCTCGGACGCGAAAGTCAGCAACATTGGCAGTTGGAATGATCGATAAGAACACGGTTCACAAACGTGGTGAGAAATTGACTGACTTCGTATTTCCAGCGGGTGTGTTTACACCGGCGACTAGTCTTCCTGCTTAAGTCCCGCCAGCACTTCCTTCGCCACCACTTCTCCAAGCTTACGCGCCCCTTCAGGTGTGTAGTGATAGAAGTCGTAGAAAGTGGCACGGCTCATATCTAGGTGCGGCATCAAGTCGATGTGCTGGATGTTTAAGTCTTCGGCGATCTGGGCGGCGCGGTTGTCCATGTCGCGCATCCGTTCTTTGATCATCGATGTGTCGAAGTAGGTGTCGCAGGTCTCTTTGAAGGGATCACCTTGGGCGGCGTTCCAAAAGAATGACTCTTCCTTCTCTGTGTGCTCTTTCTCGAACCACGGCTGCCTGACGACAACAACACGCGATGATTTCTTGGAGCATTCGACCAGGATGCGTCGGAACGATTTGGCAAATCGATCGAGCATGCGGGTTGGATCGCCGGTTTCTTTTCGTTTGGTTGACGCTTCGCCACGCATCTTTCTTAAGGCGCGCACTCGTTGACCGGTATTCTCGCGAACCTCCGGCTCAGTACGGCGCGACTTTAATTTGTGGCGCAAGAACGATGCCAGGGCAGTCTTCTTCGGATGCCACGAGTATTTCTTTGATGGCAAGAACGCCATGTAGTCGGCGGCGTTGATGTCTGGCTCGTCATCGTTGGCTTTTGCTCCACGAGAGAACCAGCGCAGGATATCACTGGCTCCCACCATGCAGAGGACCAAGTCAATGTGGTCGTATTGGGGGAGTAGGGCGTCAAGCATCTTTTCTAAGCCGACAGCACCGACACCAGCGCGCGCCACGTTGCCGAGGTGTACGTGCTCTTTGCCTAAGAGCGCCAAATTCTCTGGTTGGTTCAGAATCGACTTCGTAACTCCAGGCCAACCCGAATCCTTGTCCAAGTAAAAGCACTCCGCGGCGCTCCCGCCAATAACCAAGATGCGGTAGCTATCCTTATCTGTCGGAATCTCATCGCCGCGCTCACCGAGCGAGTTCGCCTCGCTACGAACCAGAGTTTCCAATTCTGGTAATACGTCTTGGTCCATGTGCATGTGGAGCTTGGAATTGGGCTGCCAAACCATGGCTCGACCGAAGTTGTTCAAATAGAACCGCATTCCAAATTCGGCGAGGAGTCCGATGGCGACGGCGATGCCACCCAGAGTCAGGAAGTCATTCATTTGGAGAACCTCCCGACAAATGAGCTGAGATGCCCTTGTAAGTCGACGTACTTATCGCCGCGGTAGACAAAGCCAACCCAGATGATGGCAAAACCAATGACCATCACGATGCCTGTCAAGAACAGCTCAATGAAAGATCGCGGTGCGAATTGCTCGCGAATCCAAAGAAGGCCGGCGATCACCGGCAAAGCACCGAGCGTGCAGCGAGGAATGACATAGCTGAAGTAGTCCCACACACTGGAATCGATCTGACGGCAGGCGTAAACCAAAACGATGACCGCGTAGATGACGTTGGGGATTGCCGTTCCCAATGCGACTCCGTAAAGACCAAGTGGTCCGATCAAAGCCATACTCATGCCAACATTCAAGACGCCGATGACCAGGAATAAGATGGCTGGAAACTTCACTTTTCCGAGACCTAAGAGCATCGGCAGAGTCACCGCTCGAATGGGCAAAAAGACGAAACAAGAGAGCATGAGAGCTGGCACCACTTTTTTGGCTGGCTCAAAGAATGTTATGTCCCGCATCCACCAGGCGACAAAAGCCGGGCCCATGACGAGCAAATAGGAGCCAACCAGAAGAGCCAGAGAAAACGTGATCTTCGACCACTTGTGGAAGATGTTTTCGAGCTCGCGGATCTTGTCTTCTTTTTGGAGCTTGGTGGCCATTGGCATGATGACACTACCGACTCCGATCATCAGCTCAATGAGATAGATGATGAAGGTGTTCGATTGATTGTAATCAATGACTGATTGCGCATTGAGGCCCCACCCAACGACCAGGGCGTCCGTTTGGAAGGCGAGTTTCATGCCAATGTGCATGAGAACCATGTAGCCGCCGAAACTGAAGATCGACTTCATGACATCGGGGTCGAAATCGGCCATCGAGAAGCGCAGCCCAGGGTTTAGTCTCTTCACCGCGCGCCATGGGAAGACGAATTCGAAAATCACGGTGATTAGCTCAACGACGGCGAGGAGCACGAGGGAACCGCCAAGAGTTAAGACGCCGACAATGAGGCTGACCCGAAACAGCAAGATACCGATCATGATCTTGTTCTGTTGAACGAATTTCTGCTTGCCAGCCAAGATGGCGTAGGGCAATTGACAGGCGAAGGTGAGCGCAACATGAGCGACGACGAGCCCAAAAGCGACACGGGCGGCCCAAGCGTCTTCGGCGGAGATCTTACTCGTCATAACCCCGTCGACGAGCTTTTCGGTGACGTAGGCAAGCTCGAAGAAGGCGAAGAGCCCGGCACCGACTACGAGGGCGATCAGCCCAATCATGAAGAAGATACGCTTGCTCGTGCCGATGACCCGATTGATTTCAAGATCGGTGTTGGCCGCTGCGATGGCTCGAACGGTGGCAATGGGCACACCGAGAGCCAGGAGCTTCATGAGACCGGTCGTTGCCATGACCAAGCCCCATGCTCCGTAGGTCTCTTTACCCAAAAAGCGGTTCATCAGCGGAGGGACAATAAGTCCCACCACGATAAATACCACCATTCGAATCCACTGAGAGCCAATATTCTTGAACAAGATCTACGGTCCTTGTTTCGTCCACCTCTGGTAGAGCTTCTTTTCGACCAAACTGTGCTTGCCCTTTGAGGCCATCCGCATCAGGATAGTGGCACGCCAACCCGGACGATGCAACCTCACGCCATGATACGACTTGTGTTCATTCTATTGTTAGTGATTCTGGCCATCTTGGCTCTCAGCTGGACTCACGTCTTGCCTGGAGGCTGGTTCTTGCGTGATTTGATCGAGGATCCGGCCGCTCGAGCCCTTCGGTTGCAAGCGGAACATCACCAAGAACGCCTAAATGAATTTCAGTCTGAAGACGAGATTGTCGGAAAATTGGATCACCCTTTTGTTTTTCTTGGGTCGTCGACGATCGAGCGTTTCCCGCTGAAAACGAACTTTCCTGGAATGCAGGTCGTCAATCGAGGGATTGGTGGCGAATCGACCGAGGAGTGTCTCGCCCGATTGGATAAGACATTACCCCTAAAAGTGTGGTCCAAGGTGAAGGGAGTCGTTCTCTACTCTGGGTCGATTAACTTGCGCCGGGGAGATTCCGTCCCACTTACTGCAGATCGAGTGCGGATGTTGATTTCCAGTATTCAGGAACTGGTACCGAAGGCACCCATATTACTTCTGGGGATACTGCCAGGGCGGGGCAACAAAAGCCGGTCCAGCGGTGATGCTTTGAGCGCCTTCAACGAAGGGCTCAGTGTCTTGGCCGAGGCCATGGGTATCAAGTTCTTGCCTCTGGCCAAATCACCACTGATCGACAAGGACGGCCGCTTGGTCACCGAAATGAGCGCAGACGATTGGCACTTGAACGACGCTGGCTACAAGGTTGTTGCCAGCTGGCTCAAAAAAGCGGCTCAAGGTTTTTAGCCCTGAGCCGCTCCATTCGGTTCTGATTACCTTGGACTATCGTTTCTTCGTGCTGACTTGCTTGCCGTTGATGATCACACCGGTCACATGTGACGTGTATTCAAATGGATCACCATCGAAGAGGGCGATGTCGCCGTCTTTGCCAACCTCAATGGAACCAACGCGCTTGTCAATTCCCAAGATTTGAGCTGCGCTCAAAGTGATGCCCTTGAGTGCTTCGGCCCATTCCAAGCCGTTTGCCGCGGCAATGGCCGCTTCAAAGAGAATGACCCGCGTCTTGGGAACATAACTCTCGTAGGCGCTTTGAAAACAAAATGGAATACCTGCCTTCTTGAGCTTGGATGCCGTTTCGAAGCTGATGTTCTTGAGGTCACCATTGGCACGAGCCAATGGTGGGTGAAGGACAACCGGAACGCCAGCGGCCTTGATTTGGTCGAGGACAAGATGAGCCTCCGCTGCGCCATCTAAGATGATCTTCAGGTCGAACTCTTTGGCGATACGCAATGCGGTGAGGATCTCGCGGTCTTTTTGTGCCGTGATCATCAAAGGAATCTTGCGCTCTAAAACCCAGCCGAGTGCCTCATGACGAAGATTTCTCGGCAGGGGACTTTCAGGCTTGGCCGCGGCTTTCTTCTTTAAGTACTCACCGGCTGCAATGAGGCCCGACCTTAGAATCGAGGCCTGCTTGGCAATCGTTCCTGGAGACTTGCCGCCGGCTCCTCGGGCTGAATTGCCCAGGGCTGCCAAGATGGTTCCGGTCTCACGGATAAGGGCTGCCTCAGTGGGGCCGAATAGAGTTTTGACAATGACGGTTTGGCCGGGAATGACGGCGTTGGGCGCATGTCCCGCGTTGACGGTTGTGACACCATGTTCTCTCAACCAGGTAACGAGCGCTTCTCTGGCGTTGTAAGCGTCCAAGGCTCTGAGTTCAGGTTGCAGAGCTTCTGACTTCTCATGTTGTTCTTGGTCTTGGTTGCGATTGTAGACACCAGCCAAGCCGACGGTCGAATGTGCATCGACTAACCCAGGAGTTGCTACTTTCGCTGAAACGACTTTGTAGCCCACCGGAATCTTGATGGAGGCAGCAGGGCCGACCGCCGTGATCTTGCCCTTATTCATCAAAACGATACCGTTTCTGATCATCGGACCAGAGACAACATGAAGCGCTTCTGCTTTCACGGCAATTTGCGCTTGGATGGTGACGGCAAGGAGGAAGAGGGCAACGATAAAATGTCTCATTTGTCTTCTCCTTCATCATCATGGTCGTCATGAGGCCCGGCCCAGCCGCAGTGTGTATGCATGACTTGATTGTCGCTGGCTCCATACCCGCCGACAGCGAAGAGTCGATCTGCGGGATCGGAGCGGTCGAAAACCTTCTTCCCTTCGACCCAGGTTTGAAGGACTTTGGTGTAGACGCTGAGCGGTTCGCCACTCAAGACAATGAAGTCAGCATCTTTGCCAGGTTCCAGGCTACCGACGCGATGGCCGAGATCGAGCATCTTGGCGGCGGTGAGGGTTAAGCCTTCTAAGGCACCTTTGCGAGACATGCCCGCACGCACAGCGAAGGCTGCCGATCGCAGGAAGAGACGAGAGTCAGTGATTCCATCGTCTGTGTGAAAGGCGGTTGCCACGCCTGCCTTCTCGAGAATAGCACCGGTTTCGAAGCGCAAGTCAACGGCTTCCAATTTGCCGCCGGGCGAGTCGATCACGATGATAGAGCAGGGGGCTTTTGCCGCTGCGATCTCTTCCGCTACCTTCCAACCCTCGCTGACGTGGTGAAGGACCACGCGAAAGCCAAATTCCTTAGCAAGTCGCAAGACGGTCAAGATGTCATCGGCTCGATGTGTGTGATGATGAACGACACGCTTGCCACTCAGCACTTCAGCTAACCCTTCGAGGGCAAGGTCGCGGTCGGGGCGCTTGCTGGCGTCATCACCAGCGGCAGCTATCTTCGCCACGTATTCTTGAGCCTTGATGTACTTGGCTCGAATCAAGGCTGCCGATTTTGCGCGTGTACCGGGGAATGGTGCCGAGCGAATCGAATTGGTGCCATTGGCCATTTTCATGCCACCCATGACCCAGCCGGTCGTGTCTTTGATGACCAGACCTTCGATCGTCTTCGACCCACGCAACTTGATGTAGACCGTTTGACCGCTCAACAAGTGGCCGGAGCCGGGCATGACATTGACGGTGGTTAGTCCGCCAGCTTGCGCCTTACGTAAGCCCGCGTCTTTCGCATTGAGCGTTTCCCAAATACGGCAGTCGGGTTGGATTGGGTTCGAATTGTCGCCTCCCGATCCGCCGCCAATATGGCTGTGGGTATCGACCAAACCGGGCATGATCGTGCCGGTGATCTTCTCAACTTTGATCCCGTCCGGGATGGCCACCGAGCCGGCCGCTCCCACAGCAACAATCTTGTTGCCTCTAATGATGAGCACACCGTTTTCGATTTCCGGTCCGCTAATGGGAATGATTCGGTCGGCCAGAAAAGCCCGAGTTTCCTGAGCTTGCCCACCGATGGCGATGAGTAAGAAACTCAGGACGAATAGAGTCTGTCGCATATATGGTCTCCAGTGGCACGAGGGTAGGCGAGTGCCTGAAATCGGTCCAGCGCAATTCCTGTCAAAATCTGGGGTTACATGGTCGATAAATGAAGCAGTTTACCGTCTTGACTAAGAGGACCTCGCCCATGATCAATCAAGCCCACGCCGCTCACGATTCAGCTGTAAGTAGTGGAAACACAACGGATAACCTCGCTGCAGCTGCCAATGTTGTGGAAGAACTTGCCGGTCGTGAAATGACGCTGGATGAATTACAAATCTTGGATCAGCTCTTCGAAGAGGGCGAATCTGTTGAGTCCGCCATCCGAAAGGTCCTGGCCATCTGTTCCAAAAAGACTCCGGAAGAACTCCACACAGGTGACATTTTCTCGGATGAGTCCTTAGCTTTTGACTTAGAATTTGAAGATTCAGACGAGACCATGGTCGACTTGAGTCTCGAAGGTCATGCACTCCTTGTAGGTGCCCAAAGTGACGACTCAG
>JBLINQ010000114.1:0-16574 GCA_047639315.1 Planctomycetota bacterium
CTCAGCTTCAAGGAGAAATCCCGAAGAAATACAGGCATCCAGATTGGCTTGTTGGTCTACCTCGCCTTGGCTCTCTTCCCGTCCTTAGCTGCTCAGTTTCATGCGCTCCCAATTATTGGTGGCCTTAAATGGACCAAGTATGCTTCTGGTGCCCAGTTCCTTGTGCTCTTCTTGGCGGCCTTGGGATTCGATCGAATCAGAAAAGAACAACGCGGAACGTTCTGCGTGTTGCCTCTCATCATTGTCTTGGCCGTAGTCTTTCACGGTGCGTACTTCCGCAATCGATTCGACGATCAATGTTGGACCGCACTCATTGTTGTTGGCTCAGTAGCGAGCTTGATTGCTCTCAGTCGGAGGCACCGTTGGGTCCTCCTCCTTCTACCTGCGCTTTTCTTGGTGGAATCGAGCTACTATCGCCCGAGTTACCCAAAACGCTTGGCCGATCTTGGAGCTCCTGAAGGCCTGCCTCAGGGAACAAATATCAGAGCCACTGAATGGGTCCCGATGGCTCAACGGACTATGGGCTATCGAGACGCCGTCGCCCCTTTATTGTCGGGGTTGCAAGGATGGTATGACATAAGGAGTGTTGGAGCCTTCCCACTCACCAACTATCACAAGATGATGGCGCCCTACATGAACTGTGGCCCTTGGCCACCCTACATGCTTCTCGGAGCGTCACGTGAAATCATCCTCTCGCCCTACTTAGATTTGACCGGTGTTCATGACGTAATCTTCCGCGAGGGTGATTTCAAAGACATGGTGCGCGAGAGGCGCGAAGATCTCTTAGAGACGAATCAATTTGTTCGGTTTGGCGAGTTTCAACGAGCGCTTGATTACGCAACAATTACGACCTCCAATCTCGTAGCCCCCAACGCCTTCGATGGATCTTTCGTCCTGTTACCATCAGAGCCTTTTAGCCTGAACCTAAACCTCTTCGCCAAATCCGCACGTATTGGTTTTCGTTGTGAATCGCCAACGAAGAAGTCATTTGTTGTTGACGCCGAAATCGATGGAGTAACGCACCGATTCAACTCTGGAGAGCCACATGAATTCGAAATCAAAGATGCAACCCAGCCTACATCTTGGCGCATGTCATTGGACTCTGAAGATCCGGTAAGATTCGTCCTGACCGAATGGTGGGTCGATCGCCATATCACTAAGGGCAAGAACGACTTTGTTCCCAATCCAACGGCCAAGTCAGCCGCCGATGACCTTGTCATCCTTCGCAACAAATACCCACTCGCCATTGCCCGCGTGGTCTATCAAGGCGAGTACGTGCCTGAATCAGAATTGCGAGATAAGTTGCAGCAATTCGTATCGACCGGAGTTGGCTGGGACCACCGATCAGAAGTGCTCATCACACCAACGCCGACGATGGCAATAGAAGCGCTCCCTCCTTTCATAACGAAGCAGCGCGAAACGGCCGCCATTCTTCAGCGTCAAGGATGGAATCAGATGAAGGTCGAATGCGATAGCGCATCAGCGGGATGGCTCTCGATCGCTGTCAGCTTCGATCCTGGCTGGTCGGCCACGGTCAACGGCCAAGAAGCTCCCATTGTCTTAGCCAACGGGGCTTTCATGGCTGTCCCACTCGAAACTGAAGGTCACCATGAAGTCGAATTCTCCTACGAAGCCCCCAATTTCCAGTTGGGCCTATGGATATCGGGAATTACGGCTCTGCTCCTGCTGGCATTGAATGCCTGGTCTCGCCGGCAGGGATTGCGCCGCACGAATTCCAGCCTATGATTGTCGCCATAGGAGAACACCATGACTAAAGAAGAATTTGCTGAATTGCTGAGACCCCTGGCGGTGAAGCTCAAGGATATCGAACTATCTGACACCGAATCAGCGACTGCTGCGACGGAAAGTGCGGCCCCATTTCAGAGCGACATGATCGCTCAAATTCGCGAAGCTACTGAGGCAGCCATGGATTCTGATTGGCTCCTCCCCAAAGAAGCAGGCGGCATCCGTTTCGGCCGAGTCGCGAAAGACTTGGAAGGTTTTAGTGTCGATGCCGTGTTCATGAGTGGACCTGGCCCAAAGCACAATCACCCGAATGGTGAAATTGACCTTTGCTTCACAACGTCGGGTGACGCCCAGTTCGATGGGCACAAAGAAGGCTGGGTGGTCTATGGACCAGACTCAACTCACATCCCGACTGTAACCAGCGGCGAGATGGTCATTCTCTATTTCTTGCCCGGCGGCGCTATCAAGTTTCTCTAAACAGAAGCTCGAAATACAAAGAAGCACTGGCGTGTCATGACACGCCAGTGCTTCTTTGTATTTCGCTTCCGGAGAATCCGGCGATCTAACTGACGGCCAGAAGTTCCATATCAAACTTCAGGTCACCTTTGGAAGAACCATAGGCCAAGTCCTCGGGCAGCATCACGGTAAAACTGTCGCCGATCCGCATCTTAGCGACAATAATGTCCCACCCTTCAATAGCCTGACCGGCACCAACAGTGAATTCGAAAGGGCGTGATCCAGGATCAATCACGTTCCCATTGGCCAGCATGGCCTTGTAATTCAATTTGGCTGTCTTACCACTTCCGCAAGGTTCACCGGTGCCATTGGCATGAACTTCAATAATGGAAATGTCAGGGATTCCTGCAGTTCCGGATGGAATTGAGTCGCCTTTAGACCAGTTATTATCGTTTGACATCGCCTTCGACCTCTTAATCGTTCAACTATCCAACATTGGAATAACTCGTCAACCCAAACACCAGGGTTAACTTCCAATCAGCGTCTAACATGTAGCACAAAAATGGGTGGAGGACATGGATTTTCAGACTCAGAGAATCGTCATTTCGATCGAATATCGACATTCATGAAGGTGTAATGCTGAGGATGAAATGGCCCAAACATTGTTGGCTTGCTCCGATCCTCAGCAAAAAGTGCGATGTAACCACTTCGTTGCACCTGAGGAATGCTCCGCGTGGCGATCTGCTTTTCGCCGACATTGATGGATAGAGTGTCCTTGCCAAGAAACCCAACATGGAGCTTTTTGCCCCGAAGGTTCTCTTCCAAATCATGCACCTCAGGCGCAACAAATTTGTCGCCATCGCGGGACACCACGTAGAGTTGCTTGCCGTTGCCAGTCACTTGAACCACGAGATAGGACTTCTTGTTGTGATAGCCAATTAAGAAACCGACGCCCTCATTCGGCTGCGGTTTGCGCGGCATGACAAATGAAGCAGAGAACTTTGAGTGGGCATAGATCTTTGCCAACGGCAACACGTTGAACCATCCGCCAGTATAGTGAGACTTAAACGTGTTCTTCGACGGTTTGACCCACTCACCACGTGGCTTTGAGGCGGCGCGTTCGACGTCTTTTTCAAGAAACGTGATGAGGCGTTCACGCACCTTCTGATGCTCGATCCGATCGACTTCGTCATTTCCTCGACGACGCGTCCGAGCTGGAACTCCGCCTCCACCACTCAAATTGCGCTCGAAGTTTTTGAACCATTCTTTCTCTTTGCGGGAAGCACCGTGGCGGAAGAAACGTACAACCGACCACCCCAAAGCGCGACTTTCGAGTTGTTCTTTGGGAACCGAGGAGCGCCGACCTCTCAGAAAATTGTCTAACCGAAATCGACGAGCTTTTACGATCTCTAACGCTTCGAACGAAAACTCTGGAAAGTAACAGGAATCCGCCAAGCCGAGTTTCAAGGACCGCCCGTCTGCTTCATGGCGTTCTAATTCGTGAGCAACACCTTCAATGTACCAATGTGGACTTCTTCGAAATTGTCCACGCCCGGGACCAAGTGACGAGTAATGAAATTGATGGGCCGCTTCATGCAACAGGAGCCGGCGAAAGTGTGTGGGTAATGGATCAAACCAAACTCGAAGATTGCCGGTCTTGAACGAGTAATAGCCGTGATTCTCATGAGAGTTGAGATCGGGGCTTTCCAACTTGATTGCTACTTCAAGATCCTCGCGCCGCTCATGAATGTAGACGAAGAATTTCTTGCGATCGTGAGTGGGCTTTGCAGACAGGCCAAACCGCTTGCGCAGTTTTGGCCAGCAACTTTCTAAGAACTGCCCTGCCCAAGTGGAACAAGCTAAAGAGAGATCGCTTTCGACACGGTAGTGTTCGCTTACGAACACATAAGGACTGACCTTCCCGCCGACCACCTCGCGCTTGCCCGGGATCAATTCAACTTGCTTCTCAAGGCTTGGATCAATCCGGCCAATCTGCGCGCGTAAGGCCGGAGGAGCCAGAAGCATGCACAGGAGAAGAACTGTCGACATCGTCCAGGGAGGGTTCATGGGGCCTTAGTCTTCGCTTCGTTACTCAATTCGATCTGCACTCATGGACGAGTATCTTAGCACATCATCATGAATACACAGAAAGACCCGAGTTCATGTGAACTCGGGTCCTTATTGCATTCGGCCACGATTTTGGCTCAGCGATTACGTTGCTTTGGGTCTTTGGCAGAGCGACGGTCTTCATTAGAAGTGTCTCTTGCTGCTTTCATTTCGGCTTTATCAATCTGTCCGTCCCCGTTCAGATCAGCACGCTCCAGTATGGCTGCGCGACGTTCTCCAGAGCGACCCCGACGACTTTTCGGGCGTTGCTCTTGGCCCTCTGACTGACGTTCGGCCCTGCGTTTCATGAACTCGGAGCGACGTCCTAACCGGCTCTTCTCTTGAACGTTTCCTTGTTCATCTTTCATGAATTGCTGCCGGCGGTGTGCCATTCTGCGACGACGATGAAAACGACGTTTCATGTGACGCCGCATGCCTGTTCTCCGATTCGAAATTTCGGAATTAGCACTACGTTTCTTCAAGCGATCCGCGCGCATCGACTTGCGCTCGTTCTCGTCGACCTGACCATCTTGATTGGTGTCGAATTGTTTGAGCATGGCGGCACGCCGTTCTTGCCCGCGTTTCCCTGCGGCATTCCGGCGTCGCGGCGAAGCCTCATTATTCGCTTCTTTGCCCTGACGTCGCTCGGCTCGGGCCGCAGCTCTCTCTGCTTGATCAAGCTTCCCATCGCCGTTCTTGTCGAATTTTTTCATCGCCCTGGCGCGACGTTCCGACCTTCCGGTTGGGTCCTCTTGTGCCGATAGACCGCAAGCCAAGAGTACGAGCCCTGCAATCACGAGTGTTGTTATCTTCATAGTTGATCTCCTTATCAGGCAATCATGTGCCATTCAGGATTCAAACCCGCTTGGGACCCAATTGTTCTGTTGGATCTACAGTTATTGTGAAAGATCGCTACGAGAATCGGCCGCAATGGGCCATCATGGCTGCCCATTGGCTCCATTGTGGGCACTCGTCCGTTTCTTCTCTTTTTGTCGTCTAAGAGAAGAGAACGATAATGGCAACGGTAATGAGGATCGTACCCATCAGGCGATCAGCCCAAATGGCGTTCTTGCGAAGAACATCGATCAGCCGGGTCCGAGACAAACCCAGGACAACGATTGAATACCAGACGCCGTCGATGATGGATGCCGTCGCAACCATGATGGCAACACCCTGTGCTGACATATCAATCTCGACGAATTGACTGAAGATCGCTGCAAAGAAGAGGATAATCTTGGGGTTCACGACCGCGATGCCGAGCCCCTCTTTGGCCGCGGTTAGAATCAGCGTCGGTTCTCTCTTGAGCTCCAACGCTGCCGCCGTTCCACCGGCGCTGCGCAGCGCTTTGACACCGAGCCAGATTAGATAGGCGGCGCCGCCCCATTGGATGCCATTAGCAATGGTAGGATTTGTCTTCATCAGCGCCCCAAGTCCAAGGGCAGCGGCACTGGCATAAAGCCCGATACCGCAAGCATGACCCCAAGCCGAAGCCAAGCCATGCTTCGTCGAGAGCGAGATTGTTTGGCGCAGGATGAGAACTAGGCTGGGACCAGGAGAAATGGCACCGGCGCAACAGATACCGACAAGCGATAACCAAGCTGTGAGTGACATATCTGAACCCTGCGGAACGGCCGATGAGGAATTGAGAAGCGCGAACCCTCTGAATGAGGGGACTCAAGACAACAGTTTAGTCTCGGCTCTTCTTCTCACTCGCTATCCTTCGCTCGCGATTGGAGATCTTACGCGTAACTGCACGGGCGTTGATTTCGACGTAGAACGACTCGAGCCCTTTTTCTGCAGCTTCCCCAATCAGCTTGCCCACGTCATCTACGTGAGACGATTCAGCTTCAGACTCTGTGGGTCCGCACCGACACTCGAAATCCCAGAAATCTGCGTTCTCTGGGATGTCTTTCTTGCGCTCTCTCTTGAGATATTTCCGAATATCAGAAACTGCCCCCTCAACAAGTCTTGGGACCTTCGTTTTGGGGTGAACCAATTTGAATATACGTTTCATGCTCTTCTCTACCGCTCTCTGCTATCTGGACTCGATCTCACCTAGTTTGTCCAATCTCGTGGGGTCCACAAGGTCTAGGATGAAAAGAGAGCGATGAGGGGACGTAGAAACGGGACTTTCGCCGTCAAATCCTGGCTTTGGGCCGCTAGGGCTAATCTGATTCTTGAAGATCAACCAGCGCTCCTGCATGGCTGCCGAAGTACAAATGCCCCCGAACCGCCGCTGCGGAGGTCCAAACGTTGACCCCTTTTTGCACGAGATAACGCCATCTTTCGCCTCCACTTTTACGATCAAGGGCGTAGAAATGACCATCTGAGGAGCCGACATAAATGGACGTTTCCGTGACGGTTGGCGAGGCAAAGACAGCGCCGTTCAGAGGTGTCCGCCAAAGTCGTTTCCCGGTGTCGGCATGGACGGCGTAGAGATGTTTATCGTTCGATCCAAAGTAGACCACGTTCTCTTTCACCGCCGGGGACGAGAATATCGGGCCTTCAGTCTGGTGTTGCCAGAGTTTCTTGCCGGTCGACCCATTGAGCGCGTAGATGGAGTGGTCATAAGACGTGAAAAAAATGACATCCCCAGAGAGTGCCGGTGACGATAGAATGGGATTATCATTGGCACGAAATGACCAAATTTTGCTCCCATCTTTTCGGTTGATCGCGAAGAGGTCTCCGGAATCCGTCCCAATAAAGACTGCTCTTTCATTGACTACTGGCGAGGAAAGCATCGACCCTTTGGCGTCAAACTTCCATTGTAACTGCCCAGACTTGGCATCTATGGCGTACACAAACTTGTCAAAGGCACCAAAATAAACCAGACCGTCAGCAATCGCTGGCGATGACTGTTGCCCGCCTTCGCCTAACTCGAAGTCCCAGATCTTTCTGCCCGATCTTGCGTCGAGTGCATAGAACTTATTGTCATCTGCCCCAAAGAAGACAACACCATCGACAACAGATGGGGATGCCCTTACCCACCCACCGACATCAAATTGCCAACGGAGTTTCCCGGTCTTCAGCTCAACAGCATGAAGACGCTTGGCATGACCACCGATGAAAGCAAGATCATTCCAAATACATGGAGATGACTCGATGACATCACCAGTCGAAAAAGCCCACGCGAGAATTGGTTTTTTGATTTCCGTTTGGCCAAGCGAACAACAATGATCGGCAGAGAAACGAAATTGACCCCAGTTCATTAGCTCTTGCCCTTTCGCGCCTGCACCAAAGAAAACGGCAACAATGAAAGTGAGACATACGAGGCGGAATTGTTCAGTTGTTGCGGCAACCATAGGAACTTCCTTCCAATCAGTTCAGATTCGTACGGACGTTGCACAAAGATCATGGCCACATCGCTATCGAATGACGTACCAACGCATGCCACCACCCGGAACTACAACCGGTAAATCAATACTGTAGTCTCGGGCAATTTCGTATGCCTCAGCCTTGCTCTCGCCGGCGCTCACTTTGGCTGAAGTCGTCAAGCCGGTGAAGTAGAGGTTAACCCGTATGGTCTTCTTCACCGATTCCTTTAAAGGATTAAAGACCACGAGCATACCTTTATCAGGGAGCGTCGGGTTGGCGTGGAGCATCCAATCAAGGTCACGGCCGTCTGCTCGGCGACCATGAATCATATCTGATTCAAGAATGTCACGGTACTTCTTGAACCATGCGACCTTGGCTTTGAGCATATCCCTGGTACGGGGCGTATCAAACAACCTAGGCCCACGATAGCAGGCTTGGACGCCCATTCCGAGATTCGAGATGAGCATGTTCTCATAGTGATCAAGGTGTTCATCAAGGGGTTCAATCGTCGCCTCAGCGCCGCCGCCGTGATATTCGGTCAAGGGCACAAACATCCATCCCATCGATGGGGTTTTTCGCCAAGTTCCATCATAAATATTCTGTCTGGTGTGGATCACTTGCTGGGCGCGGGGCAACGACCAATTAACTTCCCGATAACCCATCCCACACTTGTTCGAACCACTCAAATAGTAGAAATCGGGCGCATTCAAATAGATGCCTTTTTTTCGACACCACGCATAGAAGTCGCTGGCGATTCGCCATTGGACCCAACGAGAATCTTCCTTACCCTTCTGGAGAGGCGGCCTGGGCGTGACGTCGACATCACCGGGGTAAGGGCCATCATGCTCCAACATGTCTAAACCCGTCGTTCGGAAGAAATGATAGAGCTTGGCATAGTACTTTGTGCCCCACTCACTCGTTAGCGCCGGGCAACTGCCATGAGTCGGCTTCTCCCCCGCGGGGCTGACAACATCATTGCCGCCACCGATCTTTCGGGACGACAGAAGCGAATAGCAACCCAGGTCGATTCCTTTCTTCTGAGCATAGTCTGCCACAGACTTCCAAGAAGCGAGGAAGTCCGGGCTATCGTTTTCGATGTTGAAACCACTCCCGAAGGAGAGAATGATCATCTCAAAACCAACCTCAACGGCGTGATCAATCGCCTTGCGCACGACCATTGGATCATTGGCTAACAGGTGATGCATCAAGGGGTTCTCAGTCACCCATGGTGCAATCGTCCGATACATCCGTCGCTGGGCTAAACCAACCCGTTCTCGGTCAGTACTGTCTAATATCAACTCAAAAACCTTGAAGCTCTCAAACACTCCCGTGGGTGCAATAGCCTGAGCTGGCCCATATGTGGGTTCGACAACGAGCAAGCAAGGTGTCTGTCTCTTCCAGTTCACTTGGGTCATGTAGAGAGGGTCGGATCGCCAATGGACGACGTGACGATTGGCGTTTGAACTTTGAAATCCACCGAACGCCATATCAGTCTCAACGTGGAGGAAATTGGGAACCTGTTGAGGAACTCCCTTTCGGGTCTCCACCCAATTGCTGTGTTCAACGACGGCGAGTTCTTCGGCGCAAAACTTGTCAACTTGAATCGTCTCATTTGACTGGTTTTGGACCCTGATCCACTTACAGAGCAAGGGAACACCGTCGTACATTTCGTAATGGACAGAGACCCGAAATTCCGCTGTGCCAAAATCGAGGCGAAGACTGACTCCTTTCGGAGGCCATGTGACGTTTGGGCTGTGGTGACGAACACGTTGCCAAGCGATGCGCTCCTGGGGTTTGCCCACAGACAAGCCTCGAAACTGAAGCGCGGCTGGATCACTCGTCATGGCGTCGAGCCAAACCGGTGTGAGATAAGCATGATTCGGTTGCCCTATTAATCCACCGACGTCCCATGCCTTCCCGTCGATTGTCACCCGTGCCTCAGGACGGACACTGCGCAACATCGACTGACCAGTCATGAGATTGTCAAAGGCAACACAAGCGGCGTTAGGACTCAAACGCCATGTACGTCGAATCAGACCGTTGGTCAGCGTCACTTCGCGGCCATCGGCGGCTTGAATCACACGCGAGTTAGGCAAGTCGCTGGCGACGAGCCAATCCTTGTTCGGTGTGGGCTCAGACTTCGGTTGGTCGGACGATTGCGCGCAAGTGGAGACTGCAAAGCCTGCCCAAAGGAGAAGCCAAAACATCATCGTGAGTGTCTTCATCATTGGTGAATTGAAGCCGAAAACACCAGCCGCGTCAAACCATTCACCGCATAGAGGTGGTTATTATGGAGCCATGAGAAGTTGAATGCCGTTGGAGCCGCGAACAACTGGGGCAAACTTATATCACTGAATGTAGACAAATTCGCCTGCGAGCAAAGGATGCTGACAGCTCACCTCTGGAAATGAGAATTCACCGGCCCTGTCGAAGAGGAACGAACCAGAGCTAAATTAGATTGAAAGGATCCACGGCGATTAGAACCGGAAAACCGAATCTTGTTTAATATTCCCCTCAGGAATAACTCACACCAAAAACTCCAGTGGCAATTGGCGATGCGCCGGCACTGTGGAGCGAGCCTTCGGGCGATGAGATTTCATTGTTGTCAGGGAGCCAGAGCAATTCTATGGAGGATGGTAATGCGGACGAGAAATATGCCCGTGCAAGAGGAATTGGTGCGTCATATATCTGGGCAACGCCGGAACTCAGTTCAATCCCATCAAGACCCAGAACTCCGACGACCACGTCGTTCACTTCGTCCCCATTTGGGTCACCCATGAAAGCAAGCGACTCGCCCAAATGGTCGTCTTTGTTATTGCCTTCAATCGTGGCGAGACGAACTCCTGTTCGTCCGGAGACGACTTCAGCGCTACCGACATCCGTTGCCCCTTGGCCATCAAACCAAATCTGCCAACAATGAAATTATCAAAACCGTCATTATTCGAATCGCCGGCGCCACTGTCAAAGAGAAAGCCCCCGTTGCAATCCCGGTGCAGCGCGAACCGCCGTCAATATCTCTATTTTTGGTCTGGCAAAAGAGATCGAGTGAGCACCCAGAGTTACTTGGGCTAAGTCCGGGTCAGCGGACATAGGGTTAAAGGGAAGCTCTTTTTTCGCCCTTTGGAAAAAGCGACGGTTACGGTTGTCGGGTGAACCGCAACAATCTGGCCTTGTCCATAGCGTGGATGGCCAACCGCATCGCCTTCTCCCCAACCTGCAAGCACAGTTTTATCTGCATCTTCAGCGGCCAACTTCGATAGCTCTGGAGCAACCAGACTTTGAGGGATGAGATCCAAATAGGGACTGGGTTCAGGAAAAACTTGTCGGGTTCCGGGGTCCGTAAACCAACCGATCTCCAAATAATCACGGGCCCGTGTCATCGCGACGAACATGAGCCTTCTTTCCTCAGTTTCTTTATCGTTGTCTGACCAAGATGAACTCAATGGAATCAAGCCTCGATTCGCACCGCTAATAAAGACATGATCAAACTCGAGCCCTTTCGCTGCGTGTATCGTCATCAAATGCACTGAATTCGAACCCAACAGAGCGGGCGCCTTTGGCGCGTGGGCCTCCCAGGGTTCAAGTGCCGCAAGAACTTCCTTCAGGGCGTCTGGTGTCTTCTTTGAGCCCGAGTCAGAAAAAACTACTGCGAGCCAAGAGCGAAGACTCGTCTCAATGGAATTAGCTTTTGACGACAAGGGAAGCAAGTATCCCAAGATGCCCGAATCTCTGAGAAAGTCTTCGACCTTAGAGTGAGCGTTCGCTTCATGCAATTGCCGCTGGCGCCCTTCGATCGTCTTCTTTATCCACGCCTCCTCCGATGTTTGATAGGCCCCAGACAGACCCAGGAGGTCACCAACAGTCAAGCTATCAGATTCGAATTCAAGCAGTCGGCCCCGAAGGCCTTCTATCCCAAACTCTTCATGACACATCCAAGAGGCCAAGTGGCCTTCGTTTGGTCCACCACTCAACCATTGAAAGTAGGCCCGACAGAACGTTCTGAGAGATTGATTGTCTTGAGGCCGTTCTTGCACATTGACATCGATCCCCGCCAGACGAAGATGCTCTTTCAATGGCTCCAGTTGCTGACGAGTTCGCACAAGAATGGCAGATGATGTGCCAGACTTGGACGCCCCTATGACTTCGGCGAGATAGCAGGCTTCCGTAATTGGATTGTGATGCTTATTGATGACAACCAAGGCGCCTTCTTCCCTCGTCGGCCGTGGGTCAGATCCTCGGCGTGCAACGCTCAGCACGAAGCGAGCGGCCTCCAAGATATTCGCCGATGAACGATAGTTAATACCAAGCTCGAGGGCATCAACATCAAAGGTATCTTGATACTTCTGAAAGACATCAACACCACAGTTGCGCCAAGAGTAAATAACTTGATCGGGGTCACCAACGGCGAAGATCTTGGTGTTTTCTCCTGCCCAAGCTTTGAGGAGCTTCAACTGACCTTCATCCGTATCTTGAAATTCATCCACAAGGATCCACGACGGCCTATTGTTCTCAACCAGACGCTGTGCTGCTACTTGCCCAGACCCAATGAGATCATCGAAGTCTAATTCATTGCGTGCTTGCTTTTCTTTCTCATACAGATCGAGAAGCGCAGATAAGTCATCTTCTTTCTTCATATTGCCGAACAAGGCGACGCCAGCGCGAAGCATGTCGATACGCCGACTGAGCTTCTTCTGGTAGAGGATTCTCAACTTGTCTCGTTCAATGATCTCAAGAAGGAGCGCACTCCTCCCTTCGTCATCAAGAACCAAGAAACCGGGCTGCCATCTTTTATTTACTTGATCAGGGAATTCGTTGAGCAGTTGATGCGCCAACGAGTGAAAAGTTCCCGCATGAGGATTTGCATCCCCATATTTTGGGGGAGAGTCTAATGCGTCACCCAAGCGATCACTGATCTCCTTCGCCGCCTTCTTGGTAAAGGTAAAGACTAAGATGCGTGAAGCATCGACCCCCTGGTGCAACAAGTGAATTATTTTCTGCACTAAGACGGTTGTCTTGCCACTGCCAACTTGAGCTGTGACCAAAGACGACTTGTCATACAAGATCGCTCGAACCTGAAAGGGATTCAACCGACGCAGTTCCCGTATATGTGGAGCCTGATCTAAAGCCAGTTGGTCGAGTGATTCCTCTTCCTCCACCGTGAGTTCGGGTAGCGCCGCTTCTGTCTGACTCAAACGACCTTTGAGATCAACGACACGTGGATCGCCCTCAACAACGACCTTGGATTCGTCTGAAGAAACAACTGGAGGCGCGGTGGCGGCAGGTCCTTTTCGGCGAGAGTCGGCGAGTTTACGCCTGAGGTCTCTCAGGCTCACGGAGCTTCACCGGTCAAGTCTTTGTAGCGACGCCTCAGTTTCTTGTCGGCAGTCATCGAACGATTTTTGCCTTCTTCCACCACTTCGTAGCTCACTTCGAAGCCATCCGGTACGCGAACACGTTTTGCAATGATCTCTTGCAAGCGTTTCTTAATCGCAGAGTCGTTCGTCCACAGGGCCATGGCAGAACTGGAAAGTGACAACAGTAGGACATCTCCTCGAATCCGAACGGATTTGACAGTCCGAAGAAATGCTGCGCCACTTTCGCCTCGTGTCGGAAGGCTGTTGACGACTTTCTCCCAGACCTCAGGTAAATCAGCCCAATCAACACTCTTCTTCACCCGAATCCTCGGCATTGGCGGACGTGGGGCTCGGCCTTCAGGAGCTGGCAATTCGTGATAGAGGCTCTGAAGAGACCAAAGCACGAGCTTATTGTCTAAAAGATAATCGCCGACGCATGCCGGACACCCATTTTTGCATCGACAATTCTCTACCAGAACAATGGCTGACTCAAGAATGGTCGACATATTCTCGTGCGCCTTGAGGGAGAATCCCAAACCGCCGGGATGACCATCGTAGATGATAATGGATGTCTTAGTGACACTGTTCTCTTCGTCGGTGAAATGAAAACTCGTTCCGCGCAGATCGGCTCCTTCAGCCATCGTCTTCATCCTGGCGCAGGAGATGACAGCATGAACCATCCCCTTCATATAGTCCTGAGCTTCTCCACCGAGGACGCGAAGGACATTGGCAGGCAGCTGAAACCATGCTGCTTCTGTTTCTAATTCAATGATGAGGCGTTCAGGAAGGACCTCGTAGCCGAGGTTCTGATGATTGTGAAACTCCAACATCTTGTAGCCAATGGTTGTGTCAATGACTCGAACATCACCGAACCATGTGCCTACCCGTGGAAGGTTGGCTTCTTCTTGGACGTTCAAGACTTCAATAGCTGTTCGGACATCTGGCTCGGTGTAATAGTTCTGTTCGACGGGGACGACTTTGGCAACTTGCCCAACAAGGTCGAGCTCTTCGACCATGTACTGGAGGCCGTCATGCAAGTAGATCGCACGCGGATGAGCCTCATGATAAGTCTGCGGACGATCCATCTCGGACAGCGTCATTCCCGTGTCTCGGTTGACAATCTTGAACAAATCACCATCCATATTTCGCAAGCTAAAATCGCCTGCAGGATGAGCTGGGCCGCACCAATGATAGACACCACGTAACTCGCGCAACTCGTTGGCTTCGACAAGAACGGCCACTGTTTCCCCGAGATCAGGGAAAAGTGCGACATCATCAACCGTGAGTGGCAATTCTGCTGCCGCTGCCCGGATATGAGAGAGTTGAATCATTAGGTTGTCGGGATCAATAACGGCATGCTCAGCCTCTTTGAGCATCAACCAATCTGGATCCAGAGCCAAGAACTGATCAATAGGTGACATCCGCAGGATCACAAAGGCATGAGACTTACTTTGCCGTCGCCCAGCTCGGCCAATCTGTTGCCAGAAACTCGCTCGAGTACCAGGGAATCCGCCCTGAACTACGACTTCAAGTCCGCCGATATCGATGCCTAATTCCAAGGCATTGGTCGAGATGACCCCAACTAAGCGCCCTGAAATCAGATCGCGTTCGACTTGGCGACGTTCTTCCGGCGTGTACCCACCTCGATAGCCAGCAACAAGAGAAGACTCATTGTGCCCACCATCAACGGCACCCAAGGCATCTCGGGTCTCCTTAAGAACCACTTCCGTTTCTTTGCGTGAACGACAGAAACAAATTGTACGAACGCGACCATTTATGAGTTGCGGTAGAAAGTCGCTCATTTCCTGCACTACGCTACGGCGAAAGTTGTTCTCATTCATGGGTGGTTGCCAAAAGTGAACAACCTTCCCGGCAGCCGGAGAGCCGTCTTTTTCGACCAGTGAGAATGGTTCTTCAAAAATATCGCTGGCAAGTTGGGTTGGGTTCGCAATCGTTGCACTGCTGCAAAGAAACTGCGGCTTTGATCCGTAGTGGTGGCAAACGCGCCGCAAGCGCCGCATCACGTTTCCGACATGAGATCCAAAAGCACCGCGATAAGTGTGCATTTCATCTAAGACGAGGAAGCGCAAGTTTCGGAAGATATGCGAAAATCCTTTACGCCCGTGATTCGGCAAATAGGCAGCATTCAACATGTCCGGGTTGGTGAGAATCAGATTACAACTCTCACGGATACGCGTGCGCTCAACGGGAGGTGTATCGCCGTCATAAACGCCAGCCTGAATTTTGCCTGAGCCCAAATGCCCGATGAGGCTCAGGAGTCCACGGAGCTGATCTTGGGCCAGTGCTTTCGTGGGAAAGATGAGCATGGCCCGTGCCCGCGGGTCATCCAAGATGCCCTGCAAGACCGGCAAGAGATAGCCCAGTGTTTTCCCGGAAGCAGTCCCCGTCGTAATGACGACATTTTCACCGTTAAGCGCGCGCTGAAACATGTCAGCTTGGTGACTATAGAGTCGCTCGATTCCTTCCGCTGCCAATGCCTCTTTTAGCACAGCATGGGCTTTCCCAGGGTACTCGCCAAACTCTTCCGGGCGCGCTGGGATCTCACGCGTGGCTATGATTCGATCTTTGAAGTCACCGAGCTTGATCATGGTATATCCCAATCGATAGAAGGAAGCCCTATAGCTTCTAATCCTGCGGGGACAACCAGCTTCAGCGAGACATGATCATTCGAACCTATTGAGGTGGCTTACTTTGCGATGCTGAGGGCAAAGGGGGCTGGGAACTGAAATACGTGAGCAGGTGGGATTTCTGCATCTCCAAACGCTCTAAGGTTTTCGGCGCTTGGCGGATTCATGATGAAGGACACATCGAGATCACCACTACGTGCCCTGGGCAGGAGACCCTGCAAGTCCATGCTCAATTCGACGTGAGCCCCCGGCTCCAAACTGGCGGTCAAGGGCAAGACAACATCTTCGTCGACACGAACGCAGCTCGTGGTCTCCATGCCGATTCGCCCTTTCAAATCCATGGTCCACAAGAATGCACCTGCACGGGAGAGAACGGCGATGCAGTCGGTCCCCTTCTGCTCAAGTTTCTCCAACAGTGGATCAATGGAATCCATGATGGCAAACGGCTCAGCGCCGATAGCAGAGAAGAACGGATTGAGTCCGCCGACATGTGTGCCGGGCAAATGATGCAGAACGCGAACTGGAGGTCGTTGGCCAATCGGCGCCTCGCTAAGAACAAGGTAATGTTCACTCGTCGGGTCACCACCTACGGATAGGAAGTCAAGATCTGAAAGGGTCGATAGCAGAGTCTTGGCGCGTGAAGCGTCGGACGGGAAGGCGCACGTTTGCCAGGCATCAGGTTGGTCGTGCGAGACCTTTACATCAACCTCATATCCGGTGAACAAATCCAAAGGCACTTGGCCTTTGACCAGAAGAACCGTCGGCAATGTACTATCCCAAGTGTCACCAAGTCGTTGGTTCAGATCGGCATTAGGATCTCCAATTTTGTCACCAGCAATCGAGCTTTTGTTAACGACAAGAGCATCGATAACAACGCCGCCAAAAAGACCTTGAATTAGTGCTACGCCATCTGTGCAATGATGGACTTCTTCCGAATCAGTAAACAACA
>JBLINQ010000115.1:0-16481 GCA_047639315.1 Planctomycetota bacterium
CGAGATCTCGGCCGCGATGAATGCACGGACGGCAGAGCAAAAGAAGGCAAACGTATTCCCCATAGGATCTCATAGTCCGAAAATCAGTGCAACAAGTCTTCGTGAGGTCAGCGATCGCCTGCTCGCTCGCTAGCGTCATCAGAGTCATCGCCGGTTCAAATCGTCAAAAACGCTCACAGCAGGGCCATAGGGCCCTCGTCATGGCAAGGGCTCACTCACATCGATCACCCCTCCCCGAGTACGGCCCCAAAACTATTCTCGAAATGGAACACTTCGCACCGTGATCTGCCTAAAGATAAATACCTCAGAGAATTACGCTGAGAGAGAGTGCCCTTCATCACAGTCTTAAAGGGGAGACTCTTGGGTCTCTAACCAGCCCGATCTTTTTGCGACGGTCAAGATCGTCTTCCATTTCTCGGATCGAAGAGGATCATGAATCAATGCGAACCCATCACATAATGAACGCGCTAGCCCTCACTCTCACTCTATCGGCATGTACGCCAGCACCAGAGCCCGCACCCAGGTACGGTACCAGGTCTATTTCTTGCGCTCGTGGGAGCGACGGAATCCGCGCTCTGTGGTCAGAGAATAATCTGCTGCGCTTGAAGCCGAACCGAGGGGATTAGACCTGGTACGGTATCGGAGAATAATCTGCTGCGCTTGAAGCCGAACCGAGGGGATTAGACCTGGTACGGTATCGTGGAAGCCGAACCGAGGGGATTAGACCTGGTACGGTATCGTGGTACGGTATCGGTGCTTAGAACGTCCAGGCAACCTGCACGTAGCCGTAGACTGTGTCTGTGTTCTGCCCACCAGAGGCATCTTCCTGAAATTCGCCATGAGCGAGATAGGCGATGCCTGCTTCGATGCGGACACTCTTAGGCATGATGTCCCAGCGCCAACGGGTCTCGAATTGATTACCGACGAAACTTCCCGAACTACCAGTTGGGTCTTGAACCCGGGCAGCGGTCCAAGCATCTCGGTCGCTGGCAACCCACACTGGGCGCCAAGCAAACATCAGTGACATGTTCGACTGTGGTTTTAGTTCGAGACGCAGCTCCGGCGACAAGAGATTGAAGCGGGCGACCGCACCGTAAATGCCAGTCGGGCCATACTCGAAGCGACGGGCGCCAAAAAGCGTCTCGAAACGGTTGTTGTCACCGTCGTTCGGATTATCGTCGCCACTCGCATAATCAAAAGCAACTCGTACCCGCGGTGACCATGCCGCGTCAAACGTATAGCCGATATGGGCGTGGACAAACCAGGCACTATGATCGAGGTCAGGCCCTGACCCGGAAAGGCGAGACTCGCCGAACTGGTAGGCTCCTTCGATGCCGTAGTCAAACTGCCCTTTCATCTTGGGAAGCAAAAAGCGCGACCCTGCTGTGAAAATGTCGCGATGGCGGGATCCGCTGGCATCCTCTAATAGCCCAAAGAAATAGGCCTCGAAGTGGTGCCGTTCGAACAAGTCATGCTCGAAGTGAACGCCGAAGAACTGCGTGTTGAAATTCTCTTCGTCAAACTCAAGTTCGTTGTCTACGAGCGAGTTCAGATCTCCAGGGAGCCGCCGGACCGGAAGTGTGTAGAATGAGGTAAGCTTGAATTCCTTTGTCTTCCATTCCCAATGTGCACCCGTGAAAGCATTAATCGTATTCCGGAATCGGTTGCGAGCGACAAGGCGCCGACTGCCGAGATTGAACGTTTGCCGTCCCAAACGAAGCTGGTGCTTGCCACCCCCAAGCTGGCCGAGGCGAAAAGTCGCCGAAGCCTGCAGCAGCTCAACTGCGTTGACAGACGATGTGCCAATCGCCGATCCGTTGTCGCCCCCGTATTGACGGCTGTCCATAAGCTCGAGAGTGATGAGCACGGGATCAAAGTCGGCCTGGACCTGAAGCAGAGTCCGCATGACAAAGACGTGATCGGTGTCATCAAGGCGAGAAGCAGATCGGAACTGTCCGTCGATGCCCTCATAACGCAGGCGAATCGACCCCGAGACACGCAGCCAATCAGGCACTCCTGCTTCCTGAAGTACATCATGGAGGCGCCATGGCTTGTACTCTCCCTCCTTGTCTTCCTGACCGCGGCCCAATGTAATCTGACCATTGGAGCCCCGCATATTGAGCGGCACCACCAGATCTGTCTCTAGTTCTGAGTTGCGCAGCGACTTCGAAGAACCGACAGGCTCGACTGCCAAGTCGAGTAACTCGTCACGGATGTCCGTTTTTTCCACCAAAGCGGCGCGCACTGCCTGCAATTCGGTGCCCGGACCGGACTGAGCGTAAGATAGGCCCGAGAGCAACAAAGAAAGCGCGATGACGAACGATGCAGTGAGAACGTTCTGAACGACTGCAAATAGGAAGACTGAGTTCGATTTATGAGTAGCCAATGGATTCACCTTTGATACGACATGAGAATTTGTCTCACGGTTATTTCTGATTTGGTCGGCATCTTACACCTTCAAGAGGAAATGTCGACAACACGCCCCCAGAATCGTCCACGAAAATAATCCCGGGACTGTGACACCAGTACGGCCATAGGCGAGGTGCCCTTTGACTCAATACGGTGGCATGAAGCTCGACAGTCCCCAGGCAACCGACAAGCGGTGGAAGCAGTGCCGACGAGCTACGCCACGCTTCTCTATAGTTTTCCGACTTCGCGAAATAAAGAAATGCTTCGGTTTCAAATTGAATCAGGTGAAACCCACATCTCGCGACTTCCAATAGAATTATTGGTCGATCGCAAAAGGCAGCGCTGGATGTCGGGCGCTATTAGAAGAACCGCACCTCGTGGCCGTCAGTGACAGCATAAGAGCCATTCGCAGCGGCGTTCGAGAATACGTATCCCTGAAAGAGTGCGCTGTAGCCGGTCAGGATTGGTGGAATGGGGCCAATAACGCTGATTCCTGATGGGCTGAGGAGCATGAGCGGAATCGACTCGATGGGCACTCTCTTGGAACAGATAGACATTCGAAAAATGCGGCTGGTAAGGCGGAAGGCCTGTGAGCATCGGTCGAAGCCCGAGCCCGGCCCAAGCACCCAGGAATGTAGACTGAGGAGAACCAACCCTCACTTCGAAGGTCTGCCCGCTGGAAGCAGACTTGATTGCGATCATATCGACCGGCGTATCGATACCCGAAACGACTCTCAGACCATCGTTGATGGCCCGGATAAACAGCGGAATGGGTGCAGACCCCCCCACCGTTTGGCAGCGTTGAAGTCACCCTATATCATTCCATCAAACTCAAGAAAGCCGGCGCCATGCCGTCATCATCCAGCCCACAGCGCGTTCATTTGGTTTCGGTGATATCCCCTTTCGTTCACTACGGGTCGAGAATCGCGCAGTAACGTTGAGTTTCTTGGCGACGGACGCCGACCCCGCAATCGCATTCGTTACCTTTGACGGACCAATGCCCAGAGAAGACGTGAAGGGCCCAGTCAAACATGGCGACATTCTAAAAGTGACTTTGTCACAAGCCAGCCGGCTGGCCTCGAATTATTTAGGTGGCGTCTTGATGCAAGCGGACGGGACACTCCAAAAAATCTGAGAGTCAGACGCGGATTGCTCGTCGTCGTGGATGACGAGCGCAAGATCGTCAATCTCGACGCCTCGACTGACAACAAAGGACAATTCACACTGCAAGCGCCCTTCCAGAAGCTCGCCCGCTTCACTTTGCAGTTGCTGCCTGATGACCCAGCACGCAAGTTCGAGCCGCTCAAGATTGCCCTGCCCGAGTTGCTTAAAGACGAAACCGATCTCGGCAATCTACGCATGAAAGAAAGGCCTCTCTTAATCGCAGGACACATCGTTGATGATGATGGGCAACCAGTCCCCGGAGTTCTTGTCCGGGGAGAGGGCATCAATGGCGACCACTCAAAAGCCGGCCTCGTTGTTATCAGTGCTGGCGGCCAAGTAACGCAGTTGATCGGAAAGGCTCTCGGCGATTTGTCAGACAGTCAAGGTCGGTTCACAAACTACAGTCGAACGAGCGCCTCCGAGGTCCGAATGTTCTGTGACTCAAATGGCGGAAACAGCGAACTCATTTGTAAGCCGGGCGCTACTGAACTGTTCCTGGAATTTGCCAAACAGGCTACCCTTCGCGGGCAAATCACAATCAACGGCGAGTCGACAGCAGACGCGCTTCAAATCGAATTGCACAGCCCAGGCGAAAAAGAAGACATCCAACATCTTAGACTTACGCCAAACTTGTCCTATGGAGGCAAGACTGCATAGGAATCTATGATCACGTGATTCGCAAGAAGCTGGGTGACAAGAAGGTTCCAGCCACACGCCATGGGATCGAGCTGTTCTCTGGCAATGAAAAAGACTTGGGCACAATCGAAGTGTTTATGGTCATCTTGAACGAGATATTGAAGGTGAAAACGCCCTTCCAGATCGTTCTGTATGTGCCGCCCCCCTCCGAGTCTTTTTGTCGAACGGGATCGCAAAAATCTGGGTGTATCGAACGGGTGCTTTGGTGTCAGCAAAGATCACAACCCCTGAGACATGGCTATGAAATAAGAGCTTCGGACTCCATAAAAGGTCGCGCCCAACTTCCATCACCGCCTTGTGCTCGACTTTGATCTCAGCACTCGTGTCATCGCTCTTGCGCGCGGTGATGCGGAGGGACGCGGCAGGAACGTTTCGCAAACGCGCTCTCAATCGCTGCCACTATTCTGTCGTCGTGTCAACCTCCGAGCCCGGTTATTCTCTCGCTGCTGTCCACGGAGACTGATCGTGGATCTTTTGACGACTCCTCGTCATCGCGGGCATCCGATAACGCACCAGCCAAACTTGAATTCGACTCTCGGCAGACGGAGCACCAACGCACCAAGTTTGGACGTTCGGTCAAAACGCTCAAGCCAACGCATTCGCTTGTTTGTGGTCAACGCCACCGCCTAACAGCCAGTTTTGGCGATGCACCCGAGACGAACAAACGCTGCTTTCACCACAACTCGAAAAATCACAAGAATGGGCCAGTTCGTAAAGCAGAGATTCGAGGCGGACAAGGCGTACATCAGCATCGCCATACGATTGCCTCGGGAATTAGACTTCTTTTTCTTGTATCTCATGTCATGCTGCACGCGGTTAAAGAGTCAGCAGGCAGCCGAAAGCGCTCATCATTTAGGATGTAACGTCGCTGCAGGATCCTTTTTAGAAAAAGTGAGAACATCCGACATGAGTCGTGAGTACCCAATTTCGGCGAATGAAGGCATTCGCAATGTGGTGATGGACGTCATCCTCACCGTGGTCACATGCGGAATCTACGGTCTGTATTGGCAATACAAGCAAATGGAAACTCTGAATGCTTGGCGTAAGAGCCAAGAGTTCAGTTTCATTATGTGGTTCCTATTGAGTTTTCTCACGTGCGGGATCTACGCCATGTTCCACGCCTACAAGATGGCCAAGGTTGTGAACGAAATTCAAGAAGATAACGACTTTAGGGTCAACTCCGATTTGCCAGTGATCTCGCTGCTACTGACAGTCTTCGGATTGGGCATTATTGCGATGGCAATTCAGCAAGGCGACATCAACAAGCTCTATGCCTGATCTTGGGTTGCATGCGCCATCGATGGCCAATAAGGGGCGAGCGCAGTGAAGCTCCCCCGTTTTGACGAAGTGACGTTAGCCCGTGTATTCCTCTTGTTCATCGTGATCGTCGGTGCTTCATCTGCGTATTGGAATACTTCGGCTAGCGACATTTCGCTATTACCTTGTCCGTTTCGTGCCATAACCGGCTTGCCATGTCCAGGATGCGGGATGACCCGTTCATGCATTGCGCTCATTCAAGGCGACTGGGCGATGGCATGGCGACATCAGCCTTTCGCATTTCCGTTAGTTCTCTTAGCGGCCGCGTTTGCCTCCTGCGCGGATCAAACAAAAAAGACTTGGAAGCGTCTTCCGACCCCCAGTCGTAACCTCATCCTGCTCGTCACCCTGCTCCTCTGTCTTAGCCGCTGGGTCTTCCTCATCATGTAGCATTTAGACTTTAGAAAACATCGGCAATGTCTTCATCACGATCGTCCAGTCTGTGGTGCCCGAAATCCCAAAACGGTCAAACGGTCAATTGTGACGGTATGGCATACCGACACAACGCCGGAAGATTTGTCTTAAGAGCCACATTCCTCAGTCGATTCCCCCACCGACTTTGGCATGTCGCTCGGCTGCTGCGCATCTGGTCGATTCACGTTGGGACAATTCCTACGACGTCGTTGCCCCAGGGGGTGATGTCGATGATGTGATTGAGCCGCGGAATGAGCCCTTGTGTTGGGGAACTGGAAGATTCAATTTTTGACGGCTCAAACCCCTCTGGCGGTTCATATACCGACTCCGGCACTTCGCCTCGCCTCGAGCTTGATTCAGACTGTGTATGGGTAATAGCGTCGCTCCTGACGACTATCGTGACCGTAGACGGGACTAATTTGCTTATCGAGCCCCGTTTGCCTTGCCCCACTATGATGCTCGATCTTGCCAAGAAACCAGGCATGGATTGGGCTGTCAAAGATGACTGGGCGCCGTATTGGCTAGTGCCCAGAGAGGGTAGTCACGCGATCACCAGAAGCAGGAGCCCCAGACCCAGGGGATCCTGGTACCGAAATATGGCCGACTGATGTCGTTGCATCAATATCGTCAATCATGATGCTACAGACCTAATCGCCGCCTCGAAGAACGTCACTAACCGAGAAGCCAAAGTTATCGCCCGTCTGTGCTCCGCTAAACGAATAGAGAATGGTGCCGTCCAAACCTGAAAAGACCGTTGCTGAACCAGCTAAGGTACCTCGTGTTGCACCAACAATGACATCGTCAAAGCCATCGACATTCACATCCCCGGCACAGTCAATCGTCAAACCAAATCGTTCCGAGGATCCAAGTGTTCCATTGAAAACGTGAGCTATAGTCGCTTGGACACTTGTCTCTGCAACAAGAAAAATTGAGACAATAAACAGCAGAAGGACAGACTTAGACGGGGTGGAATTCACAAGTGAACTCCCTTCGAGATCCAGAAGATTGATCAGAATTGAGGGCCAGCATCAAAGGTAGGCCTTCCCTAAGCGATGGCTTATGCATTCGACAGTCCCTTCCACAACATTCTTGGAATTCAGGTCGGAGCCGTCTTCGAATCTAAACCCCGAAGTTCCGCAGGGCGACATTGAGGCCAAGGGCCGTATATCGGTCAAAATGCCAATTCTGAAACTTGTGGATTTGCCAGTTCCTCGGGTAAGGTGGCGATTCACGATCAAACGAGCTGGAGGTTAGTTTTGAAAGCTGTTCTTGTTGCTTTTGTGTTGAGTCTGTTACAGCCTCATGTTGTCGCCCAACAACAAGATTTCTCGCGATTTGAAAATGACATCCGCCCCGTCTTACAGAACCAATGCGTCAAGTGTCATGGCGAACGGCGCGCCAAGGGCAAACTCCGTTTGCACACTCCCGCAGCCATCATGAAAGGCGGCCAGTCCGGCCCGGTGATCGTCAAGGGAAAACCGAGCGAGAGCCTTCTCATTCATGCGATCGGTTATGCAGATCCCGATCTTCAGATGCCTCCCAAGAAGAAGATTGACGGCAAAACCATCGCTGCCTTCGTGACGTGGGTGAAAGAGGGCGCGGCGATGCCAGCAGACACCAGTGTCGGCAATACCAGCGAAAGACCTCAAGCATTCAATCTTGCCGAACGGAAAAAACACTGGGCTTGGCAACCCGTGACTAACCCCACCCCTCCCATTGGGAATTCATGGTCCTCTCACCCTGTCGACGGATTCATCTGGGAGTCCTTGGCGGCAAGCAAACTGGCCCCTGCTGCCAAAGCAAAAAAAAGAGTCCTGGTGCGGCGCATCTTTTTTGACCTCATTGGCTTGCCTCCGACTCCCGAACAAGTGGATCATTTTTTGAATGACACCAATCCCGGAGCGTGGAAAAGACTCGTCGATGAGCTACTCGCATCACCACACTTCGGCGAGAAATGGGGCCGTCACTGGCTCGATCTCATGGGCTATACCGAGACTCAAGGCTTCGAATACGACTTTCACCTTCCTAACGCTTGGCAATATCGAGACTACGTCATCCGCGCCCTTAACGCCGATGTCCCGTACGATCAGTTCGTCACCGAACACATAGCCGGCGACCTGCTCAAAAAACCACGCAGAAACCCCAGCAAGGGTTTTGACGAAGCACCGTTAGGGACTGCTTTTTGGCTTTTCGGCCAGGAACCTCATTCGCCAGTCAGCACACGAGTTGATCAGTTAGATCGAGCTGCTCGCAAGATCGACGTGATGTCGAAAGCATTCCTTGGGGTCACCGTCGCTTGCGCCCGGTGCCATGATCACAAATTCGACGCCATTTCGACGGAGGACTACTACGCCCTCAATGGCTTCATTCAAAGCTCCAGCTATCGGCAGATGAGATTCGAGACGGAGGAGACGAACCTCAAGATTGCTAAGGGCCTTGCTGAGCTTCGCCTTTCCCAAGGACCAAAGCTGTTGAGTGCCATCGGGAAAGACCTTCTTTTCCAATTAAGGGATCTTGAGGGAATCATAGGACAAGCGATCTCAAAACCGACACCCAAGACGTCTCCTCAAGTGTCAGCATGGCGTGACCATCTGGTTAAGGCCGAGAAGGACGCAACGGACCCTTTCTTCGGTCTGACGAGTTTCTCAGAGACGCTGGCCAACAAAGCGCCCCCGAGTTTCGAATTCAGACAGCCCGTTCTTGACGACAAGACCCGACTCATTGAAGACTACACCACGGCTGGGAGGCAACCCCATTGGTATGCCAACGGACCAGGGTTTGGTCTGGGTCCAGTCAAGTTAGGTGACGTTCGAATTTCCGATGATGCAAGCCGCCCAGTGCGCAGTCTTGTCACGAGATCAGCGGCGTCTTGGGATCGACAGTGGCAGATCTTGAAGCCTGCGGCTCGGACGCAGAAGTCGCCAACCGCCCTCAATTGGCCTCAAGCGGGACGCACCCTTAAGACCCGTAGCCTCAAGCTCACTTCCGGCCAGCTCCATTACCTCGTAAGAGGGGAAGGCGTGGCATTCGCTGAGATCAATTCCCACCGCGTTATCCACGGCCCCTTGCACGGCAAGTCCATTCGGAGGTTTGCAGCCGCAGATGGCGGGCTACAATGGGTGACTCATGATCTGACCGGCTACGTTGGCCGCCGAATTCACCTCGAATTTTCGAGTGTTGGCGAACAGGCACTGGACGTACTGATGATTGTGGAGTCGGAGAAAGCGCCGAGTATCGAACACCTCCCTCTTCCGATGCTCACTTCATTGAGAAACTCCACACAGAAACCTGCTCCGAAACCGAGCCTCTACGTCAAGGCCCTTAAGAAAGCTGCACGCCAGGCGGCAAGAGGAAAGTTGAGCAACGATGCTGCTGGGCACGAGGCGGCATGGCTCGTCAATTGGATGCTTGCGAACCCAAGCCTCATGGGCCCCCCATCCCAAAGCGCTATCGCGGCAAACCGAACTCGATTCCAAACCATCATTGACGAGAAACAGAAACTCACTCGTGCGATCCGGCCGGTCTCACAACAAGCCAGCGTGTTGATGGACGGCAGCGGAGTTAACGAGCGAGTGCTTCTGCGCGGGAGCCACTTGACACCCAGCAAACCGGCACCAAGGAGATTTCTATCTGCCATCGATGGCAGAGCCCCCCTCTTGATCAGTGCTGGCAGCGGCCGATTGGAATTGGCAGAGCGCCTGACGGATTCGGAGAATCCCCTCTTCTTACGCGTCATCGTAAATAGGCTCTGGCACCACATCTTCGGAAAAGGCTTAGTCAAGACCACGGATGACTTCGGGGTCAAGGGCCTACGTCCGAGCCATCCCGAACTTCTGGACTGGCTGGCGCGAGACTTTGTAAAGAACAAATGGTCGGTGAAGACCATGCTCAAACAGCTCGTCATGAGCGAGAGTTACCAGATGGCGAGCCGCCACCTTGATCCTCGGGCCATCAAGGCGGACCCTGAGAACAAGCTCTTGCATCGGATGCCACGACGGCGACTGACGGCGGAGGCGGTCAGGGACGCGATCATCACCACCTCGGGAAGCCTTGATCGCAAGATGTACGGTCAACCCATCCCCATGCATCTGACACCCTTCATGCAAGGGCGGGGGCGCCCGAAACCTGGCCCATTAGACGGCCTCGGGAGGCGTAGCGTCTATCTCGCTGTGCGTCTGAACTTCTTGTCGCCATTCTTCCTCGCATTCGATTTCCCTCGGCCCACAGGCTGCATCGGTCGTCGAACAAACTCGAATGTTCCGGCCCAAAGCCTCGCACTCATGAACGATCCATTCGTCATGGGGCAAGCAACGTTTTGGGCAAAGCGGATTCTCGCCATCGAATCTCAAGGCGACATCGCACGAGTCAAACAACTCTACCTTGAGGCTTACGCGAGGCCTCCTCGATCAAGTGAATTAAAGAAGGCAATCGACTTCTTAGGCCAGGCCACCAAGCATCATGGCGGGAAAATTGAGCCCGCTTGGGCCGACCTCTGCCACGTGCTTTTTAACACCAAGGAATTCTGGCACCTCCTATGAGAAATTTCCATTCAACAAACGGGCCTCGCGTGATGACCCGCCGTCACATGTTGGGCTATCTCGCCAACGGTTTTGGTGCGGTGGCTGCCGCTGCGCTCCTTCCAGAGAACGGTTTGGGATCGAGTATTCTTCAAGATCCGAATGGTGCCAAGTTCGGCCCGCATTTTCCGCCGAGAGCTAAGAACGTCATCTTTCTCTACATGGACGGTGGGCCATCGCAGGTTGATACATTCGATCCCAAACCGCGGCTCGCAAAGGAACACGGGCAACCGATCAAGATGAAGATTCCGGCCACCCAGTTCGACAACGTCGGGACCGTTCTCAAGTCGCCCTGGGACTTCCATCGCTACGGCGAATCTGGAATCCCTGTGAGTGACCTCTTCCCTCACGTTGCGAAGCATGTCGACAAGCTGTGCATCGTTCGTTCTATGGTCTCCAAGTTCTCGGAGCACCCTGGGGCAAACTACTTCCTGCATACGGGCCACGGCCTTGCAGGACGGCCGACCATGGGAGCTTGGGCGACTTATGGCCTCGGCAGCACGGCCAAGAACCTTCCTGGTTTCACTGTCTTAAACGGCGGCTTAGTCCCACCGGGTGGCCTTGAGACTCTTGGCAATGGCTTTCTTCCAGCGACCTATCAGGCCAGCGTGTTTAAGGCAGGTCCTCTGCCCCTTGCCAACATCACCCGCAGAGAAAAGTCAGCCTCACATCAACGCAGCAAGTTAGATCTCATCAAAGATCTCGATGGTGGACTACTCGACTCCATCGGGTCTGATGATCAAATCGAGTCGGCTATTCGGAACGCCGAGCTAGCGCACCGCATGCAAACAGCGGTCCCTGAGTTGATGAACATCAAAGGCGAAACTGAAGAGACGCGCAAGCTGTATGGACTGAAGTCAAAATACAATCACACCCGCAGTTTTGGCCAACAGTGCCTCATCGCAAGACGGCTCGTGGAGCGGGGCGTTCGCTTCGTTGAATTGACGTGCCCCAACGTAGGCGTGGATCGCTGGGATCAACACAACAATCTAAAGGACGGGCATGCTAAGAATGCCCTAGCGGTAGACGAACCGATTGCTGGCCTGCTTGCTGACTTAGCGGGACGCGGACTTCTCGACTCAACACTCGTGGTTTGGGCCGGCGAATTCGGCCGCACCCCGATGGCGCAAGGATCGAACGGGCGAGACCACAACCCCTTCGGTTTTACCATCTGGTTAGCAGGGGGCGGCGTCAAAGGCGGCCATATCCACGGCGCCACAGACGACTACGGTTACTACGCAGTCGACAAGAAAATGGAAATCTATGATCTTCATGCCACCATGCTTCACCTCTTAGGACTCGACCATAAGAAGCTGACCTACCCTTTCAGCGGCAGAGACATGCGCCTCACCGACGTGCACGGGCACGTTGTTCACGATTTGATTTCCTGAGATGGCGGTCGACTCCCGCTTTCACCCAACATAAAGAGGCGAGAGCTACTTCAGCCCCGATCGATGAAATTCGATCAGGACTGGATAATGATCAGAGGTCTTGTTGACCACACCATGACGTGGAGTGAAGGCAGATACGGCCGACTGGGCCAGGGACTGACTGGCAAGCACATAGTCAATGCGTGTTCCGCCTTTTGGCGGCGTGTCTTGGCCCTCGTCCCAAATTCCAGTCGAAAATGTCAGCCGATGTTCACGGGATTGTTCGAGGAAAGGCAATGCCGCGTCAACAAGCCCGGCATCAGTAAAGCGCCTCATGACAGAAAAATCGAATTCGTTGTTGCGCAAGTTTTCGACATGGCTGTGCTCGATGTCACTGGCCCGGGCTTTCTTCAAGAGCATCGGTTGAGCCGCCAAGAACCGTTGATCCGTTCGGCTTTCAGCATTGAAGTCACCCAAGACCAAGACATCCGCTCCTTCCTCAAGAAGCGGCTGAATCTTGGCCGACAAGATCTCTGCTTCGGCCGTTCGCTTCGCCCACCGAAACGGCGACAAGTGAACGACGAAGATGTGGATTCCCGCCACCCGTACGTGCAGATAGCCATGGTGCATGCCCTCAGTGACACCCTCAATGATCTCAATCGGGAGGACCGAAGTCAGACCGACAGAAAAACCCTCGGTCTTGAGGAGTTCTGTGTGCTTATGGCCCCAACCAGCACCAAGCTCGGCTAACCGTTCATGGGTGATGTTCGTAAGTTCTTGCAGCGCAACTAAGTCTAAGAATTGGCTTGCGAGCCACCGAGTCGCGGCCGTGACTTGCTTGCCCTTGGCGAACACGTAGTAGGTATTGTAAGTCGCGACTCTAAGCGTGTCAGGAATCGCTTGTTGGGGGCCAGAGCGGGACGTCGGCGCGGGGAGCAAGCTCTCTCTTGGATCGAATGCGAGTGAGTGATCTTCCTCGAGGTACGCCGCGGCCATATGTTCGCCGAGCTTTTTGAGGCCCGCTTCGTTGAAGTGGACATTGTCATGTTTTCGGAATTCGTCGCCATCCGATGCGTGGGTTTCAAAGGTCACATCTGTCGGCACTGTCACCACGTTCGTCAGAATCTGCGAGACAGCAAGCTGTGCCTCCCGAACCTCATCGCGATACGGGAATCTCTTGTGCGCGTTAGAACCAGCAGTCGCATCCGGGATCACTTGTCCTACAACGAAACGGATGTTCTTAGCATGACGATCGGGAGCGTTGGCGGCAAAGCTATCCCGTGTGCGGATAATGAAGTTTTCCAAGCGCCGCTCATAGACTCTCGCTTCTCTAATAGTCTTGGCGTCCGCTTCGCCTTGCTGCCAAAAAATCGCGCGCACGACACCGCGTAGGCCTCGGGATTCGAGCTCAGCCAGCGCCTGTTTGACGGTGCTTTCGAAAGTACGAAATTGCAGCCCGTCATTCGGGTTCCAATCGCCAAAGAGCGACGTACCGCCGACGGCATGCTTGATGAGATAGACCTGACGCTCGGGTTTGGCACTCGACAAGGCCGCACCAAGGCTCATTTCTACACCGAAGCCACAAGTAGAATTGCTTCGCCAACCAGCTGGGCGCAAAGGAAGCCACTGATCCTCACTCCCCTTCATCCCAAGGGCAGAACTGTGGAACAGGTGGACGTTAGCACTAGCCCGTGCACTTGTTGGCAGGAGCTCCGCACGCCCCACTCCTTCCATGTTGGATTGTCCGGCCAAAAGAAACACATCAACCTCCATCGGTTTGTGTTGCTCGGGGGATGAATCGTGCGAGCCGACCGCCCCTCGATGGCAACTCATGAGAAGAAGGAGCGCGCAGAACACGACAACAGTCTGCAACCTGACGGATCGGCTGCGGCTAGGCACTACCATATTGGCCTCACGGTCAAGACAACGGGATGATGGTCGGAGGCGACGGGCTGGTTCATGACTTTCGCGCCCAGGATATTCCAGGCTACTCGAGGACGAACAAGTAAATAATCAATCTGCTTAGTCGGATTCGGTGCGCCATGAGTCTCCATGGGTTGACCAAGTTGGGTTAGATGCCAGCCGACTTCACCTAAGTCAAGGAGTGGAGGGCTACCGGGGATCGCATTTAAGTCACCAGTTAGAATTGCCGGTCCATGAAAGTCAGCACAGAACTCCTGTTCGATCACTTTCACCGAATCACGTCGGGCCTTTTTGGAACCCAGACTATCGGTCCAATCGAAGTGGGTGTTGATAACTCGAACTGACGAGCCTTCGCCATAGACACTGGAGAGGTCAACATCGATAGCCATGGCTTGATATCGGCTTGTGCTCGCGGTCGGCAAGGATAGGTTGCCGACCCATTTGAAAGGATGCTTGCACAAGATCGCGTCGCCGTAGGCCTTGTCGCTGCTTTTGGATGGGCCAAAGATCGCGGGCATTCCAGTGAGGCGCGCAAGCTCGTCGGCCATGGCCTTGCTCCCGATTTCTTGCAGCCCCACGACATCCGGATCGGCGGAAGCAATGACGGCCGCGATACGAGCCAGATCGCGTTTCTTGTCCATGCCGATGCCATAGTGAATGTTGTAACTCATCACTTTGATTGGTCGCGTGGGTTTTTCGAGCTCAAGAGTCGACAGCACAGCGGCATGGTCGCTCGGCCAACCGCGGGGATGAGTCGCCAACACTTCGGAATCAACGACGCGCCAATCACCGGCACGCACGTAGACATAGTCAATTCGGTCTTGATGGCTCTTGGTGAATTCCGGTGACCAAGTATGGCCAGGCTCGGCAACTGGGTCAACGTGAGCGACTCGAAAGGTGTCTTCGAATCTCGCCTCCTCCATCTTCACACTGACCGGCCACTCTACGACCCGCCCATGGTGGTTCGGGAGTTGCGCCGCTGCTTTCGTCCAATCCAAGTGCGATCCGCTGTTGAAGTCACCACCTACGATCACTGGCATAGCCGGGGATTTGTCGAGATGCGCAAATAGCTCAGCCAAGATCGACTTAGCTTGTCTTCCACGGGTCTTTTCATCAGCGGCGATCAACTTCTCTGCTGAAGCTCCATCCTTCAGTTCCTTATCCACACTTGGCAGGTAGTGAATCCAGAGGGAATACGCCCCAACCTCAACATCAGGATCGAGCTCGATGGTGACGCCGCCGAAGTGAAATCCGCTGAACAGCCGATGAACATCCCGAATTGGATATCGGCTCATAACCGAGAGATTGCTGGAACGTAAGTAGTAATCGAATCCCAAGCGGCCGCTGATTCGGGGCCCACTGCCGTAGGTCTCTTGCATGAGAACAATATCGGCTCCTGAGCGTTCGATCACTTCAACGACACGCTGGACGCCTTCGTCGATGCCCTTGCGCCGGCCGCCGTGCCAGATGTTCCAGGCGAGGACTTTGAGTGGTTGGCCGTCCCAAACACGATCAGCAGGCGGGCGGCGCTCCTCGCCGAAGCGTTTAGTAAAGGCTGCAGACACGTCCACGGACGAGACGACGCCCTCCTCCATCCGGACATCAGCAATGGCACAGCCCTCGACATGACCAAGCTGCACGACCCCCATATTGGACGCCAAGCTTCCGACCCCTTGAAGATCATGGAGCGCGACGCGGCGTCCATCGTGAAACAGATGAACAACTCCCATGGCCCGATCCACAGCAAACCCAATCTCATGCCATCTATCGTCAGCGATGCCCTGATCTGCCGACTCAGGCCGGTGGTCAAGTCGCGACTTCCCGTCACCAGCATTCCATGTCCAGGCACCATCGGGCAACACACTGATGGCAAAGCCCCCAAGCACACCAGATTCGCGCCCCAGCCCATAAGCATTGTTGGTCGTGTAGTCCCGCACTTCCCCAGATTCCCAAGCTTTGTTTGACGCAAGCATCGGAAGATCAGATGGAGCCCCAGTCATCCGAACGCACATCCGGAAGCTGAAACTTCCGGCCAAATCAACATCGTCAGGGATAGAGTGCTCTGCCGGGAGCTCGAGAATCGTCGGATGCGATCCGCACGAAAGCGAAAGGAAGAGACAAAGTACCATCAGAAGGTTTGATAGCCCACGCGCAATCCTGCGAGAAAGGGCATGCATCAAAGGGAGGTATATCGGGCCCTGATTCGGAGCCGACCGTGGTGCACTATTAATCATCAAATTTCCAATCGACGTAAGTTGGAAGACAAGAAAAGTCTCTGTTCTGACGTCGAAACTGTCAAGCGTGGCGTCGTTGCGTACGGTGTCAAAGTGGATGAGCAGGTGATCTCGGCGCACCCGAATTCCTCGGATCAGGTTTCTGAAAGGCACAAAAGTGGGTCCTGACGTTGATTACGCTATGCTTCTTGGAGACAAGCCGCAGAATCCAAGCACAATGGAGAACAACATGCTTTTCTTTGCCGCCAGTGAATATCCGATTTGGGTCATGGCTCTTTTCGTGCTCACGGTCGTTCTCTTCATATTCGCCAAGAAGAAGACCTGAGGATAATCAACGCTCGCTGAGTTTCAGCCAATCAACAATCAACAATCAACTG
>JBLINQ010000116.1:0-16260 GCA_047639315.1 Planctomycetota bacterium
AAGGCCACATCACACGCGGGAAAAAGGGTGAGGAAATCAAACGCGCCCTTGTCCATCGGTCGGAATTCGGCGCGCAATTTGGCCCATTGCTGATAACCCGGGTGGATCACGACGCGCTCGATCAAGATTTCTTGTGGTGGCTGAGAAACAGTGCGTATCACCAAGCCGCCGCCTTCAGCCTTGAGCTTGGCGAAATTAGCGGCCACATGGCCGTTCGTTGCGAGAACACCAGGTGCCGCCACCCAAGCTGTGCCGCCGCCCTTCAGATCGATACTTCCTTTGCCCTGGCCCAGGCTTGTCCGACTGAAGACCGGATAGACAGATGGCTCGATGCTGGCAAAGACATCGCTGAAACTCTTCTGCAATCGTTTGGTTTCATCGCTCGCAACTTTCATAGCAACACCAGTTGCTTCTTCTTTTGCGACTGCACGAGCCGTTCCTTCAGCCACTTCTTCGGCCGTACTACGGGCTCGTTTTTCTGCAACCTGCGAGGCAACCTCGCGTGCTTGCTCCGAGTTAGCCGTTGAAGCGCGATCAAGGTCGGCCTTCCGATACTTCTCGATGAAGAAAGAAACACCAGAGAAAACCACAATGAATGACAACGCAAGGAGCAACAAATGACGGCGAAAGTTTGCTCGTTGGGCGGTCCGCGATTGACCAATAATGCGCCTCAAAGTTGTTAGCCCGACACCCTTCTCGTTGCCATTGGCGTCGTTGCACGCATCAAATGGAACGATCGGACTCGAGGCCACAATTTGTGGGCCCTTCTTGCCAAATCGAATCACGTCGCCTGGACTCAGAAGATGAGGCTTTTTGATGCGCTTCCCGTTGACGAAAGTGCCATTGCGCGATTCAAGATCTCGAATCCAAAGGCGCTCCAAAGTCAAGTAAACCTCAGCGTGGCAGGTTGAGACAAGACGGTCTTCGTCGGAGCAAAACACAACGTCATTCTCTGACGCACGTCCAAAACTGACGCGGTGCTTGTCGATTTCGACGATGTCGCCCGTTTTACTCGAACTCGAAAGATGCTTAATCTTGATCATGCAGACCGTTACTCCTCGACCCAGATCATACAACTTCTTCGGAATGATTGTCTGCACTCGAAATCGAGGGCTATCGCTTGCTGATCGACGATCGAGGACTTGAGATGGGGATGGCTGCTGACCCGGCCTGTAGGATGGACTATTGCGACAGCAACAAGTCGATCGTACGGAGCAAGGTGGAGCTCGTGTAGGGCTTCGGCAAGAATACCGCGCCCGAGCCGAATTCCGCGACCACGGGAGCGTGCTCAGCGGTGAACCCGGAAATGAAGAAGACTTTGAGAGAAGGATCTTTGTCGCGCAGAGCAATGGCAAGATCTGGCCCACTCATTTCCGGCATGACAACATCAGTGATGAGGATGTCGATGGGTGAGTCTAACTCGTCGAGGATTCCAAGAGCACGTGAGCCGTTTGGAGCCGCGTGCACTTGGTATCCGGCGCGTTCGATGATTTTTCGCGTCACACTGCGAACGGAATCATCATCTTCGCAAAACAAAACTATCTGGCCTGATTCACTGAACAAAAGACTACCCCACCATGTTGCCTATCTTCGATTTTATCGGCCAAACTGAGAGCATTACATGGGAGTCAATTGTCGAACCTTAAGAATGTATGAGGATAAAGCGTCTCGCTCTGACGTGTCTTTATCTAGGTCAATCCTTGATCCTTGGACGCCAAAACCTGCACCCTGAGGCACTCAGCGCATCGATTCGGTCTGTCAGCAGTCGACTACCTTTCCCAGAAAAACATGCAGGTGGTTCGATATCCGACTGCCGATCGCATCAACTACCTTGTCACCAACTACTCTTCGTGTTCTCTTTACAGAGGTTGGCGCTCCATGTGGTGCGCTTAGATGAAGAGGGACGGAGGCACATATGCTTCGAATTGGGCAGGTGATCATTCGGTGCCGGTGGGTTTTCTTAGGCCTCGTCGTTGCCCTGTTTTTCTGCTCTTCTCGCCTCTTACCACATCTGGGTTTCAGCTTCTCACTCATGCCCCTGTTGGAGTCGGACGAAGACACGCAAGCGAGTGTCGATGCCTTTCAAGGTGACGTTCCGCCCAAATTCTACGACCAGATTTTCGCGGTCGAATTCCCAAAGGCCATTGCTTCAAAAGAAATAGGAGTCCTTCAAAAGCTCCACGATTCGATCAAACAGAACCGGCGTGTCCAAGAAGTCACTTCCTTGGCTAGCGTCCTGGTTGTCAATCATTTCGGCCCTCTACCAGTGCCAACTCGTTTCTTCTCGACCGTGCGCGACCAAGAGACCGCACTGGTAGCGGCCGCGCGACACCCTCTTCTGGGCCGTCGGCTGATTTCGGCTGATGGCAGGTCGGCAACGTTCCTTGTTCTTGCGAAAGAGAAAGGACAAGACGAACACGCTGAACTTCTCAACTGGCTTGAAGTCTTCGTCAGCGAGCAGTTGGGCCCCGAGATTGACGTCCATTTCATCGGTGACGAAGTTTCAAAGCGAGCCATGAAGTCTTATATGGGCGCCGACATGAAGCGCGGGCTTCTCTTGGAACTCTTGGTTTTCGCAATCCTATTACCCCTCATCTTCCGAACTTTTCGTGGCATCATCATTCCACTCACGGTCGTTATCGGCGCCCAGCTTTTCTGCCTGTCAATTCTTGTTCTTGCTGGTATGGAAATTGGCCTGATTGACATGGCGGTGCCAGGGATCATCACGATGATCACTGTCTGTGACGCCGTTCACATGATGCATCGATTTGAAGAGAGCTTGCTCGCTGGCAACAAGCGAGACCGCGCCATTCTCGACATGATGGAAAGCATCGGGCCAGCGTGCTTCTTCACCTCGTTGACAACCGCCATTGGCTTCTTGTCGCTCTTGGTCGCTGATCATCCGGCAGTTCGGCTCTTTGGCATCAAAGCCAGCGTGGCTGTGCTCATTGCCTTCGTAGCCATCGTCACCATCGTCCCGACATTCCTATCATTCTGGCCAATCAAGAAAGGCGTCTTGGCGCGCGTTCCGGGCTTCTCCAGGCTTGGCTACGGCCGACGCAAACTGACCTTTGTTGTTTTCGGGAGCGTCCTCGCCATTGCGATCTTCGGCATCAGTCAGGTCAACATTGATTCACATTGGTTAGAGGAAATGCCTGCAGAAGAACCATTGATTCAAGAACTGAAATGGTATGAGGACAACTTCAGCGGCATCATGAGTCTCGATGTTCGCATAGAGGGCGACCTTTCAACGCTTGAATCATTCCATGCCATCCAAGACTTGCAGGCGCGCCTTCTTGAAGAAAAGAACGTCAATAAGGCCGAGTCCTACACCCATTGGTTAGAGGAAGCTGCCGGTCATCCAAAGGTGATGCGTCAGTCCGATGTCGATCGGGCCTTTCACTTTCTGAAAATTGGTGACGGGACGTTTCCCTACCACGCCATCAATTCAGAGCAGCGTGTTGGCCGACTAACATTCCTCACCGACGATAGTGGCACCAAACGCTTCTTCGAACTGCGCGAACTCGTTGATAAGCTGAATCGCGACTTACCTCCTGGGCTTCGTGTTGAAGTCGGAGGGTTTATGGAAATGGCTCACGAGGCATCCAGGCTTATCGTGACAACCATGCTGGAGAGTTTTCTCGTTTCTCTTCTCGCCATTAGCATTCTCATCTCTTTCATTTTTCGTTCTATTCGAGTGGGCCTCGTTTCGATTGTCCCCAATGTGTTTCCAATCTTGGTGGCGCTTGGCGTGAACGGACTCTTAGGTATTAACTTGCGCATTGGCATCGTCATGATCTACAGCCTTGGCCTTGGGCTAGCCGTCGACGACACCATTCACTTGATCACACGATATCGCCAAGAGCGCAAGAAGTCGCCCCGCGAGGCACGCCGCCCCCAACTCCTTCGATCGATCAAAGGCAGCGGCCCGGCCTTGATCACCACTTCGATTGTCTTGGGCATTGGTTCGCTTAGCTATCTGCCATCGAGCTTTCGATCACTTCGTGATGTCGGTGTCTTGCTCACCACAGTTGTCATCACAGCTCTCTTGGCCGACTTATTCCTGCTGCCGCACTTGTTAGAGATGGCCGGAAAACCGAGAAAAAAGAGCCTGCAAGGCCGCGCCACCATCGACGACGAATAACATCATCGCCGGCTGAGGACAGTCGAAGACTTATGGCTTCTTGGTGATGACCCATGCGTGGACAGTCTGGAGCGTGTCGCAATCGATGATGCGAATCCAGTAGTTGCCAGGACCGATTTGCTGCCACATGACCGGTGACACGGTGAATGAACTGGGTTCGGTTGGAAACATCCCGACGGCAAGGGTGAAGATAGGATTACCGGCAAATTCAACGAAGAAGTTCTCGTGCCCTTCTGCGACATGAAAGGTCGGTGGTTCGGCACCCGCTTCAATCTCTTGAAATTCGAAGGGCGAAACGTGCTGGCCACGTTCACGGTATTCGAGGCTCAGTGCGAGATTACTTCGGTAAGTCTCGACGCCCGCTTCACCAAAGTGCTTCAAGTAGTAACGATTCGCCGAAATCTGGTGGCGATATTCGGCCCCACGCGCATGTCCATCTGCGCTTTGTGACCAATAGTGAAGCATACGAGCAGTCGGTATGTGCATCAGCTTTTTGCCAGCTCGGCGCAAACGCATGAACATGTCGGTGTCTTCATAATAGAGCGGAAACCCCGGGTCAAAGGGGTGCTCGTCGGCAAACAAGCTACGCCTGAAGACGAGGCATGACCCCGACAGCATTTCCATTTCGAGAGGCTCTTTGGCAGCCCAATACTCATAGGCGAACTTCGTGCGCTGGACGAGATTCTGCGTGGCGCAATCGGTCTCAACTTGCGCCCGTGTTTGAAACTCAAATAGCTCCGGGGTGGGCATCTCATTGGGCGGCATCATGCAGGTTGCTTCAGGATCCATGAAGGCCAGCGGCCCAACCATGGTGCTTCCCGGATGCGTTTCAAGATGGTCGATGAGTGCCTGAAAACAGCCCGGGAGAAAACAGCAATCCGGATTCAGGATCATGTGGTAACGCCCGGTGGCAACGGCGAACCCCTGGTTATTAGCTTGGCCGTAGCCGACATTCATTGTGTTTTGAATGTAGTGCATCCCCTGCTTCTTCAGGGGCAGGACCATGGCGGCATCTTCACCTTTTGACGCATTGTCGACGACAATGACTTCGCAGGTGCCTGGGCGGCCATCAATGGACCATTCTTGATTGAGAATGCTGTCCATCAGAGGGAACAGGAAATGAGCTGTATTGAAATTGACGATGACGATGGAGAGATCAACACTCATGCTTAAGATCCCTTCTTTGCACCCTCATCCCAGATTGTCTCAGCCAAATAGATACCTTTGTGAAGGCCTTCATGCTTGACTTTGAATTTGACAGCTTTTTGACGCTGATCAATGAAGTGGGCAGCAGTACCGTCCGTGATGAATGCGTCAATGGAGTATTCACCAGAAAGAAGTTGCAAGCGTGGAATCCGCATCACAACTTCATTTGATTCTTTGCCTGTCTTGAGAGGCTCTTCAGGGCGGCTGGCAAATACCAACGTGCCGTCATTGCGCAAGACAGCCACCATCGGATAAACCGCTTCGTCTGTCGACGGATTCGAATAACGGAATTTCATTGTGATTTCGTCGCCGGTCATAAAGTTATTCGACGCCACATCGTCGTTGCCTCGATAAAGCGAGACGTCTTCGACGGCGGCAAGGCCGTTAACCAATTCACCAGAAACCGACTCACGTTTACTGAAGTAGTCGGCTTGCATTTGAAGCAGAATGTTCTCGTACTCATCCGTGACTTCAATAGGAGTGCCGTCCATGACCATCTTGCCTTCGTGGATCCAGATGGCTCGGTCGCAAATTTCACGAACGTGGTAAACGCTATGGCTGACAAAGAGGATCGTCTTATCTTTCGAACGAAACTCAGCAAACTTGTCCATGCACTTCTTTTGGAAATGCGCGTCGCCAACGGCAAGCACTTCGTCGAGAATCAAGACATCAGGATCAACCAGCATGGAAGCTGCAAAGCCGAGTCGCATGGCCATACCGGAAGAATAAGTCCGGATAGGACGATTGAGGAAGTCACCTAACTCCGAGAACTCAGCGATCTCATCGTATCGTTCTTTTACCTGGGCCTGACCGATGCCTTGCACCGCTGCGTTCAGGTAGATGTTCTCTTTGCCGCTGAATTCTGGATGGAAGCCAGCGCCAAGCTCAAGCATCGACGAAACGGTTCCGTTGATCTTGTATTCACCGGTGGTCTCTTTAGACGTTCCCGTGAGGATCTTCAGCAAAGAGGATTTTCCGGCTCCGTTGACACCGACAACGCCCAAAGCTTGTCCAGGCCACAACTCAAAGTTGATGTCACGTAACGCCCACATCTCCTCATGAAACTTTTTCTTGCCAAAGCAAAGGAGTTCCTTCAGTCGAGCTTTGGGATCGGGATAAAGGCGGTAGCACTTACCCAGATTCTTGACGGTGACGCTTGGCCCAGAAATAGCAAACCTCCATTCGGCGCGAAGCCGAGTTAATTAGATCTCGTCGGCGAACTTATCTTTCTTCGCCATGAATGTGAGATAGCCCACAATCAAAGTTCCAAAAGAGATTGCTGCAAATAAGCCCAAGAGGCTCCAGACGTCACCAATCGTGACGTCGACTGCTTTACCATCAATGACCGTCCAGCGGATTTCCTCCGGGAAGATCAAAGTATATCGATATAGGTCAACCATGTAGGCCATGGGGTTGATGTCGAAGATCCACACCCAACCGGCATCCGGGTTAGCGTAGAGAATCGACTCTTTGACATAGACAATCGGAGTCAGGAAGAACCAGAGGTTAATGACCAGAGGAGCCAACTGATTGACGTCGCGCACAAAGACATTCGCTGTCGAGAGCAAGTAGCCGAGCCCGAGCAAGAATGCGACATGGCAGATCAGAACGAGCGGAAACATCCAAACCAAGTTGGAGATGAATGGCGTGGTAAACCAAGTAATGCCGCAGAAGACGGCAAAGATCACTACGAGGTTTACGGTGTAAGCGCTGATCAAGGAAATCGACAGCAACTCAGCGGGGAAGGCGACCTTCTTCACTAAGTTTCCGTTTTCGGGGATCGTGTTTGAGGAGCGCACCAAGAATTCAGCAGTCATCAGCCACGGTAAAAGACCACAGCAAAGAAGAAGCACGCTGAATGTGTCGCCAATAGCGGAATCGCCACCCAAGGCCTCACTGATCCTAGCACCCCATTCCGCAGGCACTTTTTGCTCAAGAAGCTTCACGAAAACGATGTAGTAAACACCCAACATGATCAGGGGCTGCAGGAATGGCCACGGCCAGCCAATAATAGACCCGATATACCGCTGGCGAAGTTCTCGGCGCGTGAGCGACGAGAGCATTTCACGGAAACGGATGCACTTTCTGATTAGGTCCATCGATTGTCTCGGATTCTGGGCTGACCTGCATTCACAAGGTGGCACATCTTGTCCATCAGGGCGAAGCCAAGATTAGCACTGCCCCATGAACCATTCAAGGATTCCAAGTCCTTTCCTTGCAAAGCATTATGAACGTCATCCAAAGGAGGTTGAAGTTGTTGAGATGCTATAACCATGTTACCTTTGCCACCTTGGTGCCCAATTGTTCGAACCATTCTTGTCGTTCCGATTACTGCAGAAATATAGAATGGCCCCTTTGAGTTCCATTACTGATCAGAGTTAATCCCCTCTCGAATTGAGAGTTCGAAAAACTCCAACGCACTTTTCGCCATTCGAAGCTGGGCAACTGAATGCCAACATAGCTTTAGTCTGGTTCTTTGCTGGATTTGTGCTTATTTACAGGGCCCGAAGAGTCGATGCAGGAAAGTGGGCTTTCCTAAGTAAGATCGTTCGAATTTGGCCAAAGGGATTTTGATGTCGCACCAAGACGAGACAATACTCATCATCGGAGCGGGCTTGGCGGGAACAACCGCAGCCCACCAGCTAGCTCGAGCTGGTCGCAAAGTGATCGTTGTTGAACGAGAGCCAGAAGCTGGCGGCTTGGCGAAGAGCCTCAAGCACGAATCAGAGCATGGCACCTTCTGGTACGACATTGGCCCCCACCGTTTTCACACCAACGATGAGCGCGTCAACGAAGAAACTCTGGCGGTTCTCGGTGAAAATAAGGTCAAGCGCGACCGCGTCTCGCGAATCTTCCTTTACAACCAGTTCTTTGATTATCCCCTGCAATTGGGGAAGGCTCTAAAACAGCTCCCTAAGACCGTCATGCTAAAGGCCATTTGGGACTACGGGACCCAGACGATCAAGAACCTGTTCTCGAAGCCAACAGATCGCAACTTCGAGGAGTGGGTCGTAAGGCGTTTTGGTCGCAAGCTCTACGAAGTATTTTTTGGCGTCTACACAGCCAAGACCTGGGGTATCCCCTGCACCGAGATTTCTGCAGATTGGGCATCTCAAAGAATTAGCCAGGCATCGCTCTGGGACACCATCGTCAAGTCTGTTTTTCGCCCCAAGGGCGAAATCAGAAGCCTGGCCTCGAGCTTCTATTACCCAGAACATGGTGGCATCGGACAATTGGCTATTTCCTATAAGGATTCAGCCATCAAACACGGCGCTGAAGTGTACCTGTCGACAACCGTCGACAAGTTCATCGTCGAAGACGGCTGTGCCAAGGGTGTACGCGTCGTTGACGAGAATGGCGACAAACGAGACATTCTCGCCGACATGATCCTCAATACCATGCCGCTCACGAAGCTCATAGACTTGTGCGGTGACGCAGTTCCGGCTGAAGTGATCAAACATAAAAAGCTGCTCAAACACCGCAGCATGGTGTTTGTGTTCATTATCTTAGACCGCCCGCAGTTCACCCACGATCACTGGATCTACATCCCTGAAGACACATTGACGGTTCACCGGATCTCGGAACCTAAGAATTTCAGTGACAACTGCGCCCCGGCAGACAAGACACTCATTTGCGCCGAAATCACCTGCGACTTCGGCGATGAAATCTGGGAAAAGACCGATCCCGAACTCCGGGAAATCGCCGTCAAGGACCTGATCAAGATCGGCCTGATCGCCGACGCCGATGTGCTTGAAACATTCACACATCGCGAGTTCTTCGCATATCCACTCTACACATTGGACTACCGCGAGCACTTGGATCCGGTTTTAGAATACATCGACGGCTTAGAAAACCTGGAGACCACGGGCCGTCAAGGTTTGTTCAAATACAACAACATGGATCACTCGATTGCAATGGGCTTCACTGCAGCTGATGGCCTCATTGGTAGCGCTGAAGACCACCGCAAAGTCGCCACTGGCGATGAGTATTTCGGATAAATGAAGGTCCAAACGACAGGCCCACTCCCCTACCTGCGCGAAGAATTACCGCTGGAAGACGTGGACTGTCGTATGTGTGGCAAGTCTGAACGACACACTCTCTCCCAAGATCCCCCCTTCATCGTGGTCCGTTGTGACCATTGTGAATTCGTCTACGTCACGCCACGCATCCCAGAATCACACCTCCACTTGGTCTACGCTTGGGATTACTACGAAAGTGGGCACGCTCAAGACTACGGCTACAAGAATTACCTAAAAGAAGGCCATCTCCACGCCCGCACATTCACCAAGAAAGCGGAGTTCGTGGCACGGCACAAAAATTCGGGACGCGTACTCGAAGTCGGTTCCGCAGGCGGATTCTTCCTCAAGGAAATGAAGGCCCGGGGCTTTGACGTGACTGGTGTCGAGATTTCAGCCGAAGCGGCCGAATTCTCACGGCGCGAACTGGGCCTTGAGAACATTCACTGCTGCCGGCTTGAGGATGCCCAACTCGAAGGCCCCTTTGACGTGATTGCGCTCTGGGACGTCATTGAACACGTCTCAGACCCATTTGCGACATTAGAGATGTTGGCCAGTTTGATCGCCAAAGATGGCATTTTGGTGGTACAGACGCAGAATATCGATTCTCTGGCCGCCAAGTTGCTTGGCCGCAGGTGGCACCATTTCAAACACCTCGAACACATTTACCACTTCTCGCCGAGCACAATCGAGCGAGCGTTGACAAAATCTGGATTTGAAACAGTTGAATTGACGAGTACCGGGGCCGGAAAGTACATTTCGGGTGCGTTCGTGATTGAACGTATGAGGCGCTTGAGTCGAGTGGGTTATGCACTCATGAAACCGTTCCGGTGCTTCGGTGATTCGAGTTTCTATGTGAATTTGCGCGACGAGTTTATTGTCGCCGCACGGCTCAAGACCGATGCGAGCGGTGGAAAGGATGGGGAGTGAATCGTAACGATCTATATGCCGTCCTGCTTTTGCTCGGTGCCGCAGTCTTGTTGGCACTGCCTTTCCTGAATGGCCCCTACGCGCTCTTCCCATTTCATTCGGATTCGCAAGCGCCGTGGTCGACAGAGAATCCAGTTGGCCATAAGGCTGGCCCCAAGAACGTCAACATGGGCGATAAGCACCTCATCGTCTATCCCGATTTGGTCCACACCACGAACCAGTTTCGACAAGGTCACGTGCCTCTGTGGAATCCGCACAACTTCGCCGGTCTGCCACATCAAGCAGTTCCTCTTTCAGGAACAGCCTATCCATTCACAGCCCTGGCGACGCTCATGGACCCCGTGGATGCCATCGCCCTGAGCATGGTCATACACCTCTTGCTTGCGGCTTTATTCTGCTACATATTTCTGCGGGGCGTCCAAGTCAGTTCCCGTGCAGCCCTGCTCGGAGGGGTTTGCTGGGCTATGTCCGGTTGGATGATGGTGCATGTCCACAATGCCTACTTCGTCCAAGCGATGATTTGGCTACCTTTGGCGTTGTTTGCCATTGAGCGCATCCTTGCCTCTCGGCCCCGTTGGGCTCTCATGGTTCTGTCGATTGCGATCGCTATGATGCTGCTGGGAGGCTTCCCTCAAACCGCGATCGTCAACCTCTACTTCATAGGTATCTATACGCTCGTTGGCCTTATTCGAGTGGCACGCCAAGAGGGCTCCGAGGTCGCAATTCGGCGCGGACGGTTCCTCGTTTTCTTCGGCATCTTGGGCCTGCTCATGGCAGCAGTCCAATTACTTCCGACACTGGACTATCGAGGCGATGTCGGTCATCAGAATCGTTCGGTTGAAAACCTCAAAGCAGATTCACTGCGAGGCTCGTCCCTCATTCACTTGGTTGCTCCAGATTTCTTCGGCAATCCAACTGAGCAGTCACGCCCACAAAAGAATCTATTTGCTCTCTGGCTCCTTGCCGACGGCAAACAAGCTGGGCACGTCGCGAACAACTACTCAGAGCGCAGTTTCTACGTCGGCATCCTGGCCCTCATCATGGCCCTGCTCACGCCGTTCTTTCGGCGTGACCGCGCGGCCCTGACGCTCTACGTCGCCACCATCGTTTCCGTGCTCTTAGCCTTGGGAACGCCACTCCTCAATGTGGCGATGAAGTTCCCGGCAATGAACTTTGGCAGCCCAATGCGAATCACACAAATCGCTGGATTCGCTCTCCCATGCCTGTTCGCCATGACTCTCGATCGCTTGCTGGCCCTCGGGCAAGAACGGCTCAGTCGCATCGCGCGGGGCGTGTCGATAACCACGGCCGCTGGCCTGGGCCTCATTGCCATTGTTTTGATTGCCATGTGGGTAGCCGAAGATTGGGCGAACGATGTTTTTGTCTCGGTGCTTAGTGCCCTGAATGTAGCCAAAGTGATCGGCACCGATTCTTTACCCATCGCAGAACAAACCGAGCTTGCACTGCCAGCCTTCCTTCAACTTCGTCAAGTCTTGAGCATTGTCTTCGGTTTCGCCTTGGCAAGTTGGGTGGTCTTAACAGCCTTCTTTCACTCCAAGCGAACTGCAAGAACTCTTTATCTTGCCGCATTCGTCCTTGTCGTCATCGAATTGGGCTACTACGGTTTTCGCTTCAACCAACCCGTCCAGGCTGAGAATCTCTACAAGCCGACCAAGGGAATTGAGTTCTTAAGCTCCAACCTGAATGGCGCTCGTTTCATGCGCTTCGGCAAGAAATCAACGGCCTCGTTCTTTGTGCCCAACACAGCCCTCATCTACGGCCTTAATGATGCCCAGGGTTTCCGGGCCATGGCTCCCCAGAGCTACTTCAAATTCATGAGGACATTGGAACCCAATCCTCATGACGTGGGACTTTATAATCTCGATAAGAAGGAGTCTCTCACGAGCCCACAATTGGATCTCTTGAGAACCAAGTACATTTGTTCGGCCACCCCAATATCAGATTGTGCGTTGAAACTGGTCTACCCACTTGCTGAAGCAACGGGTAAGCCTGACATGTACATTTATGAGAATCCTGATTGTCTGCCACGGGCTTTCTTGGTTCATGACGTGCGCGTCATGCCACCGGAAGACACGGCTGCCGAATTTAAGGAAATGTCAGCGGCTCGAATGCCGATAAACCCTTTTGCGTCGACTGTCTGGCTCGAAGAAATTCGGCCCGGCATGAAGAGTGTTTATGTCAAGCCAAAAGGTCTCGAAAACGTCATCGTTGCCGAGGATCGAGCTGGTCGCATCGAGCTTGATCTCGCCGTCGAGGCCGACGGTATTTTGGTCTTAAGTGAGCAATATGCCAAAGGTTGGCACGCGAAGATCACGGGCGCCGACGGCAAGGTGCGAAACCAGAAATTTATCCTGAGGGCGAACATGACGTTCATGGCCCTTCCGGTGCGTGCTGGTGACACCAAGGTCGAATTTTCGTTTCGGCCAGATTCATTCAAATGGGGCGGTCTCTTAACCGGATTGTCACTAATATTCTTGTTGCTTGTCCCGTTGATCGGGCCATTATCAACGCCCCAAGTTGTCCTGACCCGCATTGAAGCCGATGGGTCGGAATCGTGGACTGGGACTGAGGAGGAAGCCCCCTGATGTTCGGTAAGCACCGTGTCAGCGTTGTCATCCCTGCTTACAACGAAGAGGAAACAATCGCTCAGGTTGTTGCCGACTTCGTTGCCAATGAATTTGTGGATGAAGTCGTCGTCGTTGACAACAACTGCAAGGATGCAACTGCCGAGCGTGCCGTCGCTGCGGGCGCTCGTGTCGTCGTAGAATCGGCACCTGGTTATGGGTGTGCCCTTCGCGGGGGGCTCGCCGCCGCGGACGGCGATATCCTGGTACTGACCGAGGCGGATGGCTCATTCATTGCCGCCGATCTCATCAAGATTCTTGTTTACAGCGAAGACGCTGGCATGGTTCTCGGCACGCGGACGACACGCCAGATGGTAGAGCAAGGTGCCAACATGGGCGCCATCCTCAGATGGGGTAATGTCGCTGCCGCCAAAATACTCGAATTACTCTGGTACATCCCCCACGAGCCGCGCCTAACCGACGTTGGTTGCACTTATCGAGCCATCTGGAAAGACACTTACGCGAAGATCCAACCCGGCCTCACGGAAGCTGGCCCAGGGTTCTCGCCCGAGATGATTTGTGAGTGTCTACGCCATGGTGTTCGTGTGATTGAGGTGCCGGTGAGCTACCACGCCCGCGAAGGTGGCGAGAGCGCTCATTCAGGTGGGATAAGGGCAGTTTGTCGCACCGCCGCCAAAATGTTCGCCTGTATATTTCGAAAACGCCTGTCCAGACGTCCCACAATGACCGAGCCTTAAGGTCACGCTGACATAAACCCTTGCTTTTAAGCGTACAAAGGACGCTGACATGAAGTGGACACCTGGGTCTCAATTCGGGACTTGTTCTTTTTTGTGTGGGTTTGGGCAGGGACTATAATCCTCTGGGACAATTGAGGCCAAAATAGTATTCTTCAGACTCGCTACCAAGTGCTTCTGCCAGATTTCTAATTAGACTAAGCAGACCAATATGATCAATCGGCTCACTCTTGTCACGAGCGTCATGCTCGTGATTACAGCTCTCGTTTTACCTCTATCCGCCCAGAGCGGAAAGCCAGGTTATGACGTCAATCTTCATTTGGCTGGCCTACCAGGCAATCCAACTTCGATCACCTTTGATGATCTTGGACGGATCTTTGTCCTTTGCATGCCTGGCCAAATCGTGCGCGGGGAAGATATAGACAATGATGGCGTCGCCGACGTAGCTGTCACCGTTTTTGATGGCAACACCATCTCAGATTTCCTCTTCCCCTTTACGGGTGTCACTTGGCACAACGGCAAGTTGTACCTCTCAAGCCGCGGCAAGATCTCGGAATTGAGCGATCTCGATCTGGACGGATTTTTCGAGTCGCACACGCACTTGGTCACCGGCTTCCCGACCACCAATCACCAAAACAACGCCATCGTTTTCGATGAGAACGATCAACTGTATTACGCCTACGGTTCGCTCACCGACCACGGTCCTGAACCAATGACGGTTGACACCGCTTCCATTCAGACCTGCGATATTTCAGGCAACAACCTGACCACCTTCGCGACTGGGCTCAGAAACGTCTATGGCATGGCGTACAAGCAAGGATTCGGTTTCGTGACTGTGGACAACGGTCCGAACTTCATCTTCGATAACCTCCATCCGCCAGATGAGCTCAATGTTGTCGAGATGGGCAAAGACTACGGCTTCCCAGCTCACTACGGAATTCCGCCAGCCAATAGTGGCACCGAGACACCGGCGTTGCTTTTTGCTCCTCACTCCGCACCCTGTGCTTTAGACTTCAACAAGGGTTTCAGCGGCTGGGACACAGATGTCTATGTGCCGCTCCTAGTTTCACCTCAGGGCAACATCGTGCGCTGCACGTTGCACCAGAATCCAACGACTGGGGAATATGAAGGTTATCAAGACATTGTGGCCTTTGGCTTCCAATCGCCAATCGACGCCAAGTTTTCACCCGATGGTGACCTGTTCATCGCCGATCATGATGCCCTGGCGATCTACCGTATCTCGCCATCGAGCCCAGGCCGGATGACTATTTTTGGCACTCCCCGTTTGGGCGAGTCCATCATCATCGAAGTGAAAGACCCCAATGAAGGCAATGACTTCTATGGTTTCTTCATGTCGACATCCGATGCCCCCGTGTTACCGATCGGTGGCGGTCGTAATCTCAACCTGAACGTGAATACTGATATGTTCACTTACACATTCTCACCTGGCAACATTGTCAATTACTTCCCATTCCCTGGGGTTTTGGACGCAAATGGTGCTGGTTATGGAATTGTGCATTTTCCATTCTACCCACCACTTGCTGGTTTGAAGACTTATATGGCTTGGGTGAGTTGGGACTCGGCTGGCAATATTGGCACGACGTCAGAGGCATTCCCCTTCGTCATTCAGCCTTAGTGCATGTTCATGCCGGACCAAGCTCATTTGAATGCTTGACTCACAGGGTGGCAGTAGACAAGACGTGATCCACAAAGCGAACGGGCTCGGTTGCCATACGGCAACCGAGCCCATTCTTCATGAATACCGTCGCTATGGCACCAATCTTCTATCAGCCACTTCGAGTTCCCATAGACAGGGAAGACTACCGGTTTTGGAGTTCAGCATCTGTCTCAAGCGAGGCCGATGAAGAAAAAACATAATGACCGGCGGCGTGCCTACCAGTCGGATACCCGACCAGTCGACTCATGTCCTCCGAGTCCAACGAATTGGCTACGAAGTTCACATTTCCATCGCCCGAAGGTAACAGGCCCCAACCCCTCAGTTGGAACCACTCTTCGACCCATGTCCTTCTTCTTCTCACAAGCATGTTCGGAATATTCTCGAGGCGCATGAGTCCTTCTTTTGTAAAAACCTATAAAATGCTTCGACAAAGATGACCCAAACCATCAACAATGCGTTGACGGGATGAGACCCAGTAAATTTGATAAAAACCCAGAGCGAGCTCGCGCCGATGTGAGTCAAGGTCTTTGGAAGCGGAGCAGATCGTTATGTCTCAGGAAATGACCGGTGTAATCTTGGCAGCAGGCAAGGGCAGCCGCATAGACCCCTTTAATGCACACTTCCCCAAGCCGCTCCTACCAATCGCCAACCAGCCGATCATCCAGCACCACATTGATATCTTTCGTTCCCTCAACATCCATAAGATCAAGATCGTCGTCGGTCACTTGATGGACAAGATCATCACCCACTTCGGTAAGGGGAAAGATTTTGGGGTCGAGATCGAATACGTTGAACAACAATCAACTCTGGGGATTGCTCATGCGGTCGGCCAATTGGGCAATGTGATCAATGGCTCTTTCCTCTTAGTCTTGGGCGACATCTATTATGCTCCGAAGAACCTCGACCTCATGGTCAAGCAATTCGAGGCCCAGGGTGGCGGAGCCGT
>JBLINQ010000117.1:0-16220 GCA_047639315.1 Planctomycetota bacterium
TTCGAGCTTGGCTTTCTTGACACTGCGCTGCATGACCATGATCTGTTGACGAAGAGCAATGTTCTCAAGAACGAGTGCTTGGCGGTCGGCACACAGAGCTACGAGGAGTTTCAGGAGATGATTGGCTAAGTTCATGGGCGAGACGTTAGAGGAATCGGCAATTGACGCAAGTTCGGCAGGGTTGTATCGTCAAAATCTGATGATCATAACTCGTTGCGCTGGCGGTCTTTCCTGTTTTCGGGACCCACAGGGATAGCTCTTCAGGAGAAAGCACATTCGGGTTAACTGTGCCATCAGTCAATCGCGGCACTTGTCGCTCTAGTTTTGGAAAGATCTCAGTCAGCGCATCAGTCAGGCGTGACAATGATTCATACTGTGCCTCGGTGAAGTCTGGTTGCACAAGATCGACCCCATTGATGCGTCCAGGGATTAGTTCGGGATTCGCTGGGCGAAATGGGCCGCCGGCTGGCGGAAGGAACTCCTTCGGCAGCTTAATCTGAATACCGTCGTTATCGATTTGCCAGTACTTACTGATCGCTTGGGAGCCCGGTGGATAAGCGCCGAAATGCGCGATTTCGATACCGACCGAGCGATCGTTAGCTGAGCCGGCGTGGCGCGCTCGATGAGCTAAGTCGAGGGTCTGATAGAGAGTGCCATCCACATCAAGAAGGAAATGCACACTGAGTCCACGAAGATCGTGCAAGACCTCGAAGCACCTTCGTGATGTTCCACATACATCATAGTGAATCACAAACTGATCAACGACATGACGAAGCGACGGCAAGGCCCACCCTTCTTCAGTCACAGTTTGGCGGGCAGCGGGACTCAGGCCCTTCGTCGGACGTTGTCGGTAGCGCCTTGGTGTGTCGCAACCGCTCGCCGGATCTTTAGGCAAGGTTTCCTCGCCGAAGAAACAAGTTTCAAGGTGGGCGTCATAGCCCCCTTCGTCCTTCCACGTCTTCACCGCGAATGGAACAGGCATCGACTTGCCTGCGACGATCAGGCGGCCAGATGACGCACGCTCGGGTGCGAAAGATTTGGATTGGGTCGCACAGCCAGAGGCGAGAGTGAAAACCAGCAAACAAGAAATTTGGCAAATGGTACGCGTTGACACGATAAGCATCTCCTTAAGTACGTCCCATCGTAGCCTGCACAGGGCATCTCGGCCAGAAAGTTCAGGGCGACGCGCGGGCCGCTTCTTTAGATCGGTGCAACTAGGCTTGACGCTGCGGACGTTCGGGGGCAAGAGATCGTGTTAAGGTGATGAATAATAGCTGGTACGGTACATGCGCTTCGTTGGCGTCAGTCGATAACCAACTCGGCCGGAACATTCGTCGCGTTAAAGGGCCCGAAGAGTTGCTGTTGCCCGCTACGCCATGTCTTGCCCCGGGCAGCACCAAAGGGTCGCTCCACCAAAAAGTGAATCTCGCTCGCCTCGTTTGGCAGCAGCCAGGACATCTCGCTCCCCAAGACAACTGGTGGGAATTGCCTCGACCCCAGAGACACGGGCTCGCCTTGCGGGCCGGTAGGCGGCATGCCAGACCACATTGCCACGCGCACGACCCCCGACGGTTTGCCTTCTGCCGCACGCACGATGAAACGATGCTCTTTCAAATGATCCCGCAAGTCAATCACCCCCACGTCGACCCGCCCGGCCGGATCGGCCTTGGGTAGCTCACCCTCGTCAAAACGATGCACTTCGGCCGCCGCCGTCACCTGCACAGAGGTCAGGCTCCCGCGAAAGGTGTGAGTAAAACCTCCCGCCTCATCGAACAGAACCCAAAGCTTGCGATTTTCGGTCTCGGTTCTCTTTGTCTTGATAATCAACTCAACGCCACGGCTGCCAATTCCCCTTGGCAACAACACTTGTCCAACCAAAGTGCTTTCCAGCAAGACAGCGGGTTCATCGCTTTCCATTTCGTCGTTAGGCACGCAGGCAGCAGCCGAAATAAGGAGCAAAACGAGCAGGGTGATAGCAATCGACTTCATAAGACGGACCGGATACAAGTAAGGGAATTGATTTGATGCGCTTGTACCCTACCAGGTTCAATTCCTTCGGTTAACACGACGTCAAGCTGAGGGACACGTTCACGGCGAGGCAATCGACCTCAGGATGAGAATGAAGACGCGAGAAAGGGCGACACTTAGAGACGTTGATCGCCCACCCGGTCAAGATCATCGTCGTTAGTCTACCTTTGGGGCTTTTTTACCATGCATATTTCGTAAATTAGGGGCGCTACTCGGCCGCTGGCGAACTCAGAACTAACTTGTGGCTTAGTTCGTGGGGATGGCGCCATCTGTATTGATGGTGCCCAACGCAAAAGTGCATTGCCGCCGGTTCCTTGTTTCGAAATGAAACCGATCTTGAGTGGCCTTCGAGCGCAAATAGGCCTGTCCTTCGAGCGTCGATTCCGATCCATGGGGGTCGAAAAAGCGCTTCAATCCCCCCTTTCCATCAACATGCATTCCGTTCTGCATCTTCTTCCAGTCCCAGCATTTCCATCCCCATAACCGCCTTAGGCTTGGGGAGCGATTATATATCGAGGAACTTTTTTCCTACCGCTCAAGGAATGATGATCCCGAGACCGAAAAGAACTGTGCTAGGCAATGTTCCAAGAATTTATGTTCAAGCTAAGACGATTCGAGGCGCGCCAGGTGCCCCTCCAATCGTTCCACACTAAGGCTCCGTCAAGATGAATCAATCGCGCCAAGAATCTGAAAACGCTGGGGGTATGGGTGGTAAGACCACCGTCGCCGCGTTCTCTGCATTCTCAACGCGGATGATGACTCAGGACGAATTGGACAACGATGGCACCATCGTGCTGGCACCAAGCAGCGCTAACGATATGACCGAGGAAAACTCGGACCTAAAATCTCAGGATGAAGACGCTTTCTTTGGCGAGGCCGAAGAATCTCGCTGTGGTTTCATCCCGGGTTACTCGATTCTGGGTAGCTTGGGTGAAGGTGGCATGGGGGTCGTCTACCAAGCAATCCAAGAGCGGCTTCAACGGGTTGTGGCACTCAAAGTGTTGCGCCCAAGTCGAGTCAGCAACGCCGACTTTGTTGAACGGTTCGAACGTGAGGCCATGGCGGTTGCGCGCTTGAACCACCCCAACATTGTGACGGCCTATGACTATGGTGAAGTCGATGGCCGTTTCTACTTGGCCATCGAGTATGTCGAAGGGCGTGATGGCGCCGAACTGATCGCCTACGAGGGCCGACTGATCGAGCGCGAAGCTATCGAACTAATTCGCGACGCCGTCCTCGGCCTCAGTCACGCTCTGTCTCACGGAATTATTCACCGTGACGTCAAGCCCGCCAATTTGATGCTCACTTCCCAAGCAGCCCAAGATGCGAGTGGCGGATTGTTTAGTGGACGCTTGAAGGTGACAGACCTGGGGTTAGCTCAGATCCGAGAGAATGCTGGTGAACTGTACACCGACACCATCGACAGCGGCAAGATTGTCGGCACGCCAAGCTACATGTCCCCTGAACAGGCGCGCGGTGAAGAAGTCGATTTCCGCGGCGACATTTATGCTTTAGGGGCTACTCTCTACCACTTTTTAACGGGCATCAAGCCGTTTGAGGGCGAGACATCATATGAGATCTTGGAGGCCAAGATTCACTCCCATATGACTCATCCCCAGGACCTCGTGGCCACGATTTCCGATGATACATGCCTCGTGTTGGATCGCATGATGGCCAAACATCGCGATGCCCGATATCAGAATTACGAAGACTTGCTTCTCGATCTGGTCGCGCTCTTGGCCGGTCGCAAGCCCGTCTGTGGGCAAGTCGAGAGCCACCTAAGTTCCTTTGACAAACCCAAGATTCGGCGCTCTATTCTGCGGAAACATAGGGCTGCTTCGGCCACGCCATTGGCGTTCCGTCTACGCCTTGTTGCAACCCCTCTCAACAATCGGAAGAACATGGCCTGGAAGGCCTTGACCTTCGCAACCTTGATTGGATTGGGATTCGGCATGGCTTGGCTGCTCTTCAAATAAAAAACGCTGGCAAGGTTTCCCCTGCCAGCGCTTTTCAATTCTCGTCGAAGTTTTCGATGTCGGCTTAGTTGCTTCCGACCACTTCCATTTCTTCGATCAATCGGCCCATCCCCGACACCTTCTCGGTGCACCACAAGACATAACGAATATCAACGTTAATCGTGCGTGATGCCTCTGGACGGAAGGTGTAGTCAGAGGTCATGGCTTCATAGTTGCCGTCAAACGCAAGACCGGTCAACTCGCCACGGCCATTCATGATTGGGCTACCAGAGTTACCTCCGGTGATGTCGTTGTTCGACAAGAAGCATACCGGCAAAGTGCCAAGCTTCTTATCTCCGTAACGGCCCCAATCTTTGGCAGCTGCAAGCTCCAAGAGCTTCGCAGGTGCGTTGAACGGCTCAGTACCTGTGTGCTTTTCAACAACACCTTCGAGAGTCGTGTAATAGCGATAATCAACAGCATCGCGAGCGGTGTAGCCAGTCACAGATCCGTAAGTAAAGCGGAGCGTTGAGTTGCTTTCAGGCGAAGCCGCGTAGCCGCGGTATTCAGCCTTCGCATCCATCATTTTGACCCGAAGCCCGTTGATTGCATCATTGAACTGGGTCATGCCTTCGCCAACAGATTTGGTGAAATCCTTACCACTCGAGGCAAGCGCCTGAAGGAAGTAGAAATTGTCAAGTTTGCCACTCAGATACTTCGCGATTTCATCCAAACCAAATTTCGTTGGCAGTAACTCAGCGACGTAAGAATCGAGAGCAACATTTTTTGTGTCGATACCATTCAAGATCGCAGGGCGCCCCAACATGGCGTCGTCCCAATATGGTTTCAACGCATCGCGAAGTCCTGCACGCTGTCCGTCCAGGTCATCTGGGAAGATCTGGCCAAGAAGTTGGGGAGCAATCGTAGCAGCTCTTTCGGGCGATGTATTGCCGATGAGCTGCGCTAATTGAGGATTGCCGAACAAGGCAGCAACGGTCGACTGCGTGAGAGGTCTCATGGCAGCATTGGCGAATGCGTAACCCTTGTAGAGGCGAGCGATCTCACCGTAGACGTCACCATACTTAGCGACGAGCTTTGGGTCGGCCTTGATCCACGCAGCGATGCGATCTTCTTCGGCGCGCAAACGATCGACCAACTTGATGCGACGAAGTTCGAGCAACTTACCCTCAAAGTTCTTGAGCGTATTGTTGATTGATTTCAGATCAGAAGCGTTCTTGATCCGGAATTCTTCGTCGGTCTTGCCGCGAGTAATCAAACGATCGGCCATACGTTGCAGACCATTCACGTTCGCAGGTAAGTCGAATTTTTCGCGATACTCGATCGAGTAGGACGAACGGAGACGGTAAGTCGGCGACCCTGGGTAACCCATGATGAAGCTAAAATCGCCAGGCTCGTAACCTGCGATAGAAACCTTCAGACTTGTTGCTGGGTTAAACGGAACGTTGTCTTTGTTGTAAGTCGTACGTGCTCCGTCTTTGCCGACGTAAACGCGTAAGTAAGTGAAGTCACCAGTGTGGCGTGGCCACATCCAGTTGTCGATGTCGCCACCGTACTCACCAATCATTTGAGGCGGCGCGTAGACCATGCGGATGTCACGGTAGGTTTCATATCCAACCATGTAATACGCTTGGTCGAAGAGCATGGACTCGATCTTGGGATCTTCAAAGCCGTTCTTTTTGGCTTCAGCGAGCAAAGCGGCGCTGCTCTTGCTGACCATGGAGCGGCGGTCAGCGCTTGAAGTTTCTTTTGTCACACCTCGCAGCACGAGCTCGGTCACGTCGCGGTACATCGTTGTAATGCGCATGCCAAGTCCCTCACATGGGAGCTCATCCGCCAGGGTCTTCGCGGCATAACCGTTCTTGATCCGGTTTTCTGTCGGTGACGACAGTGCGGCGATGGCATCGAATGCAACATGGTGATTCGTCAGGACGAGGCCTTGATTCGAAACAAATGATCCTGATCCGTAGCCGCTCAAAGGGCCGTTCGGTGTCAAGGATCCAATTTGAAGGAAGGCGTTGCGTAGGCTTGGCTTCTCGGTTGACCAGAGTTGATCTCGAGTGAGTTCAAAACCCATCTTCTTGAGGCGTGCCATCGGCAAACGGGTACCGATAGCTGGTGGCACCCACATTCCCTCGTCGGCCGTGACTGGCGCAATGCGAGTCATGGCGCCGACAAGAACCACGACCAAAATCGGAACAAATTTATTCATGAAGGATTCTCCTTTTTGTTTGGGCGAGACCATAGCAAAGGTCGATGGCCGCAACATCTTTACCCACCAAAGATGCCGAGCTTTCGTTCTTCTCAGGTTGAGGGACCTTCTAAGTCGAAGATTGAGAAGATCGAGTTATACAATTCTTATTAAACATGAAGAATCAGCCCTAAACTAAAGATAAAATTGCACTTACGGCCGCCTTGCTTATGACTGAGCTCCTCTCAAAAATGCATCCGATGTTCTTGCAGGGAGGGTCCGTTGCCTCACGGCTCCGGGGGGTCAATTCTCGATTTAAGTCTTCAACTGGTGGCTTGGACACCAACGTCGCCATTTACGCCCTGGCCCTCATGGTTTCAGTGCTCCTTGTCATTCTCGCGAGGCGCGTCGTTCTTTGGCACCGCTGGGTCAAATTGGCGGGCCCCTTAGGATTCGGGTTGGACAAGAAAGCCCTGAAGTCTTGGTGGGGATATCTCACGGCAGACCAGCGCCAAGATCCTGAAAAGATTTTTTCGTCGAAGGAAAGAATCGCCACCGAGTTAGAACGATTGGTGGCTGCAGACGAAGGCAAATTGGCTCGATCTATCCACGAGCGTTGGGTTCAAAGACAACCAGACGTGAAGAATCCGCTCTCCGGAATCAAGAATCTGAAGCAAGCCGAAATGATCTTAGTCAGGGACGATCAAGGCAAACTAATCCTCGAGGGATTTCTACGCCGAGTCGGCACCGACTCAATTGACCTGGTCCCCTTTCGTCGTACCTCCCTGGGAGAGGCCGGCCTCGGCAAGGGCCAAGTTCACATCGACCGTAACGCCGGGTGCGATTCGATCGACGCCAAGGTTCTCAAGGCAACAGCAGACGGACGGCTCTGGACTTTCAATATCGGAGTTGCCGCCAAAGTCGACTACGTCCGTCAGGAGTTTCGGATCAAGGTACAACTTGACGCCATGATCTTTGACAAACGGCAGAGTACGCTTGCCGGTATCAAGACCGACATGGATACCACCGTTGTCCCGACTCACCATCTACTCGCCAAACAACAGCGCGAAAGGACGGTGACATTTGCCGACCTGATGCGCCGCAAGAGGATGTTCATCTCTGCCCGTAGATGTCAGCTTGTCGACCTGAGTGCCCTCGGTGCGCGGATCTGCATCCAGGGCAATGAGATAGAGCTAAGGGAAAGCCAACCGCTCTATCTTTTCCTACCCTTCGTCATCAACAGCCAAGTGGAGCAATACCTCATTCAGGCGAATGTAGTTGAAGTCTGGGATGAAGTCACAGCAACAAGTGACGAATCGCGCATGGTGAGGATGCGTTTCGAGAGCTTGGAAGACGCCGAACTCTTAGCACTTCGTCGGCTCATCAATGTGCTCAACGCCACTTCAGAAGACAACATTTATAGTGATGCTCAAGAGATTTGCCGAGAGTACGAATACAGCGACATCAACTAACCCCGCCCTCCCAGCCAATCAAAGTAAGATCGAACGCAAGCGGGCCTCGGCCTCGGCATCGCTGATGTTGGCTCGTTTCGCTGCATCCGCAAGCTGCTCGCGGTTGATCTTGCCAACGCCAAAGTACTTCGTCTCTGGATGGGCAAAGTAGAAGCCGCTGACGCTTGCCGCTGGATAAATTGCGTAACTCTCAGTTAGCTTTGAAGAAATTGATTCTTCGACCTGCAGAACATCGAAGATCTTCCTCTTGGCCGCATGATCTGGGCACGCGGGATAACCCGGCGCCGGGCGAATGCCTTGATATTTTTCTTTGATCAGGTCTTCGGATTTCATCTGCTCGTCAGCGGCATAACCCCAATAGTTCTCACGAACCTGCTGATGGAGCCATTCCGCCAAACTCTCGGCCAAACGATCTGCGAGTGCCTTGGCCATAATGGCCTGGTAATCATCGTGATCGGCCATGAACGTCTCAGCCAAAGCATCGGCACCATGGACACTCACGGCAAACAAACCGAGGTGATCTTCCTGCGGAGCGATGTAATCTGCCAAGCAGTAATTTGGGCCAGCTTGCCTCACTTTTTGTTGACGCAAGAAGTGAAACCGGGTCAGCTCGCCGCCATCTTCATCTGACAAGACTACGTCGTCCCCATCTTGATGAGCTGGCATCAGACCCAAAACCGCACGGGCACTGAAAAGTTTGTCCTTGACGATACGCCCCAAGAGGTCTTGGGCGTCGGCAAGCAGACTGCGGGCTTCTTTGCCAACAACCTCATCATCAAGAATGGCGGGATAACGACCACTCAATTCCCAAGTTTGGAAAAATGGCGTCCAGTCAATGAGCGGCACAAGCACGCTTAGGTCGACATCCTGAAGGACGTGAGGCCCAGGTGCTTGAGGAGCAAGCGGCTTCGAATTCCACGAATCACTGGGTTCGAACCGATTCGACCGCGCTTTCGCGAGAGGCAGAAGGACCGTCTTCTGTGTACTACGAGCATGACTTGCTCTTAGGCTCTCGTATTCTGCGTTTAGTTTGTCGACGAAGCCGGAACGCATATCTTCACTTAACATGGCAGTCGCCACGCCAACGCTGCGAGAAGCATCGTGGACATGAACAGTCGTGCCATCGTAGTGCGGCGTAATCTTGACTGCGGTGTGGAGCTTGGACGTTGTGGCGCCGCCAATCAGAAGCGGAATCACAAGCCCTTGTCTTTTCATTTCTGCTGCGACATGAGCCATCTCTTCCAAGGACGGCGTGATCAATCCAGATAAGCCGATGATGTCGCAGTTTTCTTCTCGAGCGCGATCCAAGATCTTCTGCGCGGGCACCATAACCCCGAGGTCGATAATCTCGAAATTGTTGCACCCAAGAACCACGCTGACAATGTTCTTGCCAATGTCGTGGACATCACCTTTGACCGTGGCCATAAGGATTTTGCCGGCCGTCTTCCTCTCACCGTCACCCTTTTCTTCCTCGATGAAAGGATTGAGATAGGCAACCGCTTTCTTCATGACCCTGGCGCTTTTTACGACTTGCGGCAGGAACATCTTGCCAGAGCCGAATAGATCGCCGACGACATTCATGCCATCCATGAGCGGGCCTTCAATAACCTCGATCGGACGAGCAAGGCTAAGCCTGGCTGCCTCGGTGTCTTCGACAATGAAGTCCGCGATTCCTTTGACTAAGGCATGCTCAAGACGCTTCGCCACCGGCTGTTCTCGCCATGACATATCAACCTCTCGCGCCTTCCCTTTCCCGACTCCCTTGAGATCCTCGGCTAAGGTTACGAGTCTCTCAGTCGCATCAGGTCGCCGGTTGAGAAGCACGTCTTCAACCCGGATGAGCAACTCGGGTTCGATTTCATCATAGACCGTGATCTGGCCGGCGTTCACGATGCCCATGTCTAAGCCAGCACGAATTGCGTGATAGAGAAATGCCGAATGCATTGCTTCGCGCACATGATCGTTGCCGCGGAATGAGAAAGAGATATTGCTGACCCCACCACTGACATAGGCGTGGGGTAGGTTCGCTTTAATCCACCGTGTTGCATCAATGAAGTCGACGGCGTAATTGTTGTGCTCATCGATCCCAGTCGCCACGCTAAGAATGTTGGGATCGAAGATGATCTGTTCGGCCGGAAATTTGACTTCGTCGACAAGAATGCGATAGCAGCGTTCACAGATCTCGATGCGGCGCTCCAGGTTTGCCGCTTGACCTTCTTCGTCAAAAGCCATGACGACAACAGAAGCGCCATAACGTTTGACCAATCGGGCCTGCTCGAGGAATTCTTCCTTGCCGTTCTTAAGCGAAATCGAATTGACGATTCCGCGCCCTTGCAGACACTTAAGCGCGGGCTCAATGACCGACCACTTCGAGGAGTCAACCATGATGGGAACGCGACTGATGTCTGGTTCACTGGCGATGAGATTGAGAAAGGCGACCATCTCTTCCTTCGACTCCAACATGCCATCATCCATGTTGATATCGATAATTTGGGCACCGCCTTCAACTTGGTGGCGCGCGACATCCAGAGCTTCTTCGTTTTTGCCATCGCGAATCAGTCGAGCGAATTTCCTCGAGCCGGAGACGTTCGTGCGTTCCCCGATATTCACGAAATTAAGATCCTTGGAGATGTTCAAAGGCTCCAGGCCACTCAAACTCATAACCGGTTTGGGAATAGGCCTCGTGCGAGGCTTGATGCCCTCAACCGCTTCCGCCATCGCTTGGATATGAGCCGGCGTAGTGCCGCAGCAACCTCCCACGATGTTGAGAAATCCGGTCTCAGCCCACTCCTTGATATGAGTGGCAACGCTTTCAGGAGTTTCATCGTATTCGCCAAAGGCATTTGGCAATCCAGCGTTGGGGTAGCAGCTCACAAACGACGAGGCGACCCGTGAAATTTCTTCGATATGAGGACGCATCTGGGTTGGGCCTAAGGCGCAATTGAGGCCGACAGAGAATAGATCGGCATGGCTGACTGAGTGCCAGAACGCCTCTGGCAACTGGCCCGAGAGCGTTCTGCCGCTGGCGTCGGTGATTGTGCCTGAGACCATCACTGGGACTCGGCGATAGCCTTTCTCAAAGAGCCCAGAAACGGCGAACAGGGCAGCCCTTGCATTGAGCGTGTCAAAGACCGTTTCAATGAGCAGGATATCAACCCCACCATCAAGGAGTCCTCTTACCTGTTCATCATAGGCCGCAGCAAGTTCATCGTAGGTGATATCGCGATAGCCAGGATCGTTCACTCGCGGTGACATCGAGCAGGTTTTGTTGGTTGGGCCTAAGGCGCCCGCCACCCAACGTGGTCGTTCTTCAGTAGCAACGCTTGAGGCAGCTGCCTTTGCTACTTCGGCCGCGCATTTGTTGATGTCGTAGGCCACTTCTTGAAGCCCATAATCAGCTTGAGCGATGCTCGTACCACTGAATGTATTGGTCTCGATTATGTCGGCACCGGCCTCAAGGTAAGCCCGATGAATCTCTTCAATGACCTTGGGCTGAGTGATTGACAAGAGGTCGTTGTTTCCCTTGAGATCACTTTTGTGATCATGGAATCGTTCGCCTCGGTAGTCTTCTTCGGTCAGCTTGTAACCTTGGATCATCGTGCCCATGGCACCATCCATCACCAAAATTCGCTGAGCTACATGTTGTTCGAGGTTCATGACGCTTCCTTTCTGCCGGTCGCCAAGATCGAAACGAATCGAGGCGGCTTCTTATCTTTTGCAACACGGAATACATCAACATCCGTGAGTTTTGTTGTGGTCAAGAATTTTCTGAGTTGATCCATCGAGAAGCCGCGAGACTTATGGCCAAACTTCTCTCGCACCCAGTCTTCATTGTGACTGAGAAGATCAAGAACAATCAGCCGGCCTCCCTCATCCAAGACGCGCACGCACTCTCGAATTGCCCCCTGAGGATCGTCAATAAGATGAAGCAGTTGGCTCACCACGACGAGGTCGACGGAGGCATCAGCCAAGGGTAGATCTTCGACGAGACCCTCGTGGCAAATGAGATTGCTAATGCCGCTGCTCTTGGCTTTCGCTTGAAGACGGCTCAGCTGGCTCTTATCTGGATCGACGGCGTGGACGACACTGCTGAACCCAGCCAGGAGCATTGTCATCTCGCCTTCGCCCACTCCAACATCCAAGACCCGCTGACTTGGGATGAGAGTCATGAGGGCGCGCGCGAAGCCTTCCCAAGTGCGCCCCGGTAATTCGTGATTGCCCAATCCACCTTGAGATCGAAGAGACGCGTCATTCGATTCGCGTTGCTTTACGAGTTGCGCCAGAGCTTCTTGGTCCAAGCGTCCTTGGCGTGACTCACGAACGGTTTGGGAATAGGCTGCGAGGGCCGGCTCGGCTGCTTGATCATCAGGCAAGGAAAGAAACGATTTGCGCCCTTCTTGACGCTCGCAGAGGGCAAATACGGTCTTGATACGCTTCAACTGACTCGAAACACGCGACTGTGGCATGTTCAAGAGCTGGGCTAACTCGGTAACCGTAAGCTCTTCGGATGAAAGCAGTTGCAGCATCCGAAGCCGGTTTGTGTCAGCAAGTATCTTAAAGAGTTCTGCTGGTTCTTTCATCGTAACATCCGGATATTACGATGATACATGTGTGTTTCAAGACAAAACTCTGAATCTGCACCGACTAAACCGGGAGTGCTGGAATTTCAGACCTCGACCCGAGGTGACGAAGAACCGAGACAATCCGTGTTGCGTGCGACTCCCTGATCGTCTGCTCAGAAGAGATGCCCGTGGCGCCGCAGCGCTTCTGCAATCTCGCCTTGATCGATTTGAATTCTTCAGTGGCGAAGACGTGGTGTCCTGCCAAAATCGCCTTCTCAAATTCTGTGGCACACGAACCAATGGCGATCGAGCTTTCCCATGCCTTTGAACTTAATGCCAACGACAAGAAGTCTTGGCGAATTGAAGCGGCCCGAGTGGCATCACAAAGTTGCAGGAAGACCTGAGTTTCGTGGGTTCCCATCTCTTGGCCTATGCACGCGATCGCAACCCCTTGCTGGAAGAGCCGGCCGAGGTAGTCGCCTCCCAAGTAGTCACAATCATGGGCAATCAGTGAGATGCCGCGGAAACCTGCCAGGTCGGCGGTCTCAGCCAATTGGGTATCGACACCTTCCTCGTTCTCAAAGGAAAACGGGCGAGGCGAAGCGGCTACATTCGAAAGTTCACGAATGGACGTCCCGGTTTGAGCACTTGCGAATGTGGGCTCCTCAATCTCAAGGCGCTCACACCCCTCCAGAATCGTATCAATGTAGGTGCTGAATCGAGCAATGTCATTGGCGCCTTGCAGGCTGCCAGAGCCTCCAATTTCAAAAATCGGAGAGTTGCCACGATTCGCACTTTGTATGGAGATGAACTGCATGAGTTCAAGCTCAAGCTCGATCCTCTCGGGCCACGCCCGTAGCCGTGAGAGCTTGCGACTGGCGTCGACATGAAAGAACTCAACGCCGGCATCAAGATCTCGGCGTAGCGAGATCTTTACGTCGGAGATTGAGTTGGCCCCCGCAATGAGGCAACCGAATCCGGCTCGGCATAGGTGAATGAATCCGCCGACATCTCGAGATTTCACATATGAGACAAAATCAGCAATGCCTGCAAATCCCAGATAACCAGGATTCGAAGGACCTGAGCCAACTTGTTCCGGCAACACCCGAAGAATGAGCGTCCGCTCGTTCTCATTGGCCACATGAATCGCAGCGTTCACGCATTCTTTCGTGATCGCCTCAACTTGCAGATGTGTGCACGATTGGTCGGCGACGCTTGACTTCAGATTTGACCTTGCCATCGAGAAACCCTCTTCCATGTGATTCAACTGACTGAGCAGCTAAGAATTCCATATCCGAAGGTGAAATCGGTAAATGTCGTGTGAAACTTTACCCAGAGCAGATAATTTCCCAGAAATAGGACTTTCATGACCCTGGATCGGGCATGCCTATCAGGCATCTTTGTCTCTAAACATCAATGGCATTGAGATTTATGGCATAATTAGAGAGTTTGTTTATTTGAGAGGAACACCCGTGACAATTAAGAACGCACCCTGCCGAATCAGCATCAGATAAGTCCGGTGCACGAGGAGAGGTCGTGCTATAACGGCCCCATGATGAGGACGAGATTCCACGATTTGCTAGCGACGATTCCACTTTTGATCGTTGCGTTTTTCTTCATGCTCCCGCTCACTGACGGTGGCTTTCTAACGGACGATTACCACAACATCCGTTTCGCTACTTTTGGTCCTGAGGGTGGCGGCTTCTTCGATCCTGAGGATCCAACGGAAGTCCTCGCATATTTTCACAAGCCTGCCACCGAACGCTATGAGCTTTACCGTCCACTGGTCCCAATGAGTTTTCGGCTCAGCTACGAGTACGCTGGTACAGCAGCCAAGCCTTATATCGTGGCGAACATCATCCTCCACCTCTTGGGGGGCCTCCTCAGCGTTTTCTTGATGCGGACACTGGTTCCTGAAATCGGCCGAGTGCCAATGCTCTTCGGCGTCGCACTCTTTCTACTTTCGCCATTGCAAACCCAGGTCGCCTATTGGAGCTCGGCCAGGTCCGATAGCCTCTGCTGGATTTTTGGGGCCTTGGCCCTCATTTCAAAATGGCCAGATCGACGTCGCTGGTTCCTGCCAACAGTCTTCACCATTTTGTCGTTGATGAGTAAAGAACCCGGTCTCATTTTCCTGGGGCTCATTGCACTCTGTGATCTTCTCCCCCTTGGCGACGATCAACCGACAACCAAGTCGGCACAATACCGTCGCCTCGGGCTCTCGGCATTCGTGATGCTGGCCTACTTTGGCATCCGTGCTTATGTCTTTGGTGACATTGGTGGGTATAGTTCTTACGGTAGCATCAGCATCTCCGAGACCCTACGCCTCCATGGCTGGGAGAACCTCAAATCAGGGTTCATGATCGCCATGGCTCCGGTCACCTCATTCGTCGTCCCTGAGGAGGCACCGCGCACGATCTTCAAAGCGATCTTGGGAGCCGGATCAGCATGGATCCTCATCGCTGGGTTCATCGGCTTGGGCCGCCAAGGGTTCAAGAAACTCGCTGTTGTGACCATCATCCTGGTTGGCCCATTCTTGATGACAAACCTCTTGAGTTGCTTGGATGAACGATTCATAAACACGCGAGGCTGTTACATCTCCATGTTTGGCATGGGACTTCTCTTCGCTCTTTCCCTGCGGCGGATGCGTTCGATCCACTGGGCCATCGGCTTATGCCTACTCGGTGTCTCGATGCTCCTTTCTTGGCGTGTGCAGAGCATCTACGTCGAAGCTGGGCAAGGCACCGAGCAGGTGCTCACAGCAATGCGAGCCCCACTCAAAAACCTTCGGCCAACCCAGTCAGAGAAAATCGTCGTCTTAGGCTTTCAACACAAATCCTGGTTCGATGGCGGCTTCACGGCCGCCGGATGTTTGGGGCCAGCGCTCCAGCGGCCCTTTACCTCGATTGATTACAAAACAACTCTCGTGGCTCAGGAAGGGAAAGACCCAAATCGTCAGTTCCTGACACCCTTCCATCAAGCACTTCCCGATATCGACAACGCCACCGTCATTGGCATGCGCCTCGACGACAATAAGGTCGACTATCGATTCGACTTGCTGCATCCCCTGCACAACAGCGTGCCCCAGATCGCCAGCATCGAACCACTGGCCCCCAAAAAGGGAACGCTCTTGATTCTGGATCTTGCCAATGCGAATACCCTCAAGCCACGGTTTCGTATCAGGCATCTTCGACCATTGATTGCGGAATACAGGATTAGCCTCTTAGCGCCAACTGGCCGCCTCGTCGGCGCCATAGCGGAGGTCGAGTCATCCGCGCCCAATGACGATGGCTCAATCATTGTTAACTTAGCTCTCTTGCCGCTCAATGTTGAGCAGGCCCAGCAATTTAAGAACGGCAAATCCATCGCTTGGGTCGTCTATGGTCTCAACAAGAAACGGCAGGTCACTGCTCAGTCTTGCCCCACTGTCTACCGTGTGAAATCGAGGGGCCAATGATCGAAATCATCAGCAGCCTGTTCATCCCAGAAGAAGAGCTCACATTCGAGCAGAATCGTGGGGGCGGCCCTGGCGGACAAAAAGTCAACAAGACATCGTCGAAGATCACCCTTGTCTTTGACGTAACCAATTCGCCCAGCCTTACCGATTATCAACGCCATCGTTTCTTGACCAAATTGGCCAATCGGTTGAGCAAAGAAGGTGTCCTAAGAATCGACGTCCAAAGCGAACGAAGCTTGACCGCAAACCGTCGCTTGGCCATCGAACGATTTGCAAGCCTGCTAAAAGAAGCGCTCAAAATTGAAAAGGTACGCAAGAAATCACGCCCAACACTTGGCGCCAAGAAGCGTCGCCTAAAAGACAAAAAGAAACGCGGCGACGTCAAACGCGACCGCGGCCGCAAAGACTGGGGCGACTAATCCCTGGAGCGCATCTTCCTAATCCGGAGGTAGTGCGTTCGAGTCGCGCCGGGAGCACTAAGTTTCTCTTCACCCGAGAAGCACCCAATAGTCCACAGGCCCGTAACAGGTTACGGGT
>JBLINQ010000118.1:0-15856 GCA_047639315.1 Planctomycetota bacterium
CATGAAAGATTCGCTCGACCAATTTCCGCTTGACGTCAAATATCTCAATCACAAACTCCACGTCGTCACAATTCGTCAACATGAAGAAACCGTTCTTGTCGCAAATTGCTTCGTGAACGCGCCGTTTTTCGCCTTCGCGATCACCCGTCTTGCAATGGACGACCCAACCAACCAATGGCTTTCTCTCACTCGTGAGAATTCTCCCCTTGATCGTCCTGCCAGGGTCCAAGACAAAGTCCTTTCTCGCGACTTCTCCCTTGACCATGGCGTTGTTGCAGCAATCACACCCGCCAAACACCAAATGCCGATAAGTCTTCTGAATTAACCAGGAGACCAAGTCATGTCGCCCAAACGCTCTCACGTCCACCCACCATACAAAACCAAATATCGCGTGTCCAACTCCGCTGAATACGATCAGGCACTTATCAATCGTGGCAGCATCACGTTCTGGATCTCCGACGATGTCCCAAAGAAATGGAACGCTATGCCAACGAAGAAACGCGGTGGGCAAGCCAAGTACTCGGACTTGGCGATTGAGACGACACTCACGTTCGGGCTCGTCTTCCATCTCCCGCTGCGTCAATCAGAAGGCTTCATGACTTCGATCTTTGAGCTAATGGGCCTTCAATTAGACGTACCCGACCACACCACTCTATCCAGACGCAGCAAGACTCTCGCCGTCAAACTTCGAGTCCCAAAGACCCAAGGCCCCATCGATCTCATCATTGACAGCACCGGTCTATCTATCGTTGGCCAAGGTCAGTGGGCTGCCGCCAAACATGGCGAGAGAGGTCGCCAGGGCTGGAAGAAGCTTCACCTTGGAGTTGATGAGCTCGGCAACATCGTGAGCCAAGACCTTACCGATTCGAACGTCGATGACGCCAAGACTGGCATCAAAATGATTAAGCGGGTGAAGCGCAAAGTGAGCTCCGTCGTCGGTGACAGCGCCTACGATTCTCATGAACTTTACGATGTTGCCGAAGACGTTGGAGCAAACGTGGTCGTTCCACCGATCAAGACCGCGCAAGTCAACAAGAGCAGTCCGAAGAACAGGAACAAGACCGTCAAACGGATCAATGAGATTGGGCGACGAAGGTGGCAGAAAGAAGTTGGTTACCACCGGCAAGGCAAAGTTGAAAACGCATTCTTCAGGTTCAAAACGATCATCAGTGGACGACTTCGGTCGCGTAGTCCTGAGGCACAAAAGACTGAAACGATCTTGGCCTGCAACGTCCTTAATCGGATGTTTGAGACGGGGAAACCAAAGTCAGTGAAAATCGGGAGCTGAAACTGGGAGTTGGCGCTACTGCTTTGGCTTGAGGTTCATCCATGCAACGGCGCCGAGATTAGCAATGAAATTTATGTTGCCTATCGTGGCTTTGTGTCTTTTTAGCGGAATTGCATATGCGCAGCCTGCGTCGGGTTTTTACGAGATCACTGAAATCTCATCGGCTAAAGTAACTGGGCAAATGGGAATTTCTAATCAAAATCCTTTGGTTAATGATTTGAATTGGGACTGGAAACCCGATGGGAATGGTTCCGACGAATATGGAACCTTGCGCTGGATTTCAAACGAAGAATATGAAATGGTCGGTTGTTCCTATGGTGCCAAGCTCAAGTTGATTAGCGGAGTCTGGAAGGTCCTGAATTCCTCTGGAGTCGCAACTCACACGATAGGTTAAGACGGCACTAATCAATTGCCCCACTGCAAGATCACTTGCTGTGGCGGCAATTCAGATGATCAGAGTAGGTGGCGAGATGAAATTTCTGACTGCAATTCTCGGGCTTTTATTTTTTTGCGTTATTTGCGTGGGAGTTATTTGGGACTTTCTTGACGATTCATCCTTTGAGACGATCGAGCGAGACTCCATGGCTCAACTTGTTTCCAAGAATGAAACCGAAATCAATCGCTCTGCTTCTCTGGAAAACGTAGAAAGTGGCCGGCAACAATCAAATCTTGAATCGAGAGGCTCTTGGAATTCAAGAATCCAGCTAAAATGGAAACACCGTAGGAGTGACGGAAGTACACATTTTTCACCGATACCAAATTCCGTCGATGTGGAAATGAGATCTGTCCAAAAAGGCAAGGACCACCTGACGGTCAAGTATGAGCGACAAGGAAATGCAATTGCATGGAACAATAACCAAGAATCACTATCAATCGCTGTCGACGGATTTGATACCGTCGAATTAGGTGAAACCTCTAATTTGACCGAGTCAGACGACGTTCATCTCTCGGCAGCATCAAGAGTGATGTTTGACCCGATGCCGAGTGGAACTGGGAAGTTGATATCCCCTACCGTAACGGCTCACATATATGAAGGTCAGGGCTACAATGGAAGCAGTATCAAATTCTGGACGTCATCCCCGCCTTTAGAGATAAAGGAAGCCATTGAAACTCCCTCGGGTACCGAAATCAGAATCGTGTTGATCGCTGAGAACTTATTGTCGCCGATCGAATGGCGGATTGTCTGCAAAACAGGCGAAACGCGAATTCTCAAGATTAACGAGGGTGAGCTCCAATCGGTAAAGGGCCGGTTGACTGGCATCCCACAAGAATGGATTGCGAATCGAAGGATCGTAGGCAGATCCCAAGGCTTTCGCGCAGTGACCCACACAGATTCTGAAGGCCGGTTTGAGTTGCTTGCACGAGATCTTGAGGCGATTCGCCTCAAGACAGACAACATGTCTGGTTATCCGATCCTTGAGTTGCAACCTCAAGGAGTCTCAGGATTCGTATTACTCTCGGAATCGCGTTCTAAAGAAATAGACTTTCACTTAGAACCAGTTACTGCCGTGCAAGTTCTTGATCACAGCGGAAAGAAAGTGGAGCGTTATAGAGCGGCCCTTTTCCCAGGAGCCGTACCAAATGGTATGGCCATTCATCCAAAAGGCCTCGGACTCGAAAGAACCCGAGATTTAGCGCTGCACGACCAACTCATGGTCAGTTTTGAAGGTAGCCGAGGATTCGCAAATTACGACTCTAAGAAAGTGCGGTCGAACAAAATTCTCAGAGTTCTTGTAAAACCAGCTCTTACTTTGAATCTCAAAGTCCAAGGCGATTTTTCCTTGCGGTGGAATTTCAAACTCTCTCGGAAGAATTTTGAATGTAATCGGCATACAAATCGTTCAGAAAAGAAACGGGAGTTTGTTTCATTCAACGGCTTGACGTCTGGGACCTATGACTTGGTAGTGAGTGGTCGAGACAAGGGCGTTTTCTTGCGACAAGAAGTCATCATAGAAGAAGGTGCCAACAAGGATCTTCAAATCAACTTGCCGGCTTATGGCGTGCTGAAGGGGGTGATTTCCAATTGGAAGAATTTCTCCAATCGACCTCCAGCAAAGGTTCGCATTGGCGACTTGGCTTATGTTGACATACGTCTCGACGGATCATTCATAGCACGTGTCTTGCCACCTGAATCGCCAATCCGAGTTTCTACGCACTTCACTCAAGTAAACGGATTGGAATTCGAGGGGCAAACAACGATAATAACACCGAATCTGAAACCGATTGCAATCGAACTCCAAAAGAACAATATCTCAGTCGTGACGATTGACTTCTTAAGCATTGTAAAAGGCAAACATAGGATTCTCATCATGGATCGTGAAAGACCTGATGCGCCAAGAAGCATCGAATCGACATGGACCTCGCATCAATTCGACGAAACAGGCCGTGCTCAATTCGTTGTTCCCAGAGGTCAATTGCTTTCGGGAATCGTGATTGACGAATCAGGACGATTGACTCATACGAGAGCCTTTTTTTCCTGCAAACCAACGGTCTCCGATTTTTCGATGAGTGTGAAGGTCGGAACGCAATCTGTGCCGTTAACCGTCAAATCTAGCGCCGCTGACATTCAACTCTTGGGTCCACAAGCAAGCGGAAGTCTAGCAGTCAAACGATGGATAGGAAGACTCCCGAGGGGCGAACATCGACTCGTCATCCCGCTAAGCTGCGAAGGCATGAGATTCGTATACTCCGACGGTTCCGAATCAACATTGCGATGGGGTAGCACGCTGCCTTCCGAAATCATCGAAAGCGCTGATTAAGTTCCTGTGAATAATTCCAAAGTGCCCGTACCGAGCGGTCGGGTAGACCAGGGAGGTCTCTCTCCCCAGCCCCCCACAGATCCGGACGTGCGGCTCCTGCCTCATCCCAGTCCCATAAGGAACGAAATTAGACATTGGGGCAATCGTCATGCGGGCTGCCTTCACCCAAGCAGTAAGGTGCGTTAGTTCTAAGACTCTGAGTGATCTGGCCGATACCAATACTCGCTCATCTGCCCGCGGCCAGAAAGTGACACCTTGGAAACTTGCTTCGCCGGAAACTCCTCACTCCGGTGCTGACGAAGCCAAGACATGAGGGGCGACTTCTTAAGGGTGCTTTCAAAATACCAGTCACAGATATTGAAGTACCAGGGCAGCATCCAACATAATTCGGCGTCAAGCTCGTTGGCTTCGGCCCTCGAATTAAGAATCGCAATAATCGAGTTCTCATTCGCCTCATCCAATTCACTAAGCCCAGAACTGAATGACGCATCTGCGTAAGTGTACCATTGAAGAAAGAGCGCCCTCTTCAACGCTTCATCGTCACCTTCGTTAGCCAATTTGGCGTACTCGGCATGGATTCTTTCATATGCTTCGAAGACACCGCATTCCCGCAGGCGGAGCACTTTCTGCTCGATATTGCCGGTACAACGACACAACTCTGAACGGAGACGCGCCTCTTCATCCGCAAGTTCAATAAGCGTCATTGTCACTACCGGTCGTTTCCCATGGAGTTCCCGTTCGATCAACAGCCCGTCACGGCCCAGCCCTACGCAAATCGAAGGTAAGGCTGGAGCGGGGCCTTGTCAAACAATGCCAAGATGTTGTCACCGAGAGTTAAGCGAACAGCAATTCTCACGAGCCAGTTTCAGAGAGGTTCCAGAGAGGTCTGCGAGAGACGTGGCCAAGGTCGGCGACGTTGGCGTTGCTCGCGATTAAAACAATGGGAAGGTGCCAAGCTCGGCCCAACTTCACCACCGCACTAACGCCCCACCCCGTCGTGCATTATCTCGCGGAGTTGACACAGAAAAAGCCCGAGGCGTTTGCCGCGGGCTTTTGCTTTGTTTCGACTTTGGGTGTCGAAGCTCCCCGAGTTGGACGCCGGCGCAAACCTCCTCCAACACTCCAAGATAGAGATCAATATGCCCAAAGACATCGTTTCATCCCAAGCGACGAGTTCTCGTCACAAATTCAAGGATAGGTCCTCGTGGTCAGCAGGGCTGACTTTCTCCACGCTACGGGCTGCTTTTTCCACGAGACTCGATTCAGTCAATCGAAATCTCAATTGCGTTGCTCAACGCAATATAGGAACCATTCGCGCCCGATGTGCGAATGACGCATTGGAAAGTCGTCAAGAGCCCGGGCGCCACATTGGGTACGGTAATGCCAAACAATCCGTCCCCGCTGGCCCCGGTCGTGAACAGTGGATTTGAACCGTTTGGAAGATCGCCATTGGCGAGCACTACAATTCCAAGCGGGATCCCTGAGAGAGGGTCGATCTGACCACCAATATCGAGGCTCCCAATCAACGGAAAAGTCGCGACCTGAGGATTCCGAGCTCCCCCGATCAACATTACCGACTGATGTGGCTCTCCAGAGAATTCGAAGAGCATCAACTCGTTGGCTTCCACGGTCTCAAAGAATGGTCCATTTGCTCCCGAATCAACTGTGTCGAGATTCTGATTCACCGGATCACCGATCTTGAAAGATGCGAATCCGGGTTGTGCTGCTTGCCCAAGCGCGGGCTGCATATCGAAGACAGCGACATCATCGACTCCAAACTCATGGCCGGATGAGATCGGATTGAATCCGCTGTTGCTGGTATCGGCTCGGAATACAAGACGGATTACGGTTCCTGAGAATGCGCTCAGATCGACCAGTTGCCGGTGCCAGCCAGCGGGCAGGTTTCCGAGATGATTGAATACGGAAGAAGTCACGACCCCCGAGAAGGCGTCAATCACATCGACTGAAATCGAATTCGCTGGCACGCCGTTTTGAACGCTGGACAACCAGAAGACAAGCCTTGGGTTTGACACAGCCGTTAAGTCGAGGCAAGGAGATCGCAGGCTCACATTCGCGTGATTGCCAAGGTCGTTTGTATGGGCGAAGTAACCTTCACCCGAAACTCCGGTCGTGTGGTCGGCATCGGGGCGCGTGCCTGTGACTCTTTGCCTAGCGAATTGCCATTCAGCCAAAGGTCCAGCTGCGTCCGTTGCTTCCTGAGTCCAACCCAACGGCGGTACAACCTGATTTCCTGGATGCAAGCTGTCGAAGCTCTCACGCCATGGAAAACTCGCGACTCGATCGACTCCCCCGCTCGGTGTCGAAACTGAAATGAAATTATTCGTCGGATCGAGATCTTGGGCCCACGATTGGCTGATCATGATTGTGTGCTGACCAACTTCGCTCAGATCGACCGTTGGCCCAAGAGTATGAGAGAAATTGGTATTCGGCGGCACCGAGGTGCTCGTGACGACGAAATCTGAGATCGCTGGTTGATCGTCGACGATGATGTCAACTGGAATGACTGTTCCCGGGAAAAGCGCCGAGGTTCCGAGATTCAAGAATTCCACTGTCACAGTCTCAGCGGTCGCTCCAATATCGCAAAGATGCGGCGAAGGGCTCGGGCTGAGCACATTTGTCAGCCTCAAGTCGTTGAGATACGGGCCGTGGACCGAATAGTGAACCTGGACACACATCATCTCAGGATTTCGTTTTCGGAACGTCTCATTGGCAATTCCGACACGGAGAGTCATGTCTGAATTCGAAGCGACAATGGACCCGAGAGTCTGATTTCCCAATCCCAGAAGTGGCTCAAATTCTGACGTGCAGCAGTAAAAACCGCGTTTTGTCCCCGAAAGAATCAGAACATCCATATCAAGTGAGAGTGGAGTGAACGCGACATTTCCAAACACGAGGTCGAGCTCGACTGAGGCGACGCGGCGCCATGCTTGCGGATTCTCTTCCTGCCCGACATACGATCCACCATCAAGCGTCGTCCAGACTTCAACGGAAGCCGGAAGATTGAATTTGACGTCAAGACTATCGACGATCAGGTTCTTTGACGCCTCAATATCAAACATGTAGCCACGTTCACCAACGAATGGTGGCGTGCCGGCAGTGGCCAGAGTCTGGGCGAGGGCATGACCAGCTAAGCAGCAAGCAAGGACTACAACTCGAAGGAAAACGCTCATGCTGTTTCTCATCAGAGTATCTCCACGTGGACGGCATTGCTGAGAGAAACTCCAAAGACCGTGTTGAAAATCGCAGACTGGAATGTCGTCAAGTACCCGGGCGGCAGGACTGGTGTGAGAAACACCAGGTCTGAAATCCCAAAGACACTGGTCCGGAAAAGCGGATTGAGTCCAGTCGCGGATGTTCCGTCAAACAAGAGGAAGAGATTCGTCGGAATCCCTGTTGCTAAGTCCAGAGATCCGCCGATGTCAAATTGGCCAGTATTGGGATAGGTAGCGACAACGGGGTTATAGCTCCCAAACATGAGGATGATTGGCTGATCGGCTTCTCCCTCGAAATGAAAATTGAATGGCCCTCCCGGAGTCGCTTGAGCCGAGTAGGGTCCGTTCTCGAGAAATGACAGATCCAATCCACCAGGACTGATGGAATGGTTGATCTCCATGACTGCCAATCCCGGTTGCGGAGGTTGACCTGGCCCAACTGGGTGGTCGGTCAGGCGAACGTCATCAACGGCGATGAAGTGAGGAAGCATCGATTGTGATGAGTCGACCCTGATTCGGAGTTGTACGACTTGCCCTTGAAACGCAGACAGATTTACAGCGAGATTTGTCCAGGCTGGCCCCGTTGCACCAACTGGTCCCAGGACATCCGGGACAACGGTCCCCGAAGGCTGGAGAATCACGTCAACACTAAGCGTGTTGTCGGCGAGCCCAGGGTTCGGATCGAAATTGTAGATCCAAAAGTCAAGCCGGGGATTCGTGTTCGTTCCAAGATCAAAAATTGGGCTCAGCAGACTGACGTTTGGAGCCGGAAAAGCGGATCCGACAAAAGCAACAAAACCCTCGCCATTGATGCCCGTGGTGTGGTCCTCGTTAATGGTCAGGAAATTGGTGGCTGGATTGTTTGTGAACGCCCAGTCCGCCGGGCCGTCGTTTGTGTCTTGGTACCAGGTCGAGGGCGCCCCAGCACCATCGAAAGCGACGGAATCAAAAGTCTCAAGATATGGGAACTCCGTCACAAAATGCCCTTCGGAACCGCCATAGGATCTCGTCTTGCTGTTATTGGCAGGATTCAGATCGATGGGCAGCTCTGCCCATGCCTCGATGCAGTGGGTACCAGGTCCGCTCAGGTCCGCTGTCGAGGTAAAAGTGTATCCAACTGAACCACCTGTTGTCAGATCCGCACTTAGAACAATCATCTCTGTAACAATTGGACCTTCATCAACTCGAAACGACACCGGGACATTCGTGCCCGAGAGAATCGAGTTGGTCCCGAAATTTGCGACTCTTACAGTCACTGTTTCAGCTGCTGTGAATGGCACATAGTTGCGCGGCAATCGCACTGGCGCTTGGATGGACGTCACGGCAGCGTCGTCAATCTCGGCATTCACCTGCGTGTTCATGTGCGCGACGATCTGCGCTTGAGATCGTGTGTGCCCCCAGATCCGGAATTCGTCAATGCGCCCCTGCCAGGGGCTGTCGCCGCGTCCGCCTATGAGGAGTCCGCCCGCCCCATCACCAATCAAATCGACAGGAGCATTCTGCACCACAGACGTTCCCGCAACCCCATCCAAGTATGGGGTCAGTGTCATTTCGCTCGCATCGTGGACGATCGCAAGGTGTTGCCAAATACCCTGCAACCCTGCTCCTTTGATGTAGACATCGTCTCCATTCAGGCAACTCAAGAAAACCAGATCCGCATTAGAAACATTGGGTAATGCAAGACACGGTGAAGTCGACTGCACAGCACCGAAAATGTGGCTTTGCCCGGGAAAACCAGTTGGCGTGACTTTCTTCACCCACGTTTCAATCGTCCAATCTCCGCTGTACTGCACTACCGAGTTCGTATAACAAAGTGCCACCGGATTGGGACCGGCGGTAGCGGTGTTGAGAGACGAAGCACCAATTCTTGGATCAAAGGAATCCCAGGATACTCCGTTCTGCATCACCATCGATGTACCGGGAAGACCTGGAATCGCCTGGTCGTTGACGGTGAGCCCTGAACCGGCATTGAAGCGCAGATAGAGAAGTTCGGGCCGTTGTGCAAGTGCATTTCTTGTCCAAGGAGAGAGAACTAAGGAAAGAAGCAGGAGAATCTGCCACTTTGTGATTCTCTCGGAACAACACTGTCTCACAGGAACACCAAATTTCCTTCTTTGACAGCCACCTTGTCCAAATCGAAGAAGATCTCGCATCATGGTCTCCTGTACGGGCGACGCATTCGCCATTCTCGAATGACCTTTGTTGATGTATCTGCACGGTTAATAAGTACAAGACAACCTCTACCAGCCCTGAGCATTGTTGTCGGCTCTTCAACCACACTCCCAGTTGGGCGATTATCTGACGAAACGGCAGGTGCCGTGTCCTGATTCAAGAACCGTATTCTTGGTGTCTCTGTCTCCCAGTATCGAAAATCCCCGTGATAACCGCCCCATGCAATGCGCATCTTGGCTGGAACATCGTCATCTTGGATTTGGGGGTCTTCATAGTCACTGTAAAAGAGAACTACACTTCCGTCATCGGATGGTGGCGCAAGATTCGAGATGAAAGTGCCGCCGGGACTTCCGTTGGGCACCAAAGAACCAGCTCGTTCTGCATCTGTGACCAAACCAGATTCAAAGAAATGCGAAGATTGACCGACTTGTGAGAATAGTCGGCAATCCTGCGGGAACGGCCAGCCAACGATCGATGTTCCATAGTAGACCGATCCCGATGTAGTGCTCGGTGTCCATTCGGTAGCGGGTGTGGTAGTTGACATGGGATCCTCTGCGAATCCATTTAAGTACGCGAACACATCACTTGTTGGAACGCCCCCAGATACCCAATACTCAGTGTCTATTTGAGCTTCAGGTAACTGAGTTGGCGCTGCGAGATACTCGACAGCTTCATCCGGACGAATAAGAACGGTACTGAGATCAATGGCGACGCCGGGAGCATTAACTAAGTCTTGCCATGCGCCATGGTCATCAGTCAAATTCGAGACTACGTAAGTAAGCGTCTTCTTGGCGGAAAGTGTACTTCTCATGAATGATGAAGACTGGCCCCAATCCACTTCAGAGGTCGCTCGTCCGAGAACTCGAATCTCGTCATTGGCAACAAACGGGCTGGCTTTCGTTCCAACAGACACTTGCCCTCCACCACCATTGGGCACTTCGACGAAGGCTCGATACCAGTGGTTCAAAGGGGCCGACGTCCCGCCCGGAGGGTTAAGTGGGCGTTCTAAACCAGAAAAGAAATCAGCGAGTGAAGCCAGCGGTCGCACGCTGACATTCGATCCAATTGGGATACTCCCGGCAATTCCAGTCTTGGAGTCACGATGCTCAAGACGAATAGCTTGCGTCGAATTCCCCACATTTGTGGCGGTTGAATCAACAAACCACCAATGTCCAGCAAAACCCTGTTCATCGGGGTTTGCAGTCGGCCGATTCCCGACCACGTTGGCATCCGATTCGACTTTGGCGTAGTATTTATAGCGTCCGGTGTTTGTATCGCTCGGACTCGCTAAGCTGGATAAGTGCGTTGAGAAAGCCCCTGCTCCAATCGTCCAGTCAACCAGCTGCACTGAGTTGGCCCCCGTGTAGATGCCCGATGCGCTGTTGACCGTTCCGCGCCAGATTTGGGGAGTGCGGAATGGCAGGGTGATGAGGTTGGCAAACGGGTCCAAACCCGCTGGATCGCGTTTGATTAGGCCACGCTCCAACCCAACCGGAGCTGTCGCGATTGCGCGGAAATTCTTGCCAAGATAGTCGTGCTTCAATGCGATACGATAGAATTTTTCATCACTGGGCGCAGTGATACTCCTTGAAGTCTTGATTGTGAAGCGGTCGGCAACTGCTGTTGTGCTGACGACTCCAGCTCCTGGTTGCTTTTTCCAATGCGGGAAATATCGGTCATGATCATTCGAGCTATGGAAGAGCCAGGTAGAAGACTGCAATTCATAGTCTGAAGCGGAAACACCTGAGAATCCCTCGAAAGTAAAAGTGATGATCCACTTGTGAGGATCTGCGCTGAGATCAAGCATCTTTGAAACATCAACAACTCGAAAAGTCTTCTTGTCATTGACTAAGTCAAGGGCCGACCCAACACCGCGGTATTCCGCGCCGTCCATTTGCCCATCGCCATCGAGGTCCGGATTCGTATCGTCAGAGTCCACCAAAGCGTCAAGCCCGTCTAAGTCTTTATCTTCGATGTCGCGCAAGTGCTTGTCGAAGAAGTTACAAATCTCTTCCTGGAGCTTCTGATCCATATCTCGCCACGTGTGTTTCTGGCCAGTTCGGACATACTGTTCCAAGATCGGCATAGGCACACCAGCTGGTGGTGCAGGTAGCGTGCTAAAGACGTTGTCGAATCTCTTTGCCTGATATTCCGGCACTACAGAATCGCATTCTCCATAGTACCATCGAATCGGGGGATATGGTCGGAAGTTGACTTGATCTAAAAGGTCGATGACACTTCGCCCCTGAAGGTAGTCACTCCATATAGAAGGAAGAGGCGGGAAGAAACTCGGGATGATAATGCTCTGATTGAATGCACTATCAGTTAGAGATATTGGATGCGTTGAGTCAATTTGCAACGGATCAACATAATCCGCAGCGAAAATATTACCTGTAGCTGATGGAGTTTTTTTCAAATAGATCTCTGGCAAGAACAGAGAATGCAGTTGGTAGTTGAGAGCATCTTCAATTGGTCCACTCTGCGGCATGTCGGGGTTAAACGGACCACCTACATTCGGATGGCTTGGAAGAGTGTTCAGGCTGGGAACAGGAAAATTCGCCGGCGGGTTCGAGTTTGGATCCGAGAGGTGGCTCAGGTCCGCGTGGGCGAGACCTTGTGCGTTTCGCCAAACCGCACTGTTGTCGCCAATAAACCGCCAATTGAGAGCGTCGACTCCGGGCGCACCGACTACAATCGCACCAATGCCAGCATCAATGTTCTGGGTTTGGGCGCCGGACGAACTTAGCACAGGTACGTTGTTTTCAGCCAAGATGTTTGGCGATCGCTGTAGTCCCAAATAAAGGGCCAAATTGCCGCCCGAACTGCCGCCGTAGATCCCATAATGCGAATTGTCATGCCATTCCTCGGTCATCGTCACGGGGTCAAAGATGTTGGCCTGTGCAACGGCAGAACTCTTGAGCGCAATAATCGAGCGTGACAAGAATTCTCGGATCTCAGGCGTGACATAACCGGGCTGCAAGAGTTGCGGAAAACCCGCCTGAGAGAAACTCGACGGCGGATGTGTGACTATGAAGATTGTGTATCCTTTTTGTAGACAAGCTTGAAATCCATTCAACTTCTCGTCGCCGATCCAATAATCGTCTCTGTGTGAACTAAACCCACCTGAATCAAGGATGATTATTCCGTACCCGTTGGGCCCTGGACTTGTCGCGCTTGCGGGAGTTGGCGTCAAAGCAACTATCCCGTTATTCTGGTCGTCTATCCCGTCCCAATAGTGAAGTGGTGGAACCGACCTGGGACGCGGGATCACTGAACGAGTAAAGGTGACTCGCGACTCAGTTTGAGCAAACGAACTAATTGCAAACAGACCGATAGACACTATCAACAGCCGCTTCATCCTTCCCTCCTCAATCTAACCGTCATATTTGACGGGCTTTTCCTACGCCGACCAAGAATGTGGTCAATTCAGAGACTATGGGTGCCCGATTGTTTCTGCAAGAACAAACTAGATCGCCCGAGCTGGTAAAACCCAGAATGATCGAAAAATCTGGGTATGGAAGAAGAGACAAAGACCAACAACTGTGTCTCCCAGAAACTCGAAGCACCGATGATACAGCAAGTTACGCCATCCGAATTTCACCGTACAACTCCACGAATTCGAAGTCAATCATCAGTTGATATGCTCGCGCCATGCATCTTCTGAACCAACTCATCACTGCCCTTCTTGTTGCCGCCACTGACCGACACAAACTCGCCCTCGAAAACGTCGCTTTGAAACAGCAGCTAATCGTTTTGAAGCACGTCAAGAAAAGAGGCGCTGTTGCAGGAATCCAACCCGCCATGTCTTAAATGCCGATAATACTCCTGAACAAACCAGGAGACCAAGTCATGTCGCCCAAACGCTCACGCGTCCACCCACCATACAAAACCAAATATTGCATGTCCAATTCCGCTGGGTACGACCAGTCACTGATCAATCGACGCAGCATCACGTTTTGGATCTCCGACGATGCGATCAATAAGTGGAACGCCAAGCCCACGAAAAACCGTGGCGGACAAACTAAGTACTCGGACTTGGCGATCGAAACGGCACTGACTCTGGCGCTCGTGTTTCATCTTCCGCTACGTCAAACAGAAGGCTTCATCAGGTCGATCCTCGAGCTCATGGGCCTGGACTTAGACGTGCCAGATCACACGACTTTATCTCGACGTAGCAAGGTGCTGAGGCCCAAACTGCGGGCTCCAAAGATCAAAGGCTCAATCGATCTCATCATCGATAGCAGCGGTCTGTCCATTGTCGGCCAAGGCCAATGGGCTGCTGCCAAACATGGCCTGCGGGGCCAGCAAGGTTGGAAGAAGCTTCATCTTGGAGTTGATGAAGTTGGCAACATTGTTACCCAAGAACTAACCGACTCGAATGTCGATGACGCCAAGACCGGCACGAAAATGATCAAGCGAGTGAAGCGCCAAGTAAGGAGCGTCGTCGGTGACCGCGCCTATGATTCCCATGATTTTTACGACGCTGCGGAAAGCGTAGGCGCAAACGTCGTAGTGCCGCCGATTAAAAACGCCCGTATCAAAAAGGGTGGGCCGGAAAACAGGAACGAGACAATCGATCGGATCAAGGAAATCGGTCGGCGACGATGGAAGAAGGAGGCGGGTTATCACCGGCAAGGCAAAGTCGAGAATGCGTTCTTCAGATACAAAACGATCATCGGTGGGAAGCTTCGGTCCCGTAGTCCGGCTGCCCAAAAAACCGAAGCGATGTTGGCCTGCAACATCCTCAATCGGATGCTTGAGTTGGCAAGGCCTCAGTCAGAGAAAATCGCGAGCTGAAAACGGCAGTTGGAGCTACTGCTTTGGCTTCAGTTTGATTGGTGCACCAGCGCCCTGATCACCGCCGATTCGATGAAAAAGAGAAAATACAAAGTGCAGCCGTCAGTGGCGGACAGTCAACAACGACCTCAATTTCGGCATGTGTTTTTCCGGGAGGAATCCAGCGGAATCTCATTAACCCATGCCTATGATTTGACGTCGCCTTCCCGGATTCATCCAACAAGATATTTTGGCGCTCGGCACCTTGCCATAATTGGATAGTCGAGCCCGGCGCGCCCCGAAATTCCAAGGTATCGTGATGGAGATTCTCGTAGCGGTCTTGAAACATGATTAGCAGACTGGTCCCGTGATTTCCCTTGCCTCTCATTCCAGCTGGGCCGAGCTCGGTTTCTACTCCCGGGGCGTGCGCTTGAATCGATATCGGAATCTCATTGTTCATCCCAATCTTTCGAGACCCGGCCTCACCAACAAGGAATGACTCTGCAGTAGAATGTGCTCCAGAAAAGACGAAAACGTCATGTGTTTGTTCTGGAAGCCACATGCTACCCCCGAAATGCGACAGCCTGGGCACTCGCCAACCTACTCCTTGGATGCTCCGTTCAGCATGAACTTCAGCTTCGAATACGGACTCCTTGCCATCTCCAGTAATCCGTAACTTGATTGTAGTGACACCTACCCCAATATTAGCCTCAGCACCAGAAGCTGAGTTATTCGAGAAAGAACCATGGCTCATCGAAAGGATCTCGATTTCGTGATCCTTCATGGACGGGTCCATTTGAAATCGCAACTCCGGGATGGGATGTATCAAAGAACAAGAAACACACGGCAACATTAGGAGCACAAAAACTACTGCCTTGACAAAAACCCTTACCTTAAATGGCGAACGTTCAGACATCGGCCAACCCTCGGAAACACATCGAGATCAATAAAGTACCTACTCACCTAATTGTCAGCACGGCTCGGACGCGAAGCTCAACAATCATACGGAATCTCTCGGGATCAATGCGACCTCCATCCACCTGGCAGATGACCTCTGCCTTCCTTCAGCAATCTCTCAAATTCCTTCGGCGTGATTCTAAAGAGATCTTCTCTTGGCCTCGTCAAGATCCCCGACCCGATCGATCCACTGGGAAAATCGCATTTCATTCCACAATGCTTCAAGAAATGAGCGACGAATGTATTGCTGTTGATTCCTGTGGCGGTGTATGTGTTCTGCGGTCCATATTTCATTGCGGTCGCGGCCGAGAAACATTGACACATCTTTGGTTCAACGATTTTTCCCTCTTTCTTCTCGCAGGGGGGCGTTGTTGCAGGGATCACGCCTGCCAAGCCCAAAATGCCGATAAGATCCTCAATACCAAGAGGAGATTGAACCATGTCCACCAAGCGTTCCCGAGTCCACCCACCTTACAAGACGAAGTATCGCGTGTCCAACTCTGCCGAATACGAGCGCGCCCTCATCAATCGAGGCAGCATCACGTTCTGGATCTCTGACGATGCCATCAAGAACTGGGATGCCGAGCCAACCAGGACACGCGGTGGGCAAGCTAAGTACTCGGATTTGGCGATCGAGACGACGCTCACGTTGGGGCTCGTCTACCATCTCC
>JBLINQ010000119.1:0-15848 GCA_047639315.1 Planctomycetota bacterium
TTTGGAATCACTTTTGGCAGGAAGGCGTCTCGCCATGGGACTTGGGCCAAGCCCATCCTGAATTAGAGTCACGCTTAGCCGATCTTGGTGAGCCTCGCCGCGTCTATGTGCCTGGCTGTGGTGCTGGTCACGATGCACTTTTTCTGGCTTCAGCTGGCTGGAGGGTCACAGCGGTCGATCACGCCGACCAAGTACAGCCACACCTCCGCCCCGGACTTGACCGCGAGGGCTCACGCTTCTTATTGCGAGATGCCTTCGAACTTGCGGAGGATGAGACCTACGATTTGTGGTGGGATCACACGTTCTTCTGCGCCATTCCGCCGGAACTCCGGGAGACATGGGGCAAGACTGTCATCCGAGCCATGCCCACGGGCGGAACTCTCGCGGCGTTGGTCTTCCCCTATGGCAAGGACCTCCAAGATGGAGGTCCTCCCTACGGTATCTCTGCGGCGGAAATGCAAGAAGTGCTCGGGTCGCGTGCCACCTTGCGTCTCGATGAACCGGTAAAGACCCCGGGACGCAAGGGTGGCGAACGCTATGCCCTATTTCAGATCGCATCTGCCAACGAAGAGCGGTAACCAGTCTTAGGGAGCCAGCTCCAGACGAACACCATTCGAGCTGCTCAAGATTGGGCTAATCTCAAAGAACTGAATGAAGATCGACACGCCAGCGAGGGCTGGTGCTTGACGAGATAGGCCGGGGAAGTTGAGTTCGCCGGCAAATCCAAACCCGAAATCTCCGGAGTCAATCAGGTTGATGCCATCAATTGCGATGAGAAGCGGAATTCCAAACACAACAAGGTTGGCCGGAGCCAAGCTGGTGCCATAGGAACCAAAGGCCCCTGGTGTTGCACCGGTGCAAGAAATTTCTCCGACAAGTGCGTTGGGGTCACCAGCATTCGGCTTCCACCTTAGCTTTAAGCGACTTGATTCGAGTTCAGAATCATAGACGAAGGATGGGAGTGCTTCCGCACGGAAGACATGGACACTGCCTGAGTCTTGGCCGTTCACAAAATCTCGTGCGGCGCCAATGATCACATCGTCAAAACCATCCGCGTTGATGTCACCAGCCCCGCGAACCGAACCCCCGAATTCTGAAGGGAACTCTCCGCTGTAGGCTGCCAACTGACTGCCATCGACGCCAGAAAAGACACTGGCTCCCTCGTGGAGGCCAAGCGATCTGAGGCCACCAATAATAACGTCCGGTGTGCCATCACCGTTGAAATCTCCTAAGCCGTCAACTGAGGCGCCGAAGTTAGCGTTTGCGCCACTACCATTGAAGGTAAACATGACTGTCCCATCAAATCCGGAGTAGACCAACGCTTGACCGATGTTATTGCCACCAGGTCCGGGCACAGAAAAACCCGAGTGACCAATGATGAATTCGTCGAAGCCATCGCAGTCGAGGTCTCCTGCACCACTGACGGCAGAACCGAAGATGCCGTTGAACGAGTCGCCATTCTTCGTGTACAAGACACTGCCGTCTAAACCCGAGAAGACCTGGACTTCACCAGCATTAGAAACGGTTGAGCCACCTGGCGCTGCCGGCGGCAAGTCATGACCGATCGCCGAAACGATGAGATCGTCGAAGCCGTCGCCATTCACATCCCCAGCACCTGCGGCTTTCGCGCCAAAAATGTCGCCGGCCGCGCCCCCTGCGAGAACATGAATGATGCTGCCATTGGCTCCTGAGAAGACGATGGCCTTCCCAGTATCAGCCCCCGCATGAATCGCACCCACGATAAAATCAGGGATGCCGTCGGCGTCGACATCTCCAGCTCGATCGACGCAATAGCCGAATTGATGGCCTGCTGCATTGCCATCGAAGGTATAGAGAATGCTGCCGTCGACCCCAGAGTGAACACGAGCACTGCCAGATTGTGTTCCGTTGTTGTCATCGAAAGGTGCGCCAATGATGACATCGGCGAAGCCATCGCCATTGACGTCGCCGGCATCACTCACAGAAAGACCGAAGACGTCGTCAATATTATCACCTTCAAATTTGTAGAGAATGCTGCCGTCGGCAGCCGAGTAAACATTGGCGGAGTTGGTTGATAAACCAGAAGCGATCACGTCATCAAGACCATCACCGTTGACGTCGCCAGCACCGCTAACGGCTATGCCGAAAAAGGCGTTTGCATGATTCCCATTGATGACGTCCAACTTTCTCGTTGAAAAGATCTGGGCTTGGCCGCTCAAAGAATCTTGGGGCAAACCACCGCTAAAGTCCTCGAATTGTGGAGCGCCAATAACGAGATCACTGAGGCCATCGCCGTTGGTATCGCCCGCGCCACTCACCGACCATCCAAACCGATCTTTGAGGCCAGTACCGTTGAGAACAGTGATGACATCGCCGTCACTACCAGAAAAAACGGTTGCACTTCCGGAGCGTAATAGACCGAAGCTGTTGCTCAACGGGGCACCAACAATGACATCCGGAGAACCATCTCCATCGACATCACCGGCATCGCTCACTGAAAGTCCGAATTGACCGTAGAGAGATGTCCCTTTGAAATTATGGAGCAAGCTGCCGTCGAGGCCTGAGAAAACGCGGGCGCTGCCGGCCGGAACGTTGCCAGCTTGTTCCTCATGATCAGCGCCAACGATGATATCGTCAAAGCCGTCGTTATTGACATCGCCAGCGCCGCTAACGGAAACGCCAAAGTGATCGCCTCCCCCTACGCCTTGGAATGTATGGAGATGGGCGCCAGTACTGCCCGAGAACACAAAGGCGGCACCCGCGCCGGGATTCGTCGAGAACTTAGTGGGTGCGCCAACGACGAAATCGTTCGTGCCATCGTTGTTGACATCTCCAGTCCCACTGACACTTGTCCCGAACCTGTCTCCGGCCGCCAGACCATAAAGGGTCATCATAGTGCTGCCATCAAAACCAGAGAAGACTCGAACGCTGCCGGAATCCAGACCTTGATCATCGTCGCCAAAGGCGCCAACGGCGAAATCGTCAAATCCGTCGTTATTAAGATCGCCAAGCCCACTCACAGAGACACCAAAAAAGTCATCGCTGTTGTCGCCGAAGACGGTAAACAAGACGCTGCCATTTTGACCGGAAAAAACCTGTGCGGCACCGGCTCCAGTTCCATTGACATCATTTTGTAAAGCACCAACGATGACATCGGCAAAGCCGTCGTTATTCACGTCACCAGCGGCACCGACAGAAAAGCCGAAGTAGTCGCCAGCAAAAGCACTACTGAAAGTGTAGAGGACCGTTCCATTCACTCCCGAGATCACTTGCGCGCTCCCAGAATCAACACCGTTAGGATCGTCACCAAAAGAACCAATGATCACATCGTCGAAACCATCATTGTTCACATCGCCCGCATCACTTACTGCAAAACCAAGAAGGTCATCGTCGTCGGGCCCATCGTAGGTGTGTGTCAGCGACTGCGCGCTACAGCTCAATGATAGAATCAAAAAGAAGAATGACGAACACATCAGTCTTGTTGAATTGGTAGGAAGCATGGATGTCCTCACGTACAAGGGTGGTTGGTACTTGAATGAACGTGGCCTCATAACGGCACAGATCCGGTCCCAGTCGCTAAAGTACCACAGGTGCGGGCCTAACGTTATCTCTTGCCACCAAGAATTCAGCGTCTCATCCTCATGCAGGATTTGGAATTAATCCGCGCTTGCATGATTTGGACTTGTACGCCTCAGATGGGACAGCGACGACTCCCCTTCATCATTCGCTCCCTTCGCTTTACTGTGAAAAAGAGTAAAAGTAGGTTGCTTGGGCTATGCACGCTCATGACTGAATACGCCGAAGTGGCCTCAAAAAACATAGGTGCCCCATGCTCTTGATTCGCGTCCTCGCCATTTGTTTTCTCCTACTCGCAGAAACTCCCGCTTCCGCTCAAGAAGTACTTGAGGGTCATCAGCAGGGCCAGCCCTTGGAGTGGATCGTCGTGCCGAATCATCCAGATCAATTCTATATGGGACAACGCACATTAAGCGGTGCCTTGAAGTTGACGCCCAACGAGTGCTTTTTTCCGAAGCTTGGTCTCGCAGCTCAAGGAGAGGCTTCATGGCCCGGAAGTTTCTTGCATCTAAACCAGAACAAGAATTTTCAGTCGATCGGGAAATGGGACCAAGGCGACGAAGCGGAATGGGGTCTTTTGTTTGAGAAGACGGGGGAGGTCAACCTGGCTATCCATATGGCCGCCGTCAATAAAAACCGACGCTACTCAGTCTTCCTGGGCGGTCGGTCGTTTTCTTTTACAGCACCACAAGCGCAAGGCAAGAAGCTCCCGGTCGTGAAGTGGACAACCACCATCGACAAGCCTGGGCGATACTCTCTCGTCGTGCGATGCGAGGAAGACGAAGCCAAGTCCAAGACCCGGCTCGACTTTATTGAAGCAAGTGGCGCTGCGGTCAAGAGAGCATGCGTCCTGCGCAAGAGATGGCGGCCCAAGGCGGCACACACAAGATTTTCTAGTTCTCATGACCCCAAGGGTGTCCGTTTGTGGATTGTTGAAATGGATGCCGCACCGGGCAAACTCAACTTCTACGCCCCGATGACCACTCCCTTTGGTTACTACGGTCCGACGTGGTTGGCCGACGGACGAGTCAACGTAAGCATCAACTTCTCCTTGTGGTCCTTTAAGCGCGGAGCGCCAGAGCCGCCAATCGAGGAGCTCTCGCATCTCTTGGCGATCGGCAATCCCGACGCCAGCTTTGGAGGTTTCGATCACGAAGGAACCGGTGTCAAAGTACGTAACTGGAAGCCGTTTGAAGAACGCCAGGGGCAGAAGCAGGTTTTGGCACTACGCGTCGAGCCAGGTGAAATTTACGACACCTATTTCAGTTACTTCCTTGATAGCGAGAAGAGAGAATGGTGCTTCTTCGCTTCGGGCCGAAAGCTAAAACCCAAGAGACAACGCAATTTCTACCCCGGCAGTTTTGTCGAAGTGCCAGGGCGAGCCCACGTTCAACGAACCGGTGCTTACAAAAGGCGCATGCGTTACCGCGGTTGGGTCGTCGATGATCAAGGAGCCTTGTTTCCTTTAGATCGCATGACTTATGGCGACATCGACAAAAAGACCAAACTCACCTACACCGATCGCGGCTTAACCCGGGACGGTCGCTTCTTCTTGGAAACTGGTGGCTGGATCTTCCGTAAGAAAAAGGAAACCAAACACGTCAAGTTGCCGGCCAAGAAGGCTAAAATCGACTTCTTAGATTCGGCTGACCTCAAGTTTCTCGCCGCCGTCCCGTCCACGATCACAGGCACCAAGGCCAATCGTCGACAGAAGAGCATCGCAGTGGAGTTCGACATCCAAAATCGAGGCAAGAACGCCGAAGCACAAGTTTATTGGGGTTATGAGGAGGGACTGACGTTCGCCAAGCGGTGGACCAACTCCATGAAAATCGCTAAACCCTTGCAAGGGAAGAACCGCATCGTGCTGAAAGGCGCCGTGCCCGGAAAGCAGATTTACCTCCGCTTCTTCCTCAAGAACTCCGGTGGTCAATTCTGGTCCAATGAGACCATGGCGGTGAATTAGCTGAAAGAACTCAGCTTCGGCCGCAACCTATGAACACGGAACCGCCCAAATGGCGCTCCATTTGGTATAAACATCGACACAAAAAAGACTTAGCACCAATCACTCGAAATTGAGAATGAGGCTCAGGGTTGCTATAACTCGTGGGCTTTTCTCGTTTGAGGCACAACATGCAAGAGACCGCCAAAGTCGACCCCTACGCTCCTAAGAATCACGTCCGAATCGTCACGGCAGCATCGCTGTTTGACGGTCATGATGCAGCTATCAATGTCATGCGTCGCATCCTTCAATCGTCTGGGGCCGAGGTGATTCACCTGGGCCACAATCGATCGGTTGCAGAGATCGTCGATTGCGCCATCCAAGAAGATGTTCAGGGTATTGCCATGACGTCTTACCAGGGTGGGCACGTTGAATATCTGAAGTACATGTTTGACCTGCTGGAAGAACGCGGCGCAAGCATCAAGATCTTCGCTGGTGGTGGCGGCACTATTTTGCCCAGCGAAATCGAAGAGCTTCAGGCTTACGGCATTGAACGGATCTACTCGCCAGATGATGGGCGCGAGATGGGTCTTCAGGGCATGATCAATCATCTGCTTGAGTCCTGTGATTTCCCTACCGTCACGGTCCTCGCCGATGAGGACCTGGCTGGGCTCAACAATCGCGATGCTCGTTCGATTGCACGGCTCGTGTCTTTGGCAGAAAACGAACCCGAATCACTCGGCACTCTGAACGCTCAACTTGCCGCCATGAATGGCAAGAAGAACATTCCCGTGCTCGGCATCACCGGAACTGGTGGCGCTGGCAAGTCATCGTTGGTCGACGAATTGGTTCGTCGTTTCCTCGATGACCATACCGACAAGACGATCGCCGTCATTTCGGTTGATCCTTCGAAACGAAAGACCGGTGGCGCCCTCCTGGGTGATCGCATCCGGATGAACTCGATTTCGAATCCTCGTGCCTACATGCGTTCGTTGGCGACTCGTCAAGCAAACTTGGCACTCTCGGCGCACGTCCAAAAAGCAATCGACATTTGCAAAGCTGCGGCCTACGACTTAGTCATCGTTGAAACTTCAGGCATTGGCCAAAGCGACACCGAGATCACCGCACATAGTGACGTCAGCATGTACGTGATGACCGCAGAGTACGGCGCAGCAACTCAGCTCGAGAAGATCGACATGCTGGACTTCGCCGACTTCATCGTCATCAACAAATTCGATAAGCGCGGATCTTTAGACGCCCTTCGCGACGTCCGCAAGCAGTATCGCCGCAATCATAATCAGTTTGAAGGGAGTGATGACGACTTGCCGATCTACGGCACCATCGCTTCTCAGTTCAACGATCCAGGCATGAACGAAGTCTATAAGGTTCTGATGGAGAAGATCAGCACTGTGACTGGTGCCCCACTTTCATCGAACCTCGTCATCTCCGAGCAGATGGTAGAGAAGAAGTTCATCATTCCGCCTGATCGCGTACGCTACCTCGCTGAGATCGGTGAGAACTCTTCACGCTACGATAGTTTCGTCAATGACCAGTGTGCGGTTGCCTCCAAGCTCTACCAGTTGAAGGGCACAATCGAGACTCTCCGTGCCAACATTGGCGCCACTGAATTCAAGATCGCATCCAGCAGCGCGGACGACACGGTTCGCGTCCTTGAGAAAGTGGCCGAAGAACCCGAGTATCTGGCCGACCTTATCGATCTTTACAATAACTTGGAAGAGACTCTCGATGCCGACTGTCGCAGAGTCTTGCGCGATTGGCCTGAGCTAAAAAAGCGCTATGCCGCCGACCAGTATGAATTCAATGTACGTGGGCGTGTGATCAAACAAGACCTCTTCTCAACGTCTTTGTCGGGAACCAAGATCCCCAAAATCTCTTTGCCGACGTACAAGGACTGGGGCGACATCCTTCGCTGGCAGCTCACCGAAAACGTCCCAGGGTTCTTCCCCTTTGCCGCTGGCGTGTTTCCTCTTAAACGAGAAGGCGAAGACCCAGCTCGTATGTTCGCCGGTGAAGGTGGTCCAGAACGAACCAACCGTCGCTTCCATTACGTGTCGATGGGCATGCCTGCCAAGCGCTTGTCGACGGCTTTCGATTCGGTGACGCTTTACGGCGAAGACCCAGATCCACGCCCAGACATCTATGGCAAGGTCGGCAACTCGGGTGTTTCAATCTGCACCGTTGATGACGCCAAGAAACTCTATTCAGGGTTCGACCTCACCTCGCCATCCACTTCGGTGTCGATGACGATCAATGGTCCTGCTCCGATGCTGCTTGGTTTCTTCATGAACGCCGCCGTCGATCAGTGCTGTGAGAAGTACATCAAAGAGAATGGTCTCGAAGCTGAAGCCGAAGCGAAGATTGTTGCCAAATACCTTGCAGCTGGTGTCGAGCGCCCCACTTATCAGGGCGAGCTGCCACCCGGAAACGATGGGCTTGGCCTCATGCTCTTAGGTGTGTCCGGTGACGAAATCCTGCCAGCTGATGTTTATGCCAAGATCAAAGACGAAGCGATTCGCCAAGTACGTGGCACTGTTCAAGCAGACATCCTGAAAGAAGATCAAGCGCAAAACACTTGCATCTTCTCCACGGAATTTGCTCTTCGCGTCATGGGCGACATCCAGGAATACTTCATCGAAAACGGTGTCCGTAATTTCTACTCCGTTTCGATTTCCGGTTACCACATCGCCGAAGCCGGAGCGAACCCGATTACCCAATTGGCCTTCACTTTGTCCAACGGCTTCACCTTCGTTGAGTACTACCTATCACGCGGCATGAAGATCGACGACTTTGCCGCCAACCTGAGCTTCTTCTTCTCAAACGGCCTGGATCCAGAGTACACGGTAATCGGTCGCGTTGCCCGTCTCATTTGGGCCAAGGCGATGAAGTACAAGTACAATGGCAACGAGCGCTCACAAAAGCTGAAGTATCATATTCAAACATCAGGTCGTTCTTTGCATGCGCAAGAAATCGACTTCAATGACATCCGCACGACATTGCAGGCGCTCTACGCCCTGAACGACAACTGCAACTCCTTGCATACCAACGCCTACGACGAAGCGATCACAACGCCGACTGAAGAAAGCGTTCGCCGTGCGATGGCCATCCAACTGATCATCAACAAAGAATTGGGTCTCGCGAAGAATGAGAACCCCATTCAGGGTGCCTTCATCATCGAAGAGATGACTCGGTTGGTGGAAGACGCCGTGTTGGAAGAGTTCCACAGCATCTCTGAGCGCGGTGGAGTCTTGGGTGCTATGGAGCGCATGTATCAGCGCAGCAAGATCCAAGAAGAGTCGCTCTTCTACGAATCACAAAAGCATGATGGCACCTTACCGATCATCGGCGTCAACACGTTCCTGAGTAGTGACGGCTCACCGACGATTACACCGAACGAAGTGATTCGGGCCACAGACGTCGAAAAGGCCTATGCGGTCGATTCGCGAAATAGTTTCCAAGAGCGAAATAAAGACAAGTCTGGTGCTGCGCTTGAAGCCTTGCGCCGAACAGCCATTGAGAATGGCAACGTCTTTGAAGAGATGATGGAAGCTTGCAAGGTCTGTACGCTCGGACAGATCTCGTCTGCCCTTTATGCCGTAGGCGGACAATATCGCCGCAATATGTAGGCAAAAAATTCAGATCCCACATTGCACGCCCTGGCACTTGGCCATGGCTGTTGGAGGACAGGATGACGGATACCTTCCCAAAGGTGAATGAGGGCGCGTGGCGTCAGAGAGTCGAAGCAGAACTAAAGGGAGCCGATTTCGATCGAGTCCTGAAGCCTGAGAGCTTCGAAGGTTTTGCTCCTGATCCCCTTTACATTCCGGATGGCACCAACGAGCCAACGAACGATTCGCCTGGTTCTGCTCCTTTTCGCCGCGGTTATCGGCCAGAAGGTGCGCCAGGAGTCACATGGCGAATCACCCAGCGCCACGCTCTGCCTCACCTTGATGATTTGGAACAAGCTGTGCTTGATGACCAGGCAGGTGGAGCCAATGGCGTATGGTTGGTGTTTGACCGTGCGGCACGCCTGGGCATGGACGCTGACGACTCCGCGTCGATCGAACACTGCGGTGTGGAAGGCGCTCCGATTCACGAGCTCAGCCAGCTCGATCAAATTATTGGGGGCTTAGACTTAGAGCAGACCCGCGTGCATCTTGATGCCGGTGCCAATGCCCTTCCGGCTGCATCCCTGTTCTTTGCTATCTGCAGAATCCGCGAAATCAGCGGCAAGAAGATCTCAGTGCGTCTCGACGCCGATCCCATTGGAGCACTTGCTCGGGACGGCGAGATCCCCGGCGATCTCGTCGAACTCATCAGCGAAGCCGCCCACATGGCCAGAGACTTGGGCAAGAAAGCCAAAGACAGCAAGACATTCCGGGTGTCAACCGAATGTTGGCAAGAAGCTGGGATGAGTACGGTCCAAGAAATTGGTGTCGCCTTGGCTACTGGAGTAGCTTACTTGCGCGCCTTGGAGGACGCCGGATTCACGGTCGAAGAAGCCGCCAATCAGATCTGCTTCCGGATTCCCATGGGCCGAGATCTCTTTAGCAGTATCGCCAAGATCAGAGCGCTACGCTCGTGCTGGCATCTGATCTTAAGGTCGTGCGATATCGAGAGCCCTGAGCCGAGCGAATTCCACGCAGTCCCCTCCCGCCGCACTCTGACGCGACTTGATCCATGGGTCAACATGCTCCGCGGCACCAGCCAGACCTTGGCTGCGGTCGTTGGTGGCGCCGATGAGATCGCCAGTCCTCGCTACGACGAGATGGCTGGCCCTTCGTGGTGGCCACGTTCAATGCAGGATTTCGTCGAACACGCTCCGCCCTTGCAAAACTCTTATGAGCGCTCTGGCACTGTTTCATCCGCTCTTGGCCGCAGAGTGGCACGGAATACCCAGGTCATCTTGGGTGAGGAAGCTCACATCGGGCAAGTCGCTGACCCGGCAGGTGGCTCCTATTATGTTGAGTCTTTGACCGATGAGCTAATCACCCGTGGATGGGCGCAATTCCAAGACATCGAAATTGAAGGCGGCGCCGTCGCCGCCCTGCGCAACGGCACGTTGCAGAAACTGGCCCAAGAAAGATTGGCCGCACGCTCTGGACGCCTGCGTCGTCGCCGTGATCCTATTACTGGGGTTAGTGAGTACGCCGACTTGCAAAGTGAAAACGACGTTCACGATGGCAGCCGCTTAGGCGACGCCGTAGCCTCAGCCCGCCAGCACTTACTCGAGCACAAGCAAACACGGGGCCGCCCCGACTCACTTGCAATCAACAGCCTTTTTGAAGGCATTGATGCCGCAATCGAAGGCGCGACCATCGGCGAGATTTCGCGCCAACTAATCGAGCGCGACGAAGCCGAGATGATCAAACCACTGCATCGGCGCCGTGACAGCGATGATTTTGAAGAGCTCCGCGACTTTGCCAGCAAATTAACGAGAACGTCGTCGCGCCCTCGTGTCCTGCTCGTCCCAGTCGGAAAACTCACGAGCTATGGACCACGCGTCACTTTCGCCAATAATTTCTTTGCCGCAGGCGGTATCGAAACTGTGCTTTGCCCTGACGACGAATGTGACCCAGTTGCATTCTGGAAGAAGTCGGGGTGCGAAGGCATTTGCATCTGCGGTAGCGACCGTGACTACGAATCCGACGCCGGCGAACTAGCCAAGAACCTGCGCAAAGAAATGGGCGGCAATCACCCACTGATGCTGGCAGGCCGTCCCGAGAAACTTGAGTGCGAGCTGCCGGAAACGATCGTGCCCATCTATATGGGCTGTGATCTCATTCACATCTTAGGGGGCTTGCTCTACCTGAGTGAAGCCGCTGAGAAGGGAGGTGACGTTTGAGTCGTATACCAGAATTCGGCGAAATGCCGCTGCCGAAATCAAACCCAGGCTCAAGTCAAGAATCGAACATCGAGCACCAAACCCCAGAAGGCCTCGCCATCAAAGGGAGCTACAGTGCAGCTGACATTGAGTCTTTGGAATACCTCGATTCGAAGCCCGGATTTGCCCCGTACCTGCGTGGCCCCTACACCACCATGTATGTGCGCCGCCCATGGACGATTCGGCAGTATGCCGGATTCAGCACCGCCGAAGAATCAAACGCCTTCTATCGGCGCAACTTAGAGGCCGGGCAGAAGGGTCTGTCGATCGCATTCGACCTGGCAACTCATCGCGGTTACGACTCGGATCACCCGCGCGTTATGGGCGATGTCGGCATGGCTGGCGTGGCCATCGATTCGATCGAAGACATGCGCATTTTGTTCTCGGGCATCCCCCTCGATCGAATGAGCGTGTCGATGACCATGAACGGCGCGGTATTGCCGATCCTGGCTCTTTACGTCGTTGCTGCCGAAGAGCAAGGCGTCGAGCCAGCGGATTTAGCTGGCACCATTCAGAATGACATTCTGAAAGAGTTCATGGTGCGCAATACCTACATCTACCCGCCTGCGGCTTCGATGCGCATCATTGCTGACATTTTCGAATACACGTCGACCAAGATGCCCAAGTTCAACAGCATCTCGATCTCCGGCTATCACATGCAGGAAGCCGGAGCGACGGCTGACTTGGAATTGGCCTATACGCTGGCTGATGGCATCGAATACGTACGGGCGGGAATTGCTGCGGGACTCGACGTCGATGCCTTTGCGCCGCGTCTCAGTTTCTTCTTCGCGACCGGCATGAACTACTTCATGGAGATCGCCAAACTCAGAGCCGCTCGCTTGCTATGGGCCAAGCTCATGAAGCAGTTCGAACCCAAGAACCCGAAGTCACTGATGCTAAGGACTCATTGCCAAACATCTGGCTGGTCGCTCACGGCTCAAGACGTCTTCAACAACGTTCCACGGACTTGCATCGAGGCCATGGCAGCGACTCAAGGACACACCCAGAGCCTCCACACCAACTCCCTCGACGAAGCCTTGGCTCTGCCCACCGATTTCTCGGCGCGAATCGCCAGGAACACCCAGATTCAACTGCAACAAGAATCAGGCACCTGCAAAGTCGCAGATCCTTGGGGCGGCAGCTTCTACGTCGAGAAGCTCACCCACGACTTAGCCGAGCGCACCATGGAACACATCCATGAGATCGAAGAGCTGGGGGGCATGGTGAAGGCCATCGAAGCCGGCATTCCCAAGATGCGCATCGAAGAGGCAGCAGCCAGAACTCAAGCCCGTATCGATTCTGGTCGGCAGACGATTGTTGGCATCAATCGGCTTCGCCTCGAAGAGGAAGATGAGATTGACGTCCTTTCGGTTGACAACGAGATGGTTCGTGCTGCCCAACTCGCCCGTTTGGCCAAGCTCAAATCAGAGCGCAACGATGCTGATGTAGAGGCTGCCTTAGAGCACCTGACCCATGCAGCGAAGACGTCGACTGGCAACCTCTTGAGCCTCAGTATCGAGGCAGCACGGGCGAAAGCGACGGTCGGTGAGATCTCATTGGCATTAGAAAAAACTTTCGGCCGTCATCAAGCCACCATCAAATCGATCAGCGGAGTGTATAGTGCTGAGGTGGGAGAACAGAACGAAAACATCGTCGCAATCCGTAAGCGGGTGAAAGCATTCATCGAGCTCGACGGTAGGCGTCCGCGCATTCTTGTCGCCAAGATGGGACAAGACGGGCACGATCGCGGTCAAAAAGTCATTGCCACAGCCTTCGCTGACATTGGCTTTGATGTCGACATCGGCACCCTGTTCCAAACACCGGAAGAAACAGCGCGTCAAGCTGTTGAGAACGATGTCCACATGATTGGGGTTAGCTCGCTGGCGGCAGGTCACATGACTTTGGTTCCAGCTTTGCGGGCTGAGCTCAAGAAAATGGGGCGCGAGAATATCATGGTCGTGGTCGGTGGAGTCATCCCGCCGAAAGACTACGCCAAGCTCTTGAAAGCCGGAGCTGTCGCGGTCTTCGGGCCGGGCACAGTGATCTCGGAGGCCGCTGCCGAATTGCTCGACAAGTTAGAAAAGTCGCTGGCTGATAATGGGGCAGACGACTAATGCCAAGGGTCATCCCAACAGTTAAGGAGATCGTAAAAGGCTTCGCGGCCAAAGATCGCTCCATGTTGGCCCGAGCCATCACGCTGACAGAAAGTTCTCGTCCTGAAGATGCGGCTGTGCGCGTCGAACTCTTGAGCGCCCTTCAACACTTGACCGGCAAAGCGCGACGAGTCGGAATTAGTGGGGTCCCGGGCGTGGGCAAGAGCACGTTCATCGAAGTCTTCGGCTTGCACCTGATCGAGCAAGGCAAGTCTGTTGCTGTCTTAGCTGTCGATCCTTCGAGCACTGTTTCTGGTGGTAGCATTCTCGGCGATAAGGCGCGCATGAATCGCTTGGCACAAAGACCTGAAGCATTCATTCGCCCTTCTCCCAATGCCAGCAGCCTTGGAGGCGTGGCCAATCGAAGCCGTGAGAGCCTCCTTCTGTGCGAGGCATTCGGATTTGATGTGGTGTTGGTGGAAACCGTTGGTGTCGGACAGTCAGAAACCATGGTCGCTGATATGGTCGACTTCTTCTTTGTCCTCATGCTTCCCGGTGCGGGCGACGAGCTTCAGGGAATCAAACGGGGCATCCTTGAACTGGCTGACATGATCGCCGTGAACAAAGCTGACGGCAATCTCCTCCCCCAAGCGCGGGAAGCCCAGGCCGAATATAGTGCCGCCTTGCGCTATACCCGTCCCCATACTGATGGCTGGACGCCGAAGGCTCTCCTTGTCAGCGCCTTGGAAGGAACCGGGCTGGAGGAGGTTTGGCAGGCTATCGAAGAGCATCATCAATTCATGCTCGACTCAGGCGAACATGAAACCAAGCGACAGGCTCAACTTACGAGTTGGTTGTGGCAGGAAGTCGAAGAGAGGCTGAAGGCAGCATTCTTTGGGCACGCGGCTGTGAAGCAAAACCTTCAAAAAGTCGAAACCGAAGTTCGAGAGGGCCGCCTTACGCCCACTGAGGCAGCACGCGCCCTTCTCGAACAATTCGGCATTTCCGAAAAGACCCAATAGGCCTTCGACGCTGTCAGATCTATTTCAGCGACTTTGCAGGCCGAGCAAAAGCACCCTTCGGCATCTCTTTGATGGCTTCGATGTTCTTCATCTCAAACTCCAGCTTACCCGTGAATTCGTTGCTCACTTCGACATGTGATGCGACTTGCACACCTTCGACTTCCTTGAAGCTTGAAAGCACCATGGTTGACGTGAGGTTGCCAATTTGTGGCGCCTTGAAGCTTGAGACTTCTTTCACGATCAGACCTGTTTTCTTGGAGATGTAGAGTGTTCGGGTCGGTGCGTCTTTGAGTTTGAGTACCAACACAGTGGCGTCTTCCCCGTTTACCTTCTCAACACCTGAGATAGACTTGTCGTCATACTCAGAGATCAAGTCAGGATTGAGCCAAGACAAGTACTTGAATCTCAAATCACTAAGACTGACTCCCGACAGATCTTCATCCGGCGAGATCGTCGAAGAACTAAATCCAAGTTTGCCATCAAAGACCTCTCGCAACTTGGCCAAACGACCGAGATCCATGAGTGAAGCGTGTTCACCCGAAGTCGAGAACAGCAGGGTGGCGACCCCAAGCGCCCCTTGGTTGACGAAATTTGCTGTGCCGCCCAATTTGAATCCTGCGAATTTGCTCTTGTCCAAGATGCCGTGTGCCTTCTTGATGCGGGCAATCAAATCCTCGACCGATTGATTTTTGCCTTCTCCGTCCATGGCATCCGGCAGTCGTTTCATCTCTGATTTTTTGCCGCGCTGAATGCGGGTCACTGATTTGATGGAGCCGTCGTCATTACGCTTGAACTCCAGTTGCAAGAGCTCTGGGCGTGGTCTCAAAACCCATTTGTCTTTCTTGTCGGCGTCGGGTTTGAAGGTGAACGCTTGCTCGGTGCCGGCGACAACAACGAGACGGCCGTACGCTGCCTTCAACTCAACTTTATCGCCGCTCTTCTCGTCTGAGTATTTCCCAAGGAGTGGCTCAAGTTCAGCGGCCGTCGAATCCAGTTTGTGGTCAACGTCGGTACGCAAGTATTCCGGCTTCATACCGCCCTGCGCCATCGTTAGAGAGAGAACTTGGCCTTTCTCGTCACGATTAAAAGTAACGGCAATGGTGTCAGTGATGGCGAAGAACCACTCGCCCTTCTCGTCTGGGTCCTTCAACTCGTAGTTTGTCTGTCCTGGCACATCAACGAAAAGTTGGCCATCTTTTTCGGTAACTTTGAAAGTGGTGTCGACGAAGGGGCCAAAGTTGCCGACGTAATCGCCAACCAATTTGCTCTTATCGACCTGAGGAGCATCGGCGTTTTTCGTCTTCTTCTCGCCATAGAGAGCGTCGAAGATCAGCTCG
>JBLINQ010000120.1:0-15724 GCA_047639315.1 Planctomycetota bacterium
GTTCGAAAACTCGAGTATTCGTTGGCTAAAGCGGTGCAGGAAAAAGCAGACGTCATCATTAGCTGCGGTGCCACCCAAACGAATCACGGTCGAGCCCTGGCGGCTTTATGCAATGAGCTAAGCCTCGGATGTCGCTTGTTCCTCTTAGGAAGCCAAGACGACGCGCAACTCGGCAACCATCTTCTCCTTCGCATCTTGGGTGCGGAGATCGACTACGTTGACCTCAAGCAATACCTAAATCGCCAAGTTCTCTTTGACCAAGCCTGCGAATCTTACCGACGCCAAGGCCTTCGCCCCTTCCTTGTACCAGTTGGTGCAAGTGATGACATCGGTAGCCTGGGCTATGTCATGGCTGCTCAAGAAATCGCAGATCAGAGCAAGACGTTAGGAGTCGACTTTGACCACATCGTCGTCGCTGTCGGTTCGGGTGGAACTTATGCCGGCCTCTTTGCCGGGGCTAAGTTGTTTGGCGAAGACTGGAATATTCATGGTGTCACCGTTTGTGACGGTGCCGAATATTTCCGCCAAGAAGCGAGCGTGATTCTGCGTGACCTGCAAACCAACTACCTACCAGAACTGAACGTCGACCCGAACGAGCTGAAATACGTCGACGGATTCAAAGGGAAAGGCTACGGCAGAAGCGATGCCAACCTGCGTCGTCGCCTCATCGCTTTGGCAAGAGAGTGCGGCTTAGTGCTCGACCCAGTGTATACCATGAAAGCATGGATGGGCCTCGAACACCTTGTTGAGACCCAAGAGATCAAACCAAACGAGCGCGTCTTATTCATTCATACCGGCGGGACCCACGGGCTGCTCGGACACGGCCGCCAATTCCGGCCGGAGGATTTCGAATCCTAAGATCTCGCAGCTCCACACATGAGAACCAACTAAGAACTGGTTCTTCTGCAGCTCGGGATCAAAAGGCTGTTCGAGATCAACAGTAATCGCGATTCGGTCGAAGTCGGGCCACCCCAAGTCTGCCAACTGTTGTGAGATGTCCAAGAAACGATCATTGATCTTTGGATCACCCCAACATTCAAAACGCGTGCTTTCTGCGCGATTGCCATAGTGGCGGAATGACAGCGCACCTTCCATTCGACAAATAACCGTCGAATTCGCTTCGCGATCATGAAGCCCAAAACCCCAGCCGCCATCCCGTTCGGAGAGGATGACTGAACTCTCGGGATACTGCAGGGAAGACCAGAGTACCCACGATGCGATTTGGGACGACTGTATCTCCGGGCCATCGATGGCATGGTCAGCCTCACCAATGGACCTCTGACTTTCCGGAACTTCCTGGGGCCAAAGAATCGAACGGCCCTTATCGGTTTGCCAAGTGGACTGTGGTTGTTTGTTCGCGAAAGCAATGAAACTCGCCAGGATAATGGGACGCCCGACAAGCTGAGAACCTTGCTTCTCAAAAACGAAAACGCAGCTGCCAATCGGGATCACGAGTAAGCCACCGTCAACCAATAAATCAACGAGTTCCGCAGGGATCTCTTTGGCACCGCAGGCTAAGACAATGCGGTCATAGGGGCCGGTCCCAGCGCTGCCGTCTGACCCGTCTGCTGCCCGCACATCGACTGAGTCAATCCCCATGGCTTCGAGCCGCGACTTTGTCTCCAAGGCAACGTCTTCGAGCACCTCCAAGGTGACAATTTTCGCGTGGGGGGCACATCTTGACATGAGAGTTGAGGTGTAGCCTGTGCCTGCCCCTAACTCGAGGATATTTGTGGCATCGTCGAGCTGCAGCGCTTCGATCATGGTGCAAACGATGGACGGCGTTGAGCAACTTGACTCAAACCAACCATCATCGTCACAGACGGTGGCGACGGCTTGGTCTCGATAGGCGTGACGCAACTCCACATCTGGTAGGAATGCGTGCCTTGGCGTTTGGAGGAGAGCCAGACGTAAAGTTTCTGACTGAACGAATCCCTTGCATACAAGGAACTCCACCATGAGTTCATTCAAAAACGAGCCGAGCTGTGGTGTCGCTGGTCGCTCTAAAAGCTGGCGTATTTGATGTCGCAGTATTATGTCCACGGACGCTTCCTCCGTGGACCATATCGGCAAGAACTTGGGTCGAACCTAAATATGTTGGGGCGGAAATGGCCTTGGCCTACATGATACGTAGGTTGAGAATGCAGACATCATCGCGAATGTATGGCGAATCCTTGATGTGGGCCTGAATCGCCTTGAGCATGGCCTGGGTGGTCTCGGTCAATGGACCGTCGAAGTGGGTATCGATCAGGTTGTAGACATTGGCCAGGCCGTACTCGACTGCATCTTTGTTTCGTGCTTCGACCAAACCATCGGTGTAGATCGAGATAAAGTTACCCGGCTTGAGCTGTAATTCGCAGGTTTCGTATTGCACTGATGGCAGGACACCAATTGGAATCGCATTTTCGAGCGCTCCAAGCTTGGCGTATTCTCCCGTATCCGGGTCACGTACGAGCACGGGATTGTGGCCGGCACTGCACCAGCTCATGATGCGCGTCTCGGGGTCGAAGACCATGATAAATGTCGTCGCGAACAGAACGATGCCATCGGTCTCACCGAGAAGCGCATTCGTCCGGGTCATCGCCTCCCCTGGATCAGAAAATGCTGTAATCGTAGCCCGCAAGATACTGAGAGTTCGAGCCATGTAGATGGCAGCCGGCACACTCTTACCTGAGACATCACCCAACACGGCCGCAATGCGCCCGTCGTCGAGTTCCAAGACATCAAAGAAGTCACCACCCACGCGAGCTGATGGCCAATAGGCCCAATCAACTTCCATGAAATCGAACTCGAACCCCTCTTGTGGCAATAGGCCCTTCTGGATGTCTCCAGCGACCTGCATGTCACGACGCAAACGATCCTGCGTTCGCAGCTCATGAACCATCCGCGAATTCTCTAAGGAGACCGCAGCAATACTTGCGAACGCCGTTAGGAACTCAAGATCAGCGTTCGTATAGAGGCCACGCTTCGTTGGGTAATCGGCGTAGATGGCTCCGAGGCAACGATTGTTGAACATGATCGGGGCACAAATCGCTGCTCGAATGTTCGAGATAATGATCGACATGTTCGAGTTGATCCTCTGATCACTCGCGGCATCATCAAAGATCTTCCCCTTTTTAGAGCTCGCCACGTCTCGCATGATGCTCTGGCTGGCGATCGCGGAAAGGTCACCCTCTTCTCGGGCGGGCATCACCTTGCTGGGGACGAAATTGATGCCATCGTCGGTGAGAGCAATCACAGCACGCTTGACCTGTAAGATCTCAAACAGATGATCAATAATGCGTTGGAGAAGATCCTCGAGATTCGAACTCTGACCGAGGCTCTTGCCCGTGTCCACCAGGAGCGCCAGGCGCTCCTTCGCCATAGACTTATATTCATTCGCCCCACTTTGAAGTGAGATCGATGCCGAGGAATCGGTGAACTCCTTGGGCGAAGGAATCTTGCCCGAGGTCGCATCAAGCCCGATCTCCCGATCAAAGCTACTCCGACTGTCGATTGAAGACGATTCGCTCCAACTGTGCACGCTCGACATGGGGTCTTCGGCTGGTCCGCCACCGGCTGTGATCAATTCTTGCAACCCGGTTATTGGGATCATGCCGGTGTGACTGACAGGACGAGTCACTTTCAGGTGGGCATTCCCGAGGCAAACAGAGGCGCCGTCTCGCAGCAAGAACTCCCGTTCCTGCTGCCCAGCAATGACGAGCCCGTTCGCCGAGCCAAGGTCTTTCACCAGAACGCCTTCAGATGTGACTGAAAGTTCGCAATGGCGCCGCGAGACCGACCGTTCTGGCACCACAACATCGCACTTAGATTCGCGTCCGACGACATAGGAAGTTCCAATTTTCAATTCTTGGACCCCGACCTCGCTGTCGGAAACATAAATGGTCAAACGAAAAGACATATGGGCTGTCAAATCCTCGATAGTGTCGGCGGCGCTGAGAAATGCAGATTTTCGCGCTCTACACCCATAAGAGTGTAAACGGCCCATGAATTCAAGGCTTAGGGTTAGGGTTTCAACTCTTCTGGTGTTATCTGAGGCTGAGCGGGGCTTCTCGCCCAGCCAAATCCAGAACATAGGAGACACCATGAGCGCACCAACTGGCCGCCAGGACGAAGTCCTTAAGGCGCTATCGATTGTTATGGACCCTGATCTCAACAAAAACATTGTTGAATTGGGATTCATCAAAGATCTTAAGATCGACGGTGGGAACGTCTCATTTGAAATTGAGTTGACGACCCCAGCCTGTCCAGTCAAAGAACAACTCAAGCAAGAAGCCGAAGACGCTGTCAGCGCTCTGAAGTGGACGGACAAGCTTGAAATCACCATGACAGCCCAAGTACAGGCTGCTGTGCCTATGGAAGGCGCCATGAAAATCCGCAATATTATCGCGGTAGCGTCAGGCAAGGGCGGTGTTGGCAAGTCAACTGTTTCGGCGAATTTGGCCTTTGCTTTGTCTGAAGCCGGGGCTTCCGTCGGTATTTTGGACGCCGACATTTATGGGCCAAGCATGCCCCTCATGCTCGGACTGGGCCAAGCCCAACCTAAAACGACGACTGACGAGAACGGCCAAACTCGTATGTTCCCCTTCGAGCGTAATGGCGTGAAGGTCATGTCGATGGGATTCTTGGTGCCACCAGAGAAAGCCATGATTTGGCGTGGCCCTATGGTTCACGGCGCCCTTCAACAGTTCTTTGGACAGGTTGAATGGGGTGAACTCGACTATTTGGTCATCGATTTGCCACCAGGAACCGGTGATGCACAACTCACAATGACCCAGACTGTTCCAGTCAGTGGCGCTGTGATCGTCACCACTCCCCAAGATGTCGCCATGATTGATGCCAAAAAGGCATACAACATGTTCGCCGAGACGAATGTGCCAATCCTGGGAATAGTCGAAAACATGAGTTTCTTCGAATGCCCCAACTGCAATCATGAAAGCCACATCTTTGGCCATGACGGCGCCCGGGTATGGGCTGAGGAACTGAATGTTCGCTTCTTGGGTAAAATCCCAATCGACTTGAAGATTCGGGAGCATGGAGACGACGGCACCCCTGCCGTGATTGCCAAGGACACTCCTGATCGAGTCAGGAAGGCATTCAAGACGATTGCTGAGCAAGCTGCCTCAGAAATCTCGATGCGGAACCATGCCAAAGGCGAAAACGCTCCGTTGGAACTGTCCAACTAAACCCTAAAGATTGGGCCGACTTAGAATAACTCTAAGCACGGCCGAAAAACCGACCAGCCCAGCCTTTACGCGCGCGGCGCTTGTCTTCCGGGACAAGCGCCGCAAGCTTTCTACCGAACAACGCCAAACTCTTCAGTCTCCTGGATTGGTCAGGGAACGTTGCTTCTTCAATCAACTCCCGCAGATCATCATCAATCTCAGCCGGCAGTTCATCGAGCCAAGTACGATCGCCGACCGAGATGCGCATGAGGGTGTCGTCAGGGTCATCGTCTTCATCAGGTAGATTGAGAGACAAGCACGCGGCAAGTCCACGTCCCAGCCCATAGACATCTGCCATCCACGTCACATTGCCCCAGCTCGAATCGACGACTTCGGGCGCGAGCCAGTTCGGACACCAATGCTTAAGCGAACTTGGTTCAATTCCAGTGCCGTGCCATGAGAATCCTGAACCACCGACGGCGCATTGCCCATCATGATCAATCATGAGATTGCGAGGTTCTATTTCACAGTGCACAAGGCCGCGTTTGTGAGCTTGATCAAGAGCATAAGACCACGCGCGAAAGACATTCAGCAACGCAGCAATATGATCTGAATTCGCAAGCAAACGAGCCGCAACTTCCGCTCGACTCAATTTTCCAGTTGAGCCTGCCGGTGAGTCGTTTTCACCGAACATGACTTTCTCCATGCCGAACGCGCCGCCACCGGCGACGACATCGTCCATGATCTTGCTTAAGCTCTGCCCCGAAAAATGCTCGCGCAATACATAGGGAGTTTGTTTCATTCGCCCCAACTCGAGAACGGGAACAAAGGCTTCGAACTGATAACTCATCGTATGACGGACAGAAGCTTCGATATTCTCATGTTGTTCCGGAGTGAGCCATGGGTGCAAGACAACCAAGTCACGGCGTTTGCCATCTTTCGCTTTGCTAAGCAAATGGACGGTTCCAATGGCAATATCAGGAAGGCGCTCCTCGACCGGAAAAGCACCGACGTTCGCCGTCACTTCGTCAGGTCTTCCGATTGAGATTCTCTCGCTATCATCGAGAGCTTCATCAAAGAGATTACCACAGTTGAAATAGGACTCGAGATCATCCGAGAATTGTGGAAACTCGGCCTTGATCTCTTCGAGGTCAACGCGCTCGCCGTCGTTCATTCGATCTTGAATCGACCCGACCAGTTCTGCAAGCTCGGCCTCGTCCGCTGAGGAGTCAGTCATCCGAAATACGCCATTTCTCGTAGTACTTTGTGTAGCTTCTGTTGAGCTCGATGAAATAGAACGTTGACTGCGTTTGGTTGCATCTCCATGTGCTCAGCTGTTTCAGCCGCAGTCATCTTCATGATCTGCCGATAGGTAATGACTTTTCGGAATTTCTCTGGTAGTTGCTCGAGGGCTTTCTCGAGCATTTGAAAGCCCTCTTTCTCCATCACAATTTGGCTGGGTGTACTTTGCTGGGCCGGCACATTATCAACAATTTCAAATGCCGAGGTGTCAGACGCAGCCAAAGATTGTTGCAAAGACAATTCGTGAGGTTGACGCTTCGCGGTCTTAAAGAAGTACTTATCGAAATCCTTGATCTTCCAACCAACGACTTTCGTGACCCACTTGAAGAATGAATCGGGATCGGAGTATTCGAACTTATGGAAGTTTTTGTAGACCTCAATGTAGATCTCCTGGATCACATCGTCAGCTTCAATTTGGGCCTTCAACTTGTCCAACATCTGAAGTCGGACCGCTAATTTGATTCTCGGATAGTAACGCATGAAAAGCAGATCAAAGGCTTCACGGTCTCCACCATGGATCCTGAGTACTAACTGCTGCGTTGTCCCGTGCTGTTTTTGTGCCATTTTTTCTAATCGTGTCAGTATCAACAGTTCGGCGCGAATGAGAAGCGAACACGAAAGCTCACGGCAACATCCTCGCATACTTCGGCCGTTCGGCCAATCAATCGAATTGAACTTCAGAAAACCGACGCGTAACCGCTCCATGGCGTCGATCCAGAAGGCCCAGAGATCAGTATTTTGTGGCCAAGATCTGGGCAAATCCCCGTTGACGAGGACATGGGCTAACGTCGAACTTACTAATATGACGAATCTAATGCACTCAACTCGGCCGAGAGACCAAGCACGAACAGAATTCGGACCCAGGTCACAACATGGACGGCACAATAGACCAGCATGTAAATCCCGTGCACATGGGCTGGGATCAATCCGCCGGTCTGAAGAAAACCGAGCACCGGTCCGGCGATACACATGATGACCGCGATAACCACCGGCCAGAACAACCGATTCTTTAGCTGCACAGCCAACCGGAAAGTCGCGGTAGCAGATTCATCGTCGCTTTTGGCCTCTTGCTTGAGCCGAGACGCAACACCAATGAGGTGAAAGTACGGGAGCAGATAAACCAATGGCAAATAGAGAACAACTCCCAAGCCCCAGCGAAAATGACTGCCAGTATCGAAGAGGTGCCAATAGCCATCAATGAGCATGGCCGCCAACAAGATGTTGGCGGCCCACCCAAGTATTTTTGTGATTCCGATCACTTGGTTTCAGGTGCGGCTGGGGTGCGCCCCTTCATGCTGCGCTTGAATCGCCTGGCCGCCTTGCCGAGTTTGTCAGCGAAGTTGTCGGCGATGGCACCATTGTAGTCAGTCTTGTACATGATCTTGTCGATTTCGAACGGATCCATGACCACATAAACAGGGTTCGACGCGGTGGCGGTCAACTTGTCGCGCCAGAGACCGAATTCGTCTCTTCGACTGCCCTTCCCGTCGGTGTGCAATGACAAGACGACCATGCCGTCCATTTCGATTTTTGCTTTGTTTTTTGATTGGGTGAACACACGGCTCTCCACGTCGCGACAATTCGCTCACGTGTAACCTGTGAAGTCCACAAAAACTGGAACGCCAAGCTCACGGGCGCGCGCGAAGGCGGCCTCGGGATCATCACTGATGTGGTTCGGCCAACCCATCAATCCACCATCGCTGGATTCCTCCAAGCTTGGCGGCATGAGGCTCTCCATCAACGAAGGCAATTGGCTTCCTTGGGCGCCGGTCATGGTGTAAAGACCAAGAACAATCAAAGAAACCGCGACGCTGCCGGCAATGCCGCCAACCCGTTCCAGTTTCATGTCATCTTTAAAACGAACAACTCCCAAGAGATAGCAGCCGTTCATGATGAAGATCACGACCCACATCCAGAGGATTGACGTGCGGGTGAAAATCGCCCACCCGAAGTAAGCATCCATGGCTCCAATAAATTTGAGAGCAAACGCCAACTCGAGGAAACCAAGAGTCACCTTCACGGAGTTCAGCCAGCCACCACTCTTAGGCATACTCTTCATCAAATTCGGGAAGAGCGCCAAGAAGAAGAATGGCGTGGCCAGAACCAAGGAGAAGAAGAACATGCCAACGACCGGCATCAACCAATCGTCACTCTCAGCGGCATCAACAAGCAAAGCGCCAACAAGAGGCGCCGTACAAGTGAAACTTGTCAGCGAGAACAAAAGCCCCATGCCAAGCGTGCCACCAATGCCTCCCTTGCCTTGAACGCCGCTGGCCTTGTTCATCAAGAATGCAGGCGGACGCAATTCGAACATGCCGAAGAGCGACAGGGAGAACAACACAAAGAGGATGCCGAAGAATCCTTGAAGGAATCCGTTTGTGGCCAAGAACTGTGGACCAGCAGCAGCGAACAGCGAGGTGAAAATCACGCCGATCAAGACGAAGCTGGCGACGATTCCAACGACGTACACAATTGGCAGCTTCAGTGGGCTGCTATGTTCTTTTTCTGACTGCTTGGTGAAGAAGGACATCGTGACGGGGATCATCGGGAAGACGCAGGGTGTGAGCAGCGCCAACAGGGCTGCGATGACTGCCTTGAGAATCCAGGTCAACATGCTTGGCAGACCGAATTCCATCACGACTTCCAGGCCACCCGCTTCTTTCTCAAAAGTCACTCCCTCTTGTCCCATGGGGATGAGCAGCGAGAGTTCTAATTTTTCTTCGCCACGCTTGGCCAAGTCAGATGCTATGAGATCGAAGTCAACTTCGTGCAACATGCCAGTCTCATCGCTACGCACAGCCGTCGCCACAATCTCAGAAACGCGTTTCGATCCGGTCGACTCATCAATGAAAATCTCGGAGAGACTCTCGAGCTTGGCTTTTTCGCCGGTCTTAAACTTGATGGTCCCAGAAACGCTCTTGCTGGCGCGAACCTTGTTCGCATTCATGTTGACGACAACGTCGGTCAATTTCCAAACAGGAGCTTCGGGCGGCAACTCTGGTGGCTTTGGCTTGAGCTCTTCGAGCGCCTCTTCCAGATCGATGATCTTTTCATTGGCCTTGGCGTTGTTCTCAATGATTTCGTTTAGTTTGTTGAGGAGCGTGCGGCCAAGTGGTCCGGGGAGTTGCCCCCCGGCTCCGGCAGCTCCACTGCTGCTGCCGCCGATCGTGATCGCAGCAGAAAACTTCAGAGTATCGTCCGGTAAGCAACCGGAGGCGTTGCATGCCATGTAGGCCATGACGAATCGGATACTCAGCTTACCTTTGAGCTTGGCATCGAACTTGACTGGAATTCGGAAGGTTGCGACGCCCTCATGCCAGTAGTTGGTATCGCCCCAACTTTGCATCACTTTGTGAGGCTTGGGCTCTTTGACCGGTCCGGCAAAGGAAGCGCCATCCGTTGTCACTTCAAAGGTCGTGGCGAATTGCGCAGAGTGTTCCTCATTTGAATAGATGTGCCAGCCTGGGGCCATCATCACGGAAACAACCAAGTCAGCAGTTCCGCCGGCCTCAACTCCGTCTGGCTCGAAGATCGCCTTGGAGATTTCGACTTCTTTCGTTTCTCCAATCTGCGCGCCAAGAATTCCGGCAAAGAGGAAAACCATTAAGATCGCACTAAGGTGCTTCATGAACAAACTCACCACTTGGAAGCGGATGAGACCCGAAAGATCCCGATCGCTCTGTTTAAGACTTGCTGCTGACTGGTTGGACGCTCGCTCATTATGAACTAAAGTGCCAAATAGAAATCCCAAAGTAGGCTAACCTCGACTCAGGACTATGCCCCTATGAGATTCGTGCCGCCCAAATTGACAACGGGGGACTTTACGGAACAATTCCCCTGCCTTCAAAATCGGCAAGAGATCCACTATTTTGAATCTCTGCGGGCATTTCTGACGGAAGTATTCATGGACTCAGCCGTATGGGTGGGCGAGAACGTGACTATTTGCCTTAGATCAGATTTGATAATTGTTTTCTTTCTTGGTGAATAGCTGAACGTATTATGTAGTGAGCGCCGTTAGTTAAGTAGCGCGTTAGCGAAAGTGAGGATGCCATGAGTTTAGAACAAAGATATGCGGCAATCATTAATCAGGCTTTTAGCCCAGAGCTAGTCGACCTGACAGCCGGTGACCCAGGATTCCCCGAAATCGCCGAAACGCTGTCGAGTGATCTTTATCTCCTCAGTATCGAGTTTGGTGTCGAGTTCAACAAATTCAAGGCTCGCGTGATGCAAGAGGTCCTCGATCGACCACGTCTTAAGCAAGGCGACGGCAAGTCAGATCCGAGCGGCAGTCGAATCTCACTCTTGGGCCCTGCGATGGGCAACCTGCCAATTTTGGTTTTTGCGCTAGAACTCATGCGCGATGACGCTGAATTCGAAACAGAATAGCGAAACAGACCATTTTCCAAATTTAAAAGAGGCCCTCGCCAATATGGCGAGGGCCTCTTTTTCTTTCTCTTCGGTCAGCGAGAGTTGAAGACTCCCACCGTCCCAGCGTCGCTTACTTCTCAGCTTAGGAAGGCTTCACTCCCTTGGGCCATCGCCTTGAGGAGTTCCTTCTCATTCCTTGTATGATCGGTCCCTTCCTGCGATGAAAGATGAATCTGATCAAGAATGGCTGATGAGTCTCACGTCGCCGAGTAGACTCCTGTAGACATAGATTGGCCCCTCATCGTGTCGTTCATGTTGCTAATTAATGGGAAGATTGGATTGAAGAACTGGGCGAGAAGCGTGTGACTGACAAGAAAGGAGGGATTGATGATGTTGTTACATTTGCCGTTTGTCTTGGTGGGAATCAGTCACACGTCTTCTACTGAACCCATTCCACCTCTATAGACTTGGGAAGCGCCTAAAACGGCGCATAAAAGTAGTGAAAAATCTCCACATCTTTCTTCAATATCGCTAAACACCTACAAAAAAACCACTTAAGGTAAACTCGCAATGCCAACAATCTGCATCTTCGTCGCTTCCAGTAGCTCTTGCCCGCAAAAGTATCGTGATTGGGCTGAGAACATTGCAGCAAATCTTGCCGACCAAGGATGGGATCTGGTGTTTGGCGGGAGCCACGTAGGCCTCATGGCCCTCGTAGCTGAAACCTTCAAGACTCGGGGTCGACGGGTCACGAGCGTCATTCCTGAGGAATTCGCTACACGATGTCCCGCTTTTCCAGATTCAGACGAAGTCATCCGTACCCCGGGTTTAAGAGTCCGCAAAGAAGAGATGGCGAAAAGAGCCGATGCCTTCTTAGCCCTCACCGGGGGATGCGGAACTCTGGATGAGTTTAATGAGATTCTGACATTGAAGCACTTGGATATGGCGCCACAGCCTCTTGTTCTCTTCAATCCAGAGAGCTACTGGCAACCCTATTTGGACATGCTCAGTCGTTTTGATGAAGAACGCTTCGCCGCCCACCCTCCTCTCGACATGTTTCGCATTGCAACGACGGTTGACGCTGTCACTGACTGTTTGAGTTAGTCAACGCTGGACAAGACTGCTGTGCGGGTTATCATCCCGCTGGGAACATTGGAGCCCAACGCTTTGAAACAACTGCGCCTACTACCAGCAAAAGAGATCGTAAGAGCATGGTGTGATGGCCATAGATCTCCATCCCAGGTCGATCGATTGATGAATCTCGTTTCTCCAGATGAGCTCCTCATCCTGCTGTGGATGTATCCAGAGACCGAGAGTTCAGCTGATCGATTCGAACTACTCGAGCGTATCTTCGTGGAAAGCGGAAAGGCCGGGCCGAAACATCTCAAGGAACTATTCTTGGGAGAATTGCGAAATAATCGAGAAGCCCTGGCCACTCTGATTGAAGATCACGAGTTAGATGATCTCTTGGTGCCACTGGCTCTCGATCGATGTGCACTCTTGGCGTTGCGTGAGGAAGACGAAGAAGCGCGTCTGCATTTCGAAGAATTGCTCGAAGAGAAAACAGAACAGAACAGCCGCGAATTCTTCACCGTGCGAAGCCACCAAAGGCTCTTTCAATCACAGCTGTCGAAAGGTTTGATTGCCCAAGCAAGCACGTCACTCTCCACCGTCAGCTTGTTAGTACAAGAATCACTCGGCTACGACTTGTTGGAATGCCAAGAAGCGATCATGCGCGTCGACCTGAAGGCTGCAGAAGGTGACCCTGAGGCCCTGACCGCTTACCTCGCACTGCGACGTGATTCACGACTCTTCGATCATGACCGCGCAGAAATCACAATGAGTGCTGCCAGGGTCTTGTCAAAACGCCAACAGTTCGCCAGCTCCTTAGCATTGTGGTTGGAATTGCTTCAGGAAGAAAACAGCACGCTGCCACCACGACGACAACAGAGAGCCGTCTTGTTATTCGTCACCGATCTCATGCACGCTGGTGAATTCGATGCCGTAATCTCCGAATTAAAGAAAGCCAAGAAACGCATCAGCGAAAGTGGGTTCCTCGCTTACGCCAATCGGCTTGAGTCCATCGCGCAAGTGCGCGTCGGCAACTACAGTCGCGCCCAACAACTGATCAGTACTTTCCCTGAGGAAGTCGCAAGCATCGATCAGTCGGAGCCTTCCCTGGCTGCCTTTGCTCAGGTCTGCCTGTTACGCGCAACAGGGCAATCACCGGAAGCACTCGAGATAGCAGCTTCGACCATAACGATTGCACTCAAATCAGAAGGCACTGATTCGTGGCTCCCCCACCTGGCACGAGAACGCGTTCGCATTTTACGCGAGTCTCATCCAGGAGATCCGGCCATTGTGAAAGCGGCTCAGGTCGCCATTCAAACAGCTGCCGTCGCCCAAGACTCGGCCTGCATGCGTGACGTCTACTTCACCTTGGCTATGCACCATGCCGATCAGCCAGAGACTAGCGACAAGGCTATCGAGGCATGCCGAGACGCGGAACGATGTGCTCGAACGATCATGGAAACATTGGCAGCAGATCGAGACATCCTGTTCCAATTGATGCCAACCGATTCGCGCAGCAAGACCGTTGTGAGTGCCCTCTTGGGGCGACTCAGCGAAAACGCCCGCCGTGGCCTAAAGAATCTTTTCGAACTGATCCGGAGTTTGGTGCGCCAATCTCAAAGTGCCACGGAACTCCTTGATGCGCTAAGACAGAGTCAACGTCGCATTGCTCGAATTCTTGAAACACTTCCCATCGTCTTTTGGACCAGCTTTGGCGCTGCCCGCGATTTCGCTTTGTTCCGCGCCGATGGTGCGGTCGAAGACTTGTTTGGCCAAAGTTTTGACGAGATTTCCGCCAGCTCAGCCTCGTGGCTGGGTCTCATCCATCCGAATGACCGGTCACGCATCATTGAAACTTTGAAAGAGGTTGAAGCCACGCTCGGCGGCAAGACAATCGCTTTTCGTCGTGAAGATTTAACGGACGGATCGACGAAGTGGATCGAACTTCAGATCAGGTCGGTTATTGGCGAAGCTCATGACGATGGCGTTCTTTACGGCATTATGTCAGACGTCACTGAGCGTCATAATTTGCAAGAGTCGATTGCCCGAAACCAGAAGATGAAGTTGTTAGGGCATGTCGTCGGCAACATCACTCATGAGTTCAACAATGTCATTGGTGCGATCCTCGGAGCGGCCTCACTGCTCGATCAGCTCGGAGACCGTTCTTCAACAGACTCCGAATTGATTCACGCCATTGAGATGTCGGCTATTCGCGGACGAGACCTCACCGCGAATCTTGCCATCTTGACGACTCAAGAAGCGGCAATTCCTGGTCGTATCGACTTGATTCAAGCGGTCGAGGATGCCGCCGAATTAGCGCGCAGCATGGTTGCTCCGGAGATCAATATCGAGATTCATACATCAGAAGATGAGCTACCGATTTCTCTGTCACGAGAATCGATTACACGTTGCATGCTTGATCTCATCCGCAACGCCGAAGAATCTAATCCTTCGGATCAAACAGTAACGATACGTCTCAGAAGAATCGCGGACCATGCGGTGGTTTCTGTTGAGGATCGAGGTGTAGGGATGCCGCCTGAGGTCGTCAAGAAAGCCAACGACCCGTTCTTCACGACCAAGAACAAGAGTCAGCATCAGGGGCTTGGCTTGACCATGGTCGACAAGATCGCGCGAGACGCCTCTGCCAAGTTCTCTATTCGCTCGAAGTTAGATGAGGGAACTGTAGCGACGATTGCGATTCCACTCCATGTTGGACCCATCGACGAAAACCGACATGAAGAAGGCCGCGAATTCCTCATGTCCCGCGGCGGTCGCCTCTTAGTGATTGACGACGACCCTCAGATTCTGCAAATCAGTAGAGGCATCTTGGAAGGAGCTGGATTTGAAGTGGTCACAGCCAATGATGGCGTGCAGGGTTTGGCTGAATACGATACGGCACCATCATCGTGGTCGCTTGTGATCAGTGATATACGCATGCCGCGATTGGACGGAATCGGCCTGATCCTCAAACTCAGAAAGCGAAGTCCATTATTGCCGATTCTGTTGATGACTGGGTATTCCGACGACACCTCTCATCCAATAACCGATGACGACCCCAATGCGGATGTCATTCACAAGCCGTTTACGGCCAGGATTTTCTTGGAGCGAGCAGCTTCGTTGTTGGCCGGTACAAAATAGATAGACGGACTTGCTTAGTCCATCAAGACGCCGAGGTCATCACCACTTGGCACCGAGTCGGTCAAAGACGTGTCGATCATGCCATCGGGGCCCGCAGAGAGAATCCAATTGCGCACCGGATCATTCTCTTCCTTTGGTTGAGCGATTAGTACGACATAACGTCTTCCCCATGGGTCTGGTTCGAGTTCACTCATGTAAGGACCACTCCACTTATCGCCACCGCCCATCTTATTGGCTGTGACGAACCAAAAGAGCTCGGTCGGGTGCTTACCTGGATGCTCATTGAATTGAGGGTCAACCCCTGGCCCGCGCAGCCAACTGCATGTTCTTTTGCCCTCTCGCCCGATCGGCGAGAACCCGGTGTCTGCCCGATACTCATCGAGCGCGAATGCGATTGCGCGACAATAGAGGATGGCCGCCTTATCTTCCTTACTCACGGGATCTGGCAAGGGGCCAGGCAGACAAACTGCGGCAACAGCAAGTAGTAAGGTCAAAGTGAGGACCAGCTCCAACACTGAGAACCCACGTTGATAAAGCCCAAGTGATTGGCGCATTTCATATCTCTCAAGAAGAAGATCCGAACATTACTGTTTTCCTTATCGATCGGAGGCAAGAAGCACTTGAGATGAGCAAGAAGACCCAACGGTTGACACAGCCTGTCGGTGCATAAACACGTAATC
>JBLINQ010000121.1:0-15671 GCA_047639315.1 Planctomycetota bacterium
TCGACCTTGACGCTCGACGGGGTGAGACGTGCAATCTCTTGCATGGCGGCAGATAGATCGATCTCGGCGTTTAGGATGGAGTTTATCTCATTGGCACGATGAACAACCGAATGACGTTCTTGTTCAACTGTCGCCCAAACGTTCAATGTTTGTCGTGCCTTGGCCAAGGGCTCAACATACTTGGCATGAAGTTCGCGGTGACTTTCGAGGTCGCCCTCAAGAATGAGAAGATAGAAGAACGACAAGCCGCAGATGATCGTCAAGACAATAGCGAGTGACGGGCCAAATCGACGATTACTCCGCATCCGCTTAGCATTCGGTGTATCGACATGTTCCAACTTCATGAAACCAGACCGCCCGATTTCGTTGAGCCACATCAGGAGCAAGTGGTCGGCTGGATTAACTTGCAATCCACTCATAATTGGCAAGGGAGTTAGAGAAACGAGTTCGATCGATTCGATCTGGTTGGCCTGTTCAATCTCGTCAACAACATGCTGCTCGAGTTCGCACTCCTGATTGTGTACCAAGGCTCGAGATAGTTTTGCTTCGGGATAGTTGCGATGAAAGAACACGCTAGTGCGGCGCATCTCGCTTGCGACTCTCTTTGCAGCGTCACTATCGAGAGAAATTGCCATTGTTCGCGAGAATGCGATCTCGCCCTTGACGACATAGGTCAAGTCGAGAACCGTCTTCCCAACTGAGACGAAAACCGTGTCAGTCAATTGCTTGCTTTGCTGGCAGAAATACTGGGCAGCAGTGCGCACGAGGTCATGATTAATGACCACCTTTCGAATCTTGACTCGGTGGCGTTCGAGTTCGGCCGTGATTTCGTCCACGATCTCGCTCTTAACCATGGCGATAGACCAGCCATTTGCCGGTGCCCCGCGCATTTTGGTCGGAGCCAGCTTTTGGAAGATAGGAAACTCGCCAGGCTCAGGTTTGGCAAGGTTGCTCAAAGCTCGGGTTGAGTTCCTTTTACTTGACCCCGGAATGAACTCGATCTGAGAACGCTGCAAGTGATCACCGATGATGACAATCACATTCTTTGCCGTCATTCCTTGACTGAGAAGCGCAACCACTCCACGTTGATGCGATCCGTCAAAGTCGCCGAGATCCACCGATCTCGATTCAATAACAGTATCTTGACCTTCAACTTTGCCAATTTGGCAAAAACTCAGAGTATGCTCAGCGGCGAACAAGACACTGAGTGTAGAAGCTACGTTGGTGATAGCCATCAGCGCTTCCTCCCTCGCTTGGGGCTTCTTGATGGACTTCCCCCACTTGAACGTCGATTAGACGATGGCGGCACCTGAGGCGAGCGGCTCGATGGACGTTGATTTGATGAGGGTGACGATCCACTCGATGGTGGTGAAGAAGTGCCGAAGTTCGTTGATCTGAATTGCACAACAGGAGAAGAGGTCGCCACCCAAGAATCACCGAAGGCATCCCGAGTGAAGTTCTCTCCACGTGGTAAATATCCATCTGAGACAAGTCGCGAGACAGCCGTAGTCGTTGTCTGCGGCAGCGGCCGATCTTTGAGATTTGTTTGGTTGTAGGCAGCTACAGCTTGATTGAGAATATTGAGGTTCTTCAAGGAGAGTCGCCGGAGAATCGGCGTCACATCGATTTCGCGAATAATGTCATCAGATGTTCCAAAGTTGCCATCCAAGCCAGCGCTAGCGATCTCCACTTGGGTGCGACCGTTCAGAATATACCGATAGCCCCGCCCCCACGAGTCGTTACGAAAGCCTTCACCCTGGACGTCCCTACCGCCCAAGGAGTCGTCAATATAGGGGCCGCCAAAACCCGACACAGTCGAGGAATGGAGATCTCCCAGAGTGGCGGGTAGTCCGTAGGTGTCTTCGGTAAAAGTCAATACCGCCGCAGCTAAGGATTCGACCTCGTCACGCGTCGCACCGTCTTTTTCTGAATTAAGGAGCCCAGAGATAGACGGCGCCGCAATGCCGATCATCAAGGTCATGATAGCAATGACAATGACCACCTCGATCAGAGTGAATCCCTGTACGCTTGGTCGCTTCATCCCTTAATTGCTCCTAGTAGTTTGGTCATCGGAAGGAAAGCCGAAAGAACTGCGAAGCAGACTCCAACGCCCATCACAATCGTGATTGAAGGCTCTAATATCGCGAGGAACTTCTTAATTCGACGCGGGATTTCTTTGTCAAAAAAGGATGCCACCCGATTAAGTGACTCGACCATCGAGCCGCTCTGCTCACCGATCGAGACCATGCGTAGGACAAGAGAAGGAAAACAATCAACAGCGCGAAGCGAGTCAGCAAGGGGCTTTCCTCGCAGTACTGATCGATGAATTTCGTTGACGTTTTTCTTCATGACCAAGTTGCGTGTCGCGTCCCGGGAGATCTCCAAAGACCGGACGAGGGAAACACCCGAATTCAACAAGAGTCCAAGGCTGTTACTGAATCGCGCGGCTTCCATCATCAGGGCCAACGGACCAGCCAATGGCAGTTTGAGCAAAATACCGTGAAGGCAGAAGCGACCTCGATGCGTATTCCTCATCACGACGACGGCGATAATGAGCGCGACGAAGGCGCCGAAAATCGCATTGCTATTTGATTTTAGGAAATCTGCGACCGCCAAAGTGGCCAATGTGATCGTGGGCAGTTCGACCCCAGCATCAATGAAGATCTGACTGAGGCGAGGGACGAGCCAGGTCACAATCAGTGTCATGAGCCCAAGAACGGCAACCGATAAGACTGCTGGATAGGCAAAGGCACTCTTAAACCGACGCGCTGTTTCTACGCGCCACTCGATGCTCTCAGCCAGACGTTCGAGGGAAGTCGCAAGCTCACCAGACTCTTCGCCGGCAATGACGATCTGGACGTAATCATCGGTGAAGATGAGAGGGTACCGTGCAAGTGAACTCGACAGCGTTTCTCCATGTGAGATTCGATCGTGGACATCCCCAAGAGCGTTCTTCAGTACTGGATCATCCATCTCGTTGACGAGATCACCAAGACCAGCTACGAGGGGAACGCCAGACTTGAACAGCATGGCAAGTTGATTGGAGAAGTCGATCAGGGATTGAGGTTTGATCTTCTTGCCATGCGACGACGCAGACATAACTGCAGCCTTCGATTTGGATTTCAACAGAAAAGATCCCCGAGCCTGCAACATCTCTTGCAGCTGTTCTTCGCTGTTCGCTTTCTCAACACCGCTAACGACTGCGCCGTCCGGTGCGATTGCCTTATAAACCCATTCCGCCAAGAGTCTGCCTCCAATACATTGGTTCTTCACCCATGATCGGATGTTTATGCCGGAACACCTCTGCCCCAAAATGGGAATTCAGAAGAAGTTGTGAATTAGAATAGAACTGCTTCAAAAATGGGTTTTCTTGGGTATTAATGCGACCCAGTGAGACGTGCGACTTCTTCCAGAGTCGTCACTCCGGCCAAGACTTTCTCTAAACCATCGAGGCGGAGTTCTAAGAATCCGTTCTTTTTGGCCACGCTAGTCAAGACGTCAGGTCCATCTTCGACGAAGCTGCAGTTCCTCAGCTCATCGTTGACGACTAACAGCTCATGAATACCACTGCGCCCGTCATACCCCGTCTGGCGACAACGTTTGCAGCCATTCGCCCGCCTAAGAGCGAGATCTTGCGGCAGCTTACGGTTGCCGAACGCTCGTAGTTCATCCTGGGTTGGCTGATAAACAGTCGAACAATGACGACAAACCTGCCGTATGAGACGTTGGGCCAGCACTCCCACAAGGCTCGATTTCAGAAGAAACGGGTCGACTCCCATGTCTATGAGCCTTGGAATTGCACCGACTGCGCTATTCGTGTGCAAGGTACTAAAGACAAGGTGACCCGTGAGCGCAGCCCGAACTGCGATCTCGGCCGTCTCTTGATCGCGGATCTCACCAATCAGCACCACGTCTGGATCTTGACGCAGAATCGCCCTGAGCGCCGTGGCAAATGTCAGGCCGATCTCGTTGTGAGTTTGAACCTGGCGCACTAACGGAATGCGATATTCGACCGGGTCTTCAACGGTGATGATCTTCTTGCGCAATCCATCGATCGTTCGGAGCAGAGAGTAGAGCGTCGTTGACTTCCCTGATCCCGTGGGCCCAGTGACCAAGATGATTCCATGGGGCCGTTTGCACAAATCCATCAACCAGTCGTAGTTCTGCCCAGAAAGGCCCAGATCGCGCGGATCAAGCATGGCAGTCTTGCCGTCCAAGACACGGATCACCACGTTCTCGCCCAGGACAGAAGGCAGGATAGAGACACGCCAGTCCATAGGACTTCCGTCCAGAACGATTCGGGCTCGCCCGTCCTGTGGCAATCGGTGCTCAGAGAGGTCGAGGTCGCTCATCACCTTGATTCGAGCAATCACCGCAGGCGCTAGCTCAGAGTTAATCATAGGGCCATCGGTAAGGACGCCGTCAACTCGGTAGCGCACACGCATGACATGAGCCTCTGGCTCAAAATGGATGTCGGTCGCCCCCTTGCGACCAGCCTCACGGGCAATCTTGTCAATTAACTCCTCAGGCGAGATCTTATCGAGGATGTTGTCGGCATTCGTTTCCGCCCCATCGATCCCCTTTAACATCTCGTCAATATGGCAGGTGTCGTCCATGAGGCTGTCGATCGCACTCAAGATCGCAGACTGAGTAGCCACCACAACTTCAATCGGACGCCCCAGCTGAGTCTCAACGACCGTGCTTGTTTTCACATCGAATGGATCGGCAACAGCAAGGCGAACGGTGTCGGTGCCAGTGATCAATGGGACCACAAGCTTCTGTCGCAAGAAAGAATCGCCAAGTAATTCGCCAGCGGCGTGATCGACATCAGTATCGTCGATCTTGAAGAACTCCAAGCCCAATTGATCGGCCAGAGACTGGGCGATGTCGACCTCAGTGCAAAAACCTGAGTCGATAAGGATTTTGCCAAGCACAACCTTACGGCGCTTCTGCTCCTGAATCGCGACATCAAGTTGATCTCGGTCGATGACCCCCTGCTCAACAAGGAGTTCGCCCAAGAATGCAAATCGTTGATTATCGATGGGCGCTTTTTGCTCAACCATAGTATCTGTGGCTCTTTGTTCTTGAACATCGCCCATGTGATGGGACGACCGGTCTCTTCGCCAAAGACGTGGGCAGCTCAGGCCTTAGCCTTCGAGTGCGTCACATTGGCTCTCCTCGCCCTTTATCGCGCCGTCCATGCTCTGGACTGTGCCAATTTTGATCGTCGTCAGTTTTTTTGACTATATTTGTAGGGCCCCTGCCTGGTTGGGCACGCCTTCTGACTTCCTCTACCTCAAAGTCGAGAGCGACTCGCGAACTCGCTCTGCCTTGATGTTTCTGGCATGCTCTTTAGCCAAACCGCTGATTCAAATTGATCCAAAAATCGTGTCAGTTTGTTAAGCACCCACGACCCGTCTCACTTAAGACGACCTCCTTCCTTCTGTCTTTTTGAGAATTCACCGTCCGTTCTGAGACCATTAGCCACCCCGCGACGTCTCATCTTGACTCATAAAGGAAGTATTATCTTATAAAAGGGGGTAATTTGGTGAAGTTCTCATGAAGCACTCTATTTCGATTATGTACCCACCCGATAAGACACCCAGCACAAGAAAGCGCAAAGGTAGAGGGCCATGCGAAGAACACGGCTCGCCCCGAGCAGAAAACTATTGGAGAGCAGAGAATTGAATACATCTAACCCAAGCGGATTCACGCTCATTGAGCTTGTTGTCACCATCGTCATCATGACGCTCTTGGTCGGAATTGCGGTGCCAGCGATCGGTTCACTTCAGGACGACGCAAAAGTTGCGAAAATTCTCGCAACATCGGAGGCAGCAAAATCAGCCTGCCAACGACACTATGTTGACACGTCACTCTACGGCACAGAGAATTCACGAGCACAAAACGCTGCGGGGCACACCCTTTCGGAAAAACAAACAACGAAAGGCTGGAAAGGTCCTTATATGGATCGTCCCCTTAGCGCAGGAGACAATCCATTTGGTGGTGACATCATGCTGTACAACACGTTTGCCGGTGGCACACACAAGTTGTTCGGCAACCAATTTCGATTGACAGGCCCAACTTCACCTCGCCATCAAGGCAAAGGCAATTTTATTGCATTCGATGGCATACCACAGTCGGTGGCTCAGAGTGTCGACACAGCACTTGACGACGGCATCGCCGGTAACTGGAAACGTTTCGGACGAGTCCAATGGCGTAACACCAATGGTGGATCATTAATGATCTACTTGCTCGACAACAACTAAGCCGGCCGACCGCAAATATCAACTAATGATGCCCCACTGCTGAGTACTCAGCAATGGGGCATTCTTTGTAGTACAACGCTTATGAAGTTGTTGCAGGAATAGTTGGCTCAAACGCCGGGTCCTATATCACGCCGATCTTACACCAGGAGCAAGTGATGGCGAGCAAACGTGCCGAGTTCGTCCATAATCAAAGCGTTTTGAGGCATCAGGATCGCAGCAAAAAAGAGAGCATTGTTGCCCGAAACGTCCTCAATCAGATGTTTGAAATTGGGAGGCGAAAGCTCATCAAGCTTGAGAGTGATTTAGCTGGGCACACTTACTGGCTTGCTCAATTTTGTTTCGTACAACACCTTCGCGAATCATTCTGCGTGGTGTTCTAAACGATGAGCCAAGTAGATAAGAGCGAGTCCTATACCCATCAGGACATAATGCAGTAGCCTTACTTCATCCTTCAGGATGCAACCGACCAGAGTCGCCGAAAATATTGGGACCCCAATTTTGGAAAGCAGGTCGAGCCAGAAGCCACGGTGTCTTGTGCTCATTGAAATTCTCCATCGCAATATTATTTAACCATGCGGCTCGCGCTCGAATTCGATGCGCGTCGTGTCGTCGGTAAAACCGTGAGAGCCACGAAGACTTCGAATGAAGCCATCGGGCCGTGAGCCACGGTGAACGCTTGAACGCCAGCCGGGCAATCGTCCATTCTCTTGTGTGTTTAAGAGATGAATTGCCTGGGGATCACGAGCGTTGCAAGCTCGTTCTGAGAACTTTGGCTGGGGGCTTCTTTTTCACACGGGAAACGGATGACTCAGGAAACGCGCCAACGGCTGACAATTTCACAGCCGCTCGAACGCAAGAGACCAAGGATTGGGCAACGGCGATCCACAAGACGCCCCAGCTCTTGGGCCTGTTCCTCGGTGAGGTCGCCGTGCACCACTGCAGACAGGCGCGTCTTTTTGTAGCTTCCGTTGGAATGCTCTGCCATCCCCATGAACCCTGATAGATCGAGATCAAGTTCTAACTCGATATCAATGCGCTTTATCGACACCCCAAGCTCATCGGCAACCACCTGGGCTTGTTCGTTCTGGCATCCTGCCAAAGACGCTGCAAAGTACTGCATCGGATTGGGACCACTGTTTTGCCCCCCCTCGTCTTTCGGCTCATCCAGTTGGAGCGTCCATTCGGTATCGGTGATCGTGACGGTAGTCGGCCATCCCTTGCCAATTGCAGTCGCCCGAAAAGTCTCGGTGTGTTCGTCTGAGTTCGTCATGCTATTTCGCCCTTCGCTCTAGTTGATTTCTTCAAATTCAAGTCGCCCACGCGTCAGCCAGCTCGTAGCAAAAGGCCGACCTTCTCGGGATTGAGCATATCCCAAATTGCAAGAGACCCAAAGGCGGCCAGATTTCGGCTCACTCTTCAATTTACGAACAAACTCATTCCACATCATTGCAAGATGAGACGCTCACACTCTATGTCTAAATCGGGAAGAAAGCCGTCACGGGTTCTCTCATCTCAACCGCCACGCGTGGCGCGAGACAACCGAAGGTCAATTGGGCTACTAAGAATGGCCTGACTCTGTACGCTTCCAAGTGACGAGCACTCGTCTCAACTTCAACGAAGAGTTCGCGTGGACCCCACGGCGGAACCTACGGGCTTGCTTAAGTTTGATGGTGCACATCGCCCGCCCATGCCCATCTTAGCCTTGGCACCTCGTTATCGTCTGTCTGCTTATGCCGGTCATCTGTCACCAGATTCAAACGGCAGACGAGATACACCTGCACTTCTGCAGACTAGCCCGAACGACACCCTGCGGCAAAAGCCAGAGAATACCATGACCGAAATTGGCGAGGTCGAAGCGCGACTCAGGCATCGAACTTTTTCTCTGGGGGGCACAGTAGTGACAGGATTCAGTGTCGACGAAGAAATGGACCGGCCATTAAAGCAATGCCAAGTAGAATCAGTGCATAGATATTGGCGGTGAAGTAAGGAAGAACTAGCAGCCCCATGCCACACAACAAGGCAATGAGGTGCTGTTGTTTCCTGCCGTAGATGAAATAGCCAAATCCAACTGCGCCGTAGAAAACGGCAAAAATGAGACCCGTGCTCATATCATCCATTTGTCTCAGTATCTCCATATACGGCCGCGTTGCTGCGCGTATAGTTGACTAAATCGCCAGTGTCCGATCTCACGATGATCTTACATCAGGAGCAAGTGATGTCGAGTATCGGCGGTCGGAGTTTGGGGTCAATCGGCGGCAGCTAGCCCTCCGCCGCCTTGCATGAGCATGTATACTAGACCAGCGAACAAGGCGACAATTAGGGCGCACCCGAGTATCAGTTTCAGTCGAGCCATCTTGGGACCTTCCTGCTTGTTGCTTCCACCCTATTCATCACGACCCTAAAAGTACCGCGCCACTGCTCACCTTATACCCCTCCCACGCCTGGTCAACGAATAAGGTCGTCTATGGCAATATGGTATTGTCGTTATTAGATCGAATTTCTGATCGCTATTCAGAAATGGGCGTAAAGGAGAAAAACGAAATGTTCCTGAAGCCAATTGGGCTCGCAATTCTGTCCGCATCTCTCGGTGGCCTAATCATCTACTTGGCCATGGGTGCGAATGAACTGCCCGTCTTTCTCGAAACTACGATCCTCCAAGATCAACCTAATAGAGGCGATTCGGAGGTCAAGCCACGGCGTCCACCTGGCGAGAAAAATGGTCCACGAAAGATCAACAAAGAGTTGCAAGAACTACAGGGGGAACGCGCAAGACTCGCCTCCGACCTTCAAGAGGCGCACGAGACGATAGCAACGCTGCAAACCGAATTGTCGTTGGACAATGATCTTCCAGTAAGAGAACCGGGATTGGGGCTGACTCCCAGACAGGAGTTTCGGGTCTCGCGCCTGCTCGAACTTGGGGAGCAGGAAGCTATCAAGGAACATCAGCGGCAGTTGGCTGATCTTAAGAATGGACTGACACTCGACAACGTTGAAGCTGCGAGACCGGATCTCAAGCGGCTCTCCCAGAGATTTGGTCGAGAACTAAAGATCGCCAAGCGCGATGTCCTTGTCCGTGAATTCGGTGAGGAGAAGGCGAAAGCCATGTCAGACGAAGCTCGCAATCGGCGAGAAGTGGTTCTTGCTAGCGCGAAGTCACCAAAACAACGAAGAACCCTACTTTCGATATTCACTAAGAAGAACCCTTTGTCAGCGAGACTCATCCAAGCCTTTGCGCTCGATCATCACTGATTTCAAGGGTCACGATAGCCACCCGGCGGTGTCGTGACGGTTTTCCCAATTCACGTCAATAGTCATCGTGGTCAATTAGACTAGGGAGGTCTCTCCCCATAGATCGCCGTTGTTGCACGAATAGTGGGTCGAACACCTGTGTCCGATATCACCCTAAGCATTCACCCGGGCAAGTGATGTCGAGTAAACGATTCGGAGTGCATCCGAACTCCAAGAAAAGACAATTCATCTCGAACACTGCAGAATATGACCGCTCGATGATTCAGCGCGGCAGCCTAATATTCTGGATGTCTACCGATGTCATCAAGAAGTGGATCCGGCAAAGAGCATTACTTTTTCTTGAGTAAGGTGCTGTTCTTCAGCTGGCTTACTACGTGTTTGCCCAAGAACCTACTGTAGAGTTCTTTTGCACGTTCGCCCATGTGATAGCCATCTGGAAAGTCTTCTGGCGTTAGGCTTTCAAGGTTTCTGGCATCAAGATAAGTCATTCCCAATTCGGTAATGATCTGCTCAACCTCAGGGTCGGTTTCCCATGGTTCAGGAAGCGCCATGGGAATGAAAATGCCATGTGTTCCAGTGGCTTTAAGAATCTTGGCCAAGTCTTCAATGTGTTCGAATTTCTTTCCCGTTGTCACATCTCCAACCAGAGCGATTTGCTTGTCTTCCAAGACCTTGTTTATTCTTCGCTCGCTCTTACTGAAATTCGGTAGCACTTCGCCCAAAGCGAGATCACGATACTCAGGCTGGTCCCCGTAAGCCGCTGAAAGGTTAGAAAGTAATAGTTCTACCTGCGTTTCAAATTTTGGCACGCTGTCGTTGAACATTTTCTTGGCATCAACCACATCCAAAAAATGCCTACCTAAGCGGCGAATGCGCTTGGGTGGGACAAGATCAACGACGTGATGCCTGACATAGCCAATGACGACAACGTCAGGGATTAGCTCAGGATTCAAGAAGTAGCGGCGATAGAGGTAAAGCCAATCCATGCTGTCGGTGCCAACTGGAACAGCGAATTCAACAGTTGCGTCATGGATCCCGTCAGCCTTCATCTGTGTTTGCATGATCTCAGACGAGACACCGTGCAAAGAAAGAGAATTACCCAAGATGAGAATCTTCGGCCCTGCTGATTCATGAAGCCTCTTGGCGATGGCAGGTAATTCATGAATATGCATCCTATCCCTATTAAGATGCTTCGCTCCCAATTGTGCGGCTAGTTCACACAACAACAGGAACATGGCAACGGCGACCAAGACCTTTAATTCTGTTCTAAAACTGGAAGTAGATGAACTCACTGGGCACCATTGGTCTAAAGATAATAATCATCACCATGAAGTAACTGTACACCATAGCGCGATAGCGCCAGTGCACCTTGGTCAGTAGCATTGGGTCTTTCTTTTGTTCTAACCAATATTCCAAAGCCATTAGCGGGCCAGCGTAAAAGAGAATCGATGCGATACAGTCACCAGTGAAAGTAGTCCAGGTGAGACTCGTAGCCATTCTTGACAGCATCGTTGTTGCTTGAGTCATGGACTCAGCTCTGAAGAAAAGCCAGCCGAGGCACACCAAATGGAACATGAGCACCACGTTGGCGAAAATACTTAGCTTTGAAGGTGTCGTATCAGATTTAAGCTTTCGTCTCGATGCCTGATAGTAAATGGTGAGAATTAGCCCATGGAAGAAACCCCAGGTCAAATAGGTCCAACCTGCTCCATGCCAAAGTCCGCCCAAGAGCATCGTCAGCATGAGGTTTCTACAAGTCAGAAACGTACCACCACGATTTCCACCAAGGGGAATATAGAGATAATCTCTGAGCCATGTCGACAGGCTGATATGCCAGCGCCGCCAAAAATCACTGGGCGACCGAGCCAAGTAAGGCATCTTGAAATTGGTCATTAGATCGAAGCCCATCCACTTGGCTAAGCCGCGGGCAATCGTTGAGTATCCAGAGAAGTCACCGTAAATCTGGAAAGCAAAAGCGTAGATACCAAGCAAGCATTCCGCACCACTCAAGTCTCCAGGGTCTTGGGAGAATATGGTGTTGGCGATGATAGCTAAGTTATCCGCAATGACGATCTTCTTGAAGAGCCCCAACATCACCAAATACAAGCCATCTTTGAAATCGTCAGGACGCGAAACGCGTGGATTGGCGACTTGGGGTAAGAGCCGGTCAGAACGTTCAATAGGACCAGCTACCAACTGCGGAAAGAAGGCGACATAAAGAGCGAAGTCTCGCGGGTTCCTGGTCGGTTCAATTTGCCCGCGATAGACATCGAGGGAGTAACTCATGGCCTGGAAAGTATAGAAAGAGATTCCTACGGGCAAAATAACTTGCAGGGTCGGCCGGCTTGCAGAAACATCGAAGGCGTTCAGTAAATCGACCAATTCACCAGCAAAGAAATTGAAGTATTTGAAGGTGCCCAGCAACCCAAGATTCAGGGCGATGGAGACCGCCATCATCAATTTCCTGCGGCGCTTGTCGTTGCTGCCAAAGACGCCCAGAGCCACATAATAGTTGACGGCAGTCACCAACATGATGAGGGACAAAAATCGCCAATCCCAGCATCCGTAGAAGAAATAACTGGCCGCCAAAAGCATGCGGTTCTGCCATTGATGTTGGAAAAGCTTGTAGAGAAGCATCACCAATGCAAAGAACAACCAGAATGTGTAGCTATTGAAGAGCATCCCTGAAAACTTAGTCCACTGAGTCAATGGGCATTGGAGGGCACAGTGTATAGAAATCTCTATTCAGGACAAGTTGTGCAATACTGTCGCGGATTGGTGCGTCCACAGCGCTGTCATACGGATCACGATCGCATGTCTTTGACATCATCTTCGTTGAACCTAGCGAATGAATCAGGCCGACAAACGCTCCCGGGCTCATCCACCGGATAGGAACAAGTATCGCGTGTCCAACTCTGCTGAATATGCTCGCGCCCTCATCAACCGCGACTGCATCACGACATGGCTCTTCTCCCCTGTCGCATTCGAGCATTGAATAAGCAAGCCGCCCAAGAAGCGTGGTGGACAGCCCCAGGTCCAATGACATCAAGTCAAATGAATATGACGATTGTCACTGCTCCATGAATTGCCGGATCAACGAGACGACTTTCTTGCGATTTGTATAGCTGTATTCAGTGGCATTCGCTGCAAAGTATAGAGCATTCTTTCCCTCTTCGTCCTTCAAGTGAGGATCGGCACCCTCTCTCAGCAGGGCCAAACAAGCTCTATGATGAAGCATGCTTGCAGCGAACATAAGAGGCGTCATTCCCTTGAACTCGCTTCGCCAATCAGGGTCGCCTCCATGGGCGACGATGAGGCTAATCTTATCGGGGTCTCCTGTCATGTCGTCGCAAGCGGAGAATAATAACTCACTCATTGGCGGGAGTTCTTTTTCGTCAGTGACAACAAGCCAGGCCCAGAATTCGAAACTGCTGTAGCGGTTTTTGAGGGGCGGAACGTGGTCTACAGATTTCCCGACAAAGACGACGTATCCAAACAGAGCAGACGCCAACAACACCATCAAGAGCGCCATCCTAATCAGCTGATTGCGATCGTAAGGCACACGAAGTTGTAGTTTCTTAAGCGAAGTCACATTGCCTTCCGCACTTCCAGTTCCATCCGATCCAGGCCAGGCCAAACTACAAGATTTGGGGTACGCAATACGATGTCACCATCACCGATTAAGTCACCGGCCTGGTTGCCTTAGTTTCAGGAGAGAAGACATAAGCAAGGAGCCCAAGCACCCGGAACCTAAGAAATGCTCTTGAGCCGTTTCTGTGCGACGTAGACAAGGGGCCCGACTCCGGTTGCCCCCAAAGCACAGAAGATCACGGCATTAGACCAGGCGGGATAGTTCGCGTTTAGCTGGGCAACAATTGCGCCACCATCATGGCAACGGGTAGCAATCCAGCCAAAGAGGTTATTTTAGCAGGAATAGTTGGCTCGAACCCTTGATGCCAATATCTCACTGATCCGACACCAGGAACAAGTGATGTCGAGCCAACGTCGATGAGCCTTGTCGATCTGTCCGCCGGGCATCCAGGAGCGATCTGCTGCCTGGGACGGCATCAGATTGTCGCCGTAACGACGCGCGCCGTATTCCGACACAACGTTCATGGTTGGAGTGACACGGTTGGGGCGTTGCAACGGTCGAAACGACGAACATTGTACAGTAGGGAAGAGCACCGATGTCGAGCAATTCCAAACAGAACCTGAGGACGGCGTACCCGACAGAAGATCTTCTATCCGCTTCTTTGGCATCCGCCTTTCTCTTAGTGGAAGGACTCGTCAAAGATTTCTCGATAGGTGCGCGTCGACAGCAGTGTTAAGATCGCGAGCTGAATTTGGATTAGAGGCTAACGGCTTACCGGAGTTTGATTGGTGCAACAACGCTATCCCCCAAATGGCGAACGACTGTGAACGACGGGTACATCTACTCCGAGACGATTAACCAGCGAGGAGTGGGCCGTAGGTTGGACGCCTACCTCGCGGAACGCTATCGCCACGCCTCACTTGAGGAGTGGCAAGCCCACATCATCGATGGCCGGGTCCTACTCGACGGCGCGCCACGTCAGGCCGATACGCTGCTTCGTTTGGCCCAAATCCTCGAATGGCACCGCCCCGCCTGGCAGGAGCCATACGCCCCACTCGGCTTTGCCGTGCTATACGATGAAGGCGGCGTTCTTGTTGTTCACAAGCCTGCCGGATTACCCACCATGGCAGGGGGCGGATTCTTGGAGCACACGTTAGTGCACCAACTTCGGCGAAAACACCCCGACGCATCGCCCATGCACCGGCTCGGACGATGGACATCCGGCGCCGTCTTGTGCACCAGAACACCGCCGGCTGCCGCCGCCATCGCCGCTCAATTCGCGGCGCGCTCCCTGAGTAAACGCTACCGCGCGCTAGCGTCGGGTCGCGCAGCGGAAGAGCGGTTCAGCATCGACGCCTCCATTGGTCCCATAGCCTATCCGCCAACCACCACGTTGCACGCGGCCATCCACAATGGGCGCAGCGCGTTATCCCACGTGACTTTGGTGCGCCAAGACGCAGAGTCATTCCTCTGTGACGTGGTTATCGAAACTGGCCGCCCGCATCAGATCCGAATCCACCTGGCAACATCGGGGCACCCGCTCGTAGGTGACCCGCTATACAGCGCAGGAGGACGACCGGCCCCTGAGTGCACCTCGCTGCCAGGAGATTCCGGATACCATCTACACGCCGCCGAAATCGCCTTCGATGCACCAGGAACAGGCGAGCGTGTGATTGTGAGAGCCCCTTGTCCGCCGGTCCTCTCGACGACGTAGCGCATAGTACAGCGTCAGTTTCCCGGATGCCCCGATTCTTAGTTGAAGACGACAGATATGCGTCTTAGACCACCGGCTCCTTCACTCTTGTCTATCGCTTCTTTTGTCGCAGGACATTGTTCTTTTGTAGAAGGAATCAGATAGAGTGTTGGTTGATTCCGAATTCGATGGAGAAGAGCTTCTGTGAAATTGATGATTATCATCTATGCCACACTCTTGTGCGGCACATGCTTCGGGCAGTGGATTGAGCGCAAGATCATTCCGCTCGATGGGAATATCCATCCATTGTTGGTCAATCCTGATGCCCCTAAGAACTGCATCGTGACTGGTGATGTCAACGGCGACGGGATCCCAGACCTTGCAGTCACGGTCGGAGGATCAATAGCGCTATCATCATCGGGCGTCCTTCAAATTTCGGGTAAGGATGGGACCTTCATTCGATTCATTACTGACCCCCCAAGGGGGTTCGAGCCTCTCCGGGATGCCCTTGCTTGCTCTCCCTGATGTAACAGGTGACGGCATGAGCGGATTTCATTGCAACCGCGATTAGTGGTCCTGCTTATGGCTCTGTTTGGCTCGTCTCCGGCGGTGATAGATCGATGTCACTCTTCAACTCGTTTGGTGTTCCGCACACCTTCGCGTCGAACGGCGATCGCATTGAATTTCTCGGCGATTTATTTGGAGATAGCGATCAGTGGGTCGCAATAAGTGCTCCTTTTATCCACCTCAATCTCTTCAACATGCCTTTTGGCCAGGTGAGCCGAGATGTCGGTGAAGTCTCTTTCTACAATCTATCATCAATTAGCCCGACCATTCCCAGTTTCACAATGATTGGGACCTCCCGTTTCCA
>JBLINQ010000122.1:0-15637 GCA_047639315.1 Planctomycetota bacterium
TATGACAGTTTGGGCCGATTAGTGAGCGCCCATACGGACATTCTCCAACAAGACCTGCGATCAGTGCCTATCCCATCAGGGACACTCTCTGATTGGGTCTTGGATGGTGTTGACAATCGCATCTCACAGACCGTAGGCGGTTCAACGGTCTCCTTCCCGCAAACTCCAGCGGGACGGAACCAGTATGACGGAATTACCGTGGGTGCACAGACGGTCAAGTTTGCCTATGACGCGAACGGCAATCTTACATCGGATGGCTCACGTACATTCGCATACGACTTCCGTAATCGCCTCACTACAATCACTGGGCCTGGCGGCAACGTCACTGCCAGCTACACCTACGATGCCTTCAGTCGTCGTGTATCCAAGACCGTCGGCGGTCAATTGACCTATCATGTTTGGGTCGGTACACGGTTGATCGAAGACTGTGATAGCAATGGACTTGCCACTTGGCGCTATATCTATGGTGTTGGGGGACGCAACGATGTCATTGCCGGCGAGAAGTCGGACGGAAGTGAACGCGAGTTCTACCTGAAGGACGTCCGAGGTTCGGTCACCGACGTGATTTCTGATACAGCGGCTGGCCAAAGCGTCAAGATGTCGTTGAAGTACAGCGCATTCGGTCAGATCCAGGCGTTTGATGGTCAAGGCAGTGCCATGGCGTTGCCAATCGATCACACGGTCTTCGCCTACACTGGGCATATCACTGATCCTGAATCTGGCTTTCATTACATGCGAGCACGGTACATGAGCCCAATCCTGGGACGGTTTATCAACCAGGATCCAATGGGATATGTCGATGGCCTCAACCTCTACGCTTATGTCAACAACGACCCTGTGAATCGTTTTGATCCCACTGGCAATGGCTGGTTCTCCAGCATCGTCAAGGCCATAGCAACTGTTATCGTGGTTGTTGCTGTGGTTGTCATCGTTGTGGCGGCAGCCCCTATTGTTGCAGGTGCTGTAGCTTCGGCAGCAGGTGCAATTGCGACTGGAGCTGCGGCTGTCGGAGCACACGGAGCCGCGACTGCGGCGACGGCGGTCGGGGTTGCCGCGCTCAGTACAACGCCAGCGACCATAGCGGCTGGGGTGGCGGCTGCAGGTGCTGGCGTCGCACTCTTGCAGGTCGCTAAAGCTTGGGAAGATGATGAAGGTGGTTGCTCATGCCCTGATGGTGAAGGTGAAGGAGAAACCAGCGAACCAGAAGGGGAACCAGAGGGAGAACCTGAAGGAGAAGGTGAGGGCGAGACCGGCGAAGGCGAAGCCGGAGAACCCGAAACCGAAGCCCCAGGCAGCGCTGAAGAGGGCGGCGAAGGTGAGGCTGATCCAGAAGAGAACGAAGAGCCTGAGGAAGAACCTGAAGAAGAGCCAGAAGAAGGCGAAGAGCCAGACGAAACCGAGGCAGGAAACGAAGGCGACCCGAATGGCGAAGAGGGTGGCTTGGAGGAATCGGAACCTCCAGTCCAAGTTGGCGGTGTTCAGCAAACTGGCAACCAACAACCTGCCAACGGCGGCGGCAACTAAGTTCTCTTTCTTGTAGCTTTGCGATGCGGCTCCTACCTTTTGCGTAGGAGCCGCTTTTTCTTGGGGGATGGGGCATCGGCGAGGCGTTGGGGCATGAATCAAGAAGGACCGTACTCCGGCCTTGTTTGACGGAAATGTGGGAACGAAGTACCGTGAGACTCGTATGGCGTAACTTGCTGTTCCACCGATGCTATGAGTTTTCAGTTGGCACTTCCGTTCGCTGTAAGCTCTCGACAATAAAGAAGTCTTCAACAAAGGTGGAGTGATCATGAATGGAAAAGAAGTCGACAAGAACGACACCCGTTCCGTCCTGCCTTCGGAAGGCCGCGAGGCACTTGCCCAAGAAGCCATCGGCAAGACCTTGTCCGCATTGGGCGTCACCGTCCCCTCTGATCCAGACGCAACAATTCGGGCCGCGAGTCCCGCCTTCGTTTCTGACTCAGGCGCAACGATTCTTACGGGTCGCCAACCCAAAAAAGAGGAACTTCCGGCCCTGGGAGAAGGTTTCGAAATCCTCGGGCCAATTGGCGAAGGCGGCATGGGGCTAGTGTTTCGAGCGCGGCAGCACGGCCTCGAACGTGAAGTCGCGATAAAGACCATGCGCAAGGAGTTGGGACGGCACCCTCAACTCCAAGAGGACTTTGTCGCCGAGGCCATAGTCACCGGTATTTTGGACCACCCGAACATCGTGCCGGTTCATTCGATCAGTGAGAGCCAGGACGGGCAGGTCTATTTCGCCATGAAGCTTGTGGGCGGTAAATCCTGGTCAGACCTTCTCCATCCCAAAGCGGAAGAAGACACTCTGAGCTTGGGCCGTCATTTGGAAATCCTGCGCGCGGTCGCCAACGCGGTCGCCTTTGCACACAGCAAAGGCACGTTGCACCGTGACCTCAAACCTGACAACGTGATGGTCGGCGAGTTCGGCGAAGTTCTGGTCATGGACTGGGGCCTTGCATGCCGATTTGGTGAGACGCCAAGAACTCTGTCATTGGGCATGAGTAAACGAAGCCGACATGCTTCTAGTGTTTCGGGTGCTGAAGGCACTCCATCGTATCTCGCTCCCGAGATGGCCATGGGACTTGGCCATCTATTTGGGCCATGGACCGATGTCTATTTGCTTGGGGCGATTCTCCACGAGATATTGAACGGCGAAGCTCCCCATAAAGGTGACACGGTCAAAGACGTCGTACTAAATGCCACTCGCCCTCAACCGCCGAGTTTTGAGAACACTGTACCCAGCGGTCTTCAGGAGATCTGTCGTAAGGCGATGGCCAATGAAATAGGCGACCGATTTCAGGACGCCAAGGAACTTATCGAAGCTCTTCGTCGGTTTGACTTGCACAGCGAAAGCGAATCCATCGCGACGGCAGCCCGCACAGAGGTCATTGCCGGGCAAGAGGCCTCAGAACCAAAGCAGATCTATGCAGCTTACCAACGGGCAATCGCCGGATTCGGACAGGCAATCGCCATCTGGCCAGCCAATGAAGCCGCCAAAGACGACCTTGAATCGGCCCATCGCGAATTGGCGACCGCGGCTCTGGGACAAGGCGACCTTGGATTGGCACGTAGCCACATCGATTCGATCGAGGACGGGGACCTTGCCAAGAGGATCGATGAGGCTGAAACAGTACAGTCTCAAATCAAACGTACGGCCGCACGACAAAGGCAAGTCGTTGTTGGTGCCGCGGCGCTTGTAATCGCAATTCTCTCTATCGGTTTTGTTCTCGTATTGAGAGAGAAGAACCGTGTGACGGAGGCCAAACAAAGAGCCGACAGAGAATCGGCCGCAAAGAGCGTCGCTCTCAATGACTTCGAGCGCATGTCGGACATCAAACGCCTATCCTTGGCGTTGGAAGAGGCCGAACTGTTATGGCCACCTCTTCCCGACTTAGTGCCAGTCTTAGAGTCGTGGCAAGAAACACACGGTCCGCTATTTCTTCGGCTGACTGTTCACGAAGAGACCATCAAGCGCTTGGCGAAAAGTGCGGTGGTGATCGACGGCCGCCAGGAATTCGGCGAGGACATAAGCACCGCATTCATGCACCAGTCTTTAGTTCAACTTGCCAAGGGATTGAGGCGCGAGCTCGAACCGGAGGGGGTAGTGGCCAGCATCAAGAAACGACTGGAGTTGTCCCGCAAAATCGGGGTGGAAACAGTCGCTGCATATTCAATGGAATGGAACCAGGCTATCGCGGCCGTGAAAGCCGACGCTCGTTTCAATGGATTAGAGCTCACTCCGCAAATCGGGCTCATTCCACTTGGATCTGACCCAAAGAGCGGTTTCCAGGAATTCGCTCACTGGCTTTCTCACACCCCGTCTCACCCTTTGCCCAAGCGGGCGGAAAGCGGGCGCTTCGAGGTGGACGGTAAGACAGGAATGATTCTGACTCTTCTCCCGGGTGCCGATTTCATTATGGGCTCGACCCAGGAACGCTCCCACGCTCATTTCGATATCAGTTGCCAACCCATCGAAAGCCCACCGCACTCGGTTGTGTTAGCTCCTTTCTTCCTGGCAAAGTACGAGGTTACCCGCGGACAGTGGAAGCGTCTTACTGATCAGTCCGATCCATCCCACTGGACGACGGCAGTCACCAGCGGTTGGATCAAGACAGAAGACCAAGATCGGCACCCCGTGGAAACTGTCAATTGGATACAATGTGAACAATTGATGAGGAGAAGCGGCCTTGTGCTTCCCACCGAGGCGCGGTGGGAATACGCCTGTCGTGCCGGCACTTCCAGCCCCTGGAGCTTCGGAACCGATCCCAGCACGTTCGTGGGTTTCGCCAATTTCGCCGATGAATCGTATGCTGTCGCTTTTGGCAAAGGAGCTGGAGTCTATGAACAAGGTTGCACGGACAACTTCATGACCACAGCCCCGGTCGGTACCTTCGCCCCCAACTCATTCGGCATTCATGACATGCACGGGAACGTCTGGGAATGGTGCCAAGATCAATTCGGTGATTACACACGCCAACATGGGGCTGCCGACGGGATACTCATGGAGGGCTCGGATCTGAGGACCTACCGCGGTGGCAGTTTTTACAATCCGGCAGTCATTGCCCGATCTTCGAACCGGCAAGGCTACGCTGAGTTCAGCGTGAGATACAGTCTGGGCGTTAGAGCCACGAGAGACGTGCGCAAGTAGAAGACGGCGTCAGATGATTCTTAGCAGCCCAATCTGGCTCCGTGCTGTTGCACCGATCAAACTCAAGCCAAGCTAATCGGTCCAATCGTTGGCTTCATCTTCCGATTTTCACTGACTCGGGTTTTCGCTTGCCAACCGCGTTTCTTGGTTAGCTTAGCATTCCACTTTTAGAATGCATCTGCAGAAACCCTGCATTTCAGGCTGCCGCGATGAATCAGCGAGCGGTCCTAATCGAATGTTAGTGCAGCAGCACCCGAGATTGGCAATCTGTGGCATCCCGACACGGTGAAGGGGCTTGATTAATAGAGTTTTACTGAAACCCCCTTCCATCCTGCGGCGCGATCTGGACAATCAACGAAGTCACCACCGGGGAGAGGATTCACTTGAACATCGACGTCGCTGAGCTCTTGCAGGAGCGCCAAGAGCTGCTGATCTTTACTATTATCTGGATCGGCTATCTCATAGGTAAGATACGCATTTTCGGTATTGAGCTGGGAGCGTCCATTGGGGTCTTGCTCGTCGCTCTCGCCATGGGACACTGGGGCTTCTCTCTTTCGCCGATCGTCGGCACTTTGGGATTCGTCTTTTTCATCTATTCTGTCGGCTACCAGGCTGGCCCACGGTTCTTTGCCACCTTCAAAAAAGATGGCAAAGCTTATTTGCAACTGAGTCTCGTGGTAGTGCTTACTGCTGTCGCCATGACATTCATCGTTGATGCCATCTTTGATCTCGATACGGGGTACACAGCCGGCATCATGGCCGGGGCTTTGACGAGCACACCAACCTTGGCCTCGGCGCAAGACGCCGTGTCAAGCGGTATCGCCAAGATCCCAGAAGGGATCACGGCCGACCAAGTACGAGATAACATCGCAGTAGCCTACGCAATCGCCTATATCTTCGGACTCCTTGGGCTTTCTATGGTCATTCAGTTCTTGCCCAAACTCATGAAGATCGACCTCGTCGCTGAGGCAAAGCGTTACGTCGAAGAAAACGGCGGTAGTCAAGACTCCGGTGCACCAACAATGCCGCAAGTGCGCTACTACTCAGTCACAGCCAATGAAACTGCCGGCAAGACTCTTACGGACTTACTCTTTCTTCAATCGACCAAGTGTACGATTGTCAAGTTAGTGAGAAACGGGGAAGAGCTTGAAGTCGGGCCAGCCACGAGGCTCGAACTCGGCGATCATCTAGCCGTCATGGGGCGTAGAAGAGATCAGATCGGGGTGAAAGATCTCATTGGATCAGAGTCTAACCCTGAAGAAATGGCTACGTGCCAAGTTGTACTCAAGACAATTGCGGTTGGCGCTCCAGCTGCGGGGCGAACAATTCGCGATGCCGGAATTACCAACGAATGTGGCTGCATGGTAGTTAAGGCAACACGGGGCGGAGTTGATCTGCCAGTGTCGCCAGATCTCGTCCTGCAACGTGGTGACGTCATCCGCGTTGGCGGCATCGAAGAAGGAATAGCCAAGCTCGGTGACACAGTCGGCCGAGTGGAAGCTCCAGTTCATCAGACAGACCTCCTCGTGTTTGCTTTAGGAATCTGCGTCGGGATTGTCATCGGCAAGAGTAGTCTGAATCTTGGCGTCCCCATTGGAGTCGGCCTTGCTGGTGGTTTGCTTAGCTCCGGCTTGGTTGTCGGCTGGATGCGCACATCTCACCCTCTGGTGGGCAATGTCCCTCAGGCCGCCAGGTACATACTGATGGAGCTTGGGATCCTCTTCTTCATGGCAGGCGTTGGCTCAAGCGCCGGCGGCGGCCTGATCGAAGGCTTGAAAAGCGCAGGGCTACCCATCTTCATTAGTGGGGTGTTCATCACTCTTGTGCCAACCCTGGTTGCCCTTTGGTACGGGCACAAGATCATGAAGATGAACGGCGCGATTCTCTTTGGCGCCGTTGCTGGCGGGCTGACGAGCACACCGTCGCTCAGCGTTGTGACGCGCGCCGCCGACAGCAATGTTCCGGCATTGGGATACGCTGGCGTTTATGCTTTCGCCATCATCATGCTGACCATCGCCGGTCAAGTGATGATGATGATGGGATAGAGTTCAGGCATACGCAGTACTCTGATAGAGGGGCCATGATCTATGGATCATGGCCCTTATTCATTGTGTTACGAATCTACGGAATGGCGACAAAGTGGACGCCTCTTGATGCACGGACTACAGGCGAAACCTCGTAGAATTGGACGTACGTCGAGAACCCCGCGATTTCGGGAATTCGACGCGTGATGTTCGAAACAACGAAATGCCCAGCCGAATTGGCAACTATGTTCGCGACGAGAATCAAGTTTGTTGGGTCGACTGCGACCAAAAGGGAGGTCCCGAAAACCGGAATGTCGGCGGGTGCGAAGCTCACCAGCACCCGACCTTCTCCACCAGGAGTAGCACCGGTACTGCGAAGTCTACCTTTTACGTCATGCAAGTCTCCCGCCTCTGGAGTCCAAGAAAGAGTCAAAGTCGGAGACGGCCCAGCGCTTGAGACGAATGCTTCAATTGGTTTTGTACCACTGGTATAGATCCGAATCTCCGGTGAGTCATCGATAGCAGAAAAGACCGTCGCACTGGCAACTGCGCTTGAAAACACTCCGATCTCCTGGATGCCATCATTGTTCTGATCACCAAGTGGACAGATCCTCTGTACGAAACCACCAGGTGCAGGTGGGAATGACTTTAACGCAGCACCATTTGCACCAGAGAAAATAAGCGCCCGCGAGAAATTGCCCAGCCCACTTGTTGTGGCTATGTCGTTGACTCCGTCCCCATTGATGTCCCCAACGACTTCAAAATATCGACCGAAGTAGGCATAGTCGGTCGTTGAGAGGTTGCTCGTGATCGACATGAAAGGTGTGTTTGTGGCACCAGAATAGATCCGTATGCGGCCGAAGGTTCCATTGGCTGGGTTGACATACAGGGGCTGGCCGATGGCAAAATCGTTAATACCGTCGCCGTCGAGGTCGCCGACTCCCCGCACTGTCCAATCGCTAGTTACCACCGACGTAGTCCCAAATACGGCATGCAGAACAGTGCCATTAGCGCCAGAACGAATCCGCACTCTTCCGATAGCAGGTTGACCTGGAAACGCGAAGCTGGGTTGAGAGATTGCAATATCGCTGATGCCATCACCGTCGATATCACCAGCATTGTCTACGCTCCGCCCAGCAGAGCTGCCGGGAGGACCGGTGAAAATGTAGAGCTCGGCTCCGTCAATCCCGGAAATGACCCGCGCATAGCCCCCTACAGTGAAACTCGCACCTTGGAAATTGGGTGCGCCAGCAACGTAGTCTGCATGTCCATCCCCATTGATGTCACCAAGACTCGCGATTGAGAATCCGAACGAGGCCTGTGTACCTAAGCCATCAACTGAGTGAATCAAGCTTCCGTCTGAGCCTGAATAGGCTACGACTCTTCCCGGTTGGAAAACCGGCCCGCCGGTGGTTCCCAATACTGCCCCGACGAGGACATCACCAAACCCATCATTGTTGATGTCGCCACCAGCCGCCAAGGAAAACCCGAACCGTTCACCAGGGACAGAGCTGGTAAATTGGTGGAGAACCGAGTTGTTTGCTCCAGAGTAGACCGTCACCACACCTGTTGTCGCCATGGCTGCGGCATTGGTGTCGAACGTTGAGATGGCGTAATCGTCAATGCCGTCGGCGTTCACATCACCAATGTTCTTGATCGCCTGCAAGGCCATGCCTGTTGGCAGGTCATCGATATAAGTGGTCGTTAGAAAAGGGTTCTGCGCAAAAGACACAATGCACAGTAAAAATGTGAAGACACTATGGTAGACAATTTTCAAGATCGCCTCCTCTATGTTGGTTCGTACGGCTGTAACATCCCGAGTGACATTTCCAGGTCGAACATAGACATTCATAGCGAGGTGAAGCGAGAAGCATCCCTTTTTCTTCATGAACTCGAGATCCGCTAACTTGGCTTTCGCTGAAGCATGGCCAAGAGCCTGTGCTTCCCGGAGATCCAACCCGGTGGCCCTATCCAACTTTCTGCCTCTCCAATCCTCTTCATTTCACTGTTGGCGTTCACTGACGATTAGTTTCTCGGCGCCACCCTGAAAATCCATGTGTGTTGCGCCTGTCGTTTTGATCTTCGCGAGGGCGACTTGCCACCAAGCGATCATTTCGCTCATACTTCGTTGTGATACCCGTGTATTTCCTCAGTTCGCTGAGCCGGTGACGTTTGCGAATTGAAATGATGTGGTTTTTACACCCACGTTGACATGCCAGATCCGGCGACGATCATACGAAAGCACCACGAAAACGTGGAGTGCTTTGAACGGTGAAGAAGTCACGGCTGCGCTCACTTACATGTAATTGTTCGTGCATGTGTGCCATCGCCGAAGGGGTTCTTTGGACCTTTGCTCATGAAGTACTGTGCTGACTAAGATTCTCTCATGGTTCTCACAGAATCGCGTTGGAAGAGGGCGTGCTCCCTCTCCAGGCTCGGTTCAAACTTCTCGAGAAAGTCGCAGAATTCGGGCCATCGACTTCTTGGGAGCGGTTGATTCTCTATAGGGGCGAGATCGTCTGAGCGAACCTCCACATCATGGCAATGGCATTATTCAAGGTTATGACTGCAAAACTCTGACCTGGAATCATGTGCCGCGCCGTACTCGGTTTTTTTACTTTTACGGTGTTTATCGGTCGGCATCATAATCCGATTCTTGATGGCATCTGCAGAGATCCACCAAATAGGGCCGCCGGGTTGAATAGGCGAAATGCCGTACTCGGCAGTACTTGCGACGCCTCGCCGATGCTTGCTATTGGCACGCGCTCGGTGTCGGCTGATCGACATCGTCTTGCCGCCCAGTACAATGGAGGTGGAATAGGACACCAGGCGATCGATCAACTATTCATGCATCAAGGCAGATTGGCACTATCGTTGCGCAATTGAGGTGGTTGACTTAGTCTTAAAGGTGCGCCAATCCAGTTTCTAAGTTATCGAGAACACCAAGATGAAGTGGTTTTTACTTAGTGGATTCGTCCTCATTCTGTGCGCCGGATCGACCGTCCAGGCTCAACCTCAGTCTCTAAATGTGACACTGAAAGACCGTTTGCAATCGTTCCCGGCAACTTTCAAAAACACAACGGCTGTTGGCGTAGGTGACGTGAATGGCGATGGGCATCATGATTTTGCTCTCGTTTTTCAATCTATGTTTCTTCCGTCGTCTAATCCGTTTGATCTGGGCTCGCTCGTCATCTATTCCGGCATCGATAAGAGCGTTCTTCATACCATGAGTGGGCTCATCCCAGCTGGCGTGTCCGCAACTTTCGGTGTGTGCTCGGTTGGAGACTACAACGGCGATGGCTTTGACGACATCGCTGTTTCTTTTCCGACAGCAGGGACCTCAGGCGAGATCCGATTCCTTTCCGGCTTCGATCTTTCGGTGCTCTTGAATGTTGCTGGCCCATCGGGAACTGAGAGTGGCAACTTCTTGGCCAGGCTCGACGACACGAACAATGACGGTGTCGGAGATGTGGGGTTTTCCTGTCAGAGTCTGGCGAACCCATCCTTGAATAAATTGCGAGTGATATCGGGCGCGACTGGGGCGACAATTATAGATATCACTGACTCAAGCAACGATTTTGCCGTTGGCGAGAACTTTGTTTCCGTCGGCGATGTTAATGGCGACGGAACGAGCGATCTTCTAATTGGTGAACCATTCTGGAGTAATGATCCGAGTTTTATCTTGTTGGGGCGTGCGCGGGTCTTCTCTGGTGTCGATGGATCGGTGCTTCACACTTACATCGGCTCTCCGATCACGGGCGCTCTTCTTGGTGGTCGCGTGGCTGGCTTAGGTGACATCAATAATGATGGAGCCGCAGACTTCGCTTTTTCTAAAGGTAACGAAATCTCAATACGCTCAGGGCTCAGTGGGGCCTTGATCACCACGCTTACTCACCCGAATCGTTGGACTGCGGGCTATATCTTAGCTTCTGTTGGCGATTTAGATGGTGATGGAATCAACGATATTGCATACGAGATCAGCGATCAAAACCCATTCTATTTGTCCTCGACCGACAATCACCAAGAGATTCGTTTCATTTCAGGAGCATCGTTTTCGGTTATCGGGAAAATACCGGCACCGGATGGGGCGGCAGACAAGGGAATGCGGCTCACTAAAATTGGAGATACGAACGGTGATGGGACAGAGGACTTGCTCCTCACTTCCATCATGAAATCGCCATCATTCACCCAGCAAAATCCGCAGCCACCAGAGTTTCCTGATCCACAAGTCTTGGTCTACGAAACGGGCATCTCGCCATTTGAGAAGATTAGCTCGAATTCCGGCAACACGCCGGCACTCGATTATGAGTGGCTGCCAAACGATGGCATAAGCAATTCACTTCGTGGAACTTTGAAAGCCAACGGAGCAACTCCGCTGGCGTCTGGCTTAATCGTGGCGAGTCTGGCACCCATTGATTTGCCGGTTCACGGCATCGACCTTCTTGTGGCGGTCGACTCGATTAACCTACTAAGACTCGCCACCCTTGGTGCGAATTCATCTGGCGAGTTTATCGTCGCAAATATTTCCCGCGCTTCATTTCCTTTTCTTGCCGGCTCGAAAATCTACTCTCAAATTTTTGAGATTACGCCCACTCTCCGCGCGTCCAACGCCATGAAGATCATCGCTATTCCGTAAGCGTTGGAAGCGGGGGAAACCTCAGACAGAGCCAAGCCATCTGGACCCATTACGGTGGCCCTCGACCTTACAATGATCGTCGAGATTGATTTGCGGGGGCTTCTACCTCAGCAATCGGGTTGCTGCTGCGGCCAAAAGCCGTGGATCTGGGTTGCGCAACCACTCTCGGTGGCAAGCAGAAACAAGCTTAATCGAATGCTCGTCGCCAGTCGCCACGGCGAGTTTGGCAAGGACTTTCGTTGTCTCAGTTTTGGTCCCGGTCTTGATGTCGGCGGCCAAGCCCTTCTGACCGTAGCGAGCAAACATGGCTGCTGCCGCCTGCCAAGAATAGGCCATGACTGCGGGGCGTTCTGCTTTGCTTACGTGAGGCAAGAGTTCTCTGATTGCGGCTGCTCCGGTCACGGCGTGAAGGAAGTCAAAAGAGCTGGCCTTCGTGTTGATCAAGATGCCCGAGAAGGTCGCAAGCAAATCTGACATGAAGTTTGGCGATCCCTTGGTCGGATCGACCAGGTTAACCACAGTACTAAAAGGCTCAAAACCGACGAGGTCTTTTAGCTGGGTGGTGATCAGCCCATGGCTGACCCGTGCCTTCCGCGGCAGCTGTTCCACCTTCTTCAGAGCACTGGTAGGGGAGAGCTTGCCAACTCCCGTGTACTTGCCGGGCAGGGTCAAATAGGTTGCAGCCCAGTAGCCCAGGGCACGTGCCAGCTCGTCGAGCCGCACTTTGTTTTCTTTGATCGACAAAGAGCAAGCCGCGTGCCCGACGCGAATCACTCCGTGCAAGCCCGAGGCCGCGATGCCTGGGGCCAAAAGTGGCACCCAAAGTCCGACGACTTTGCGCCATGGCGCTTCTGCCAGCTCCCGCTCAAAGAACCGATCCCAATCACGGCTTCGTGATTCATCACCGAGGGCTTCCCGCCACTTGGACTTCTCAATGAGTTTCTTTGGGGCAATACGTTTTTCGAGTCTTCTGCGATAGTTTTCAACCCAACTCTTCACGGCATCGTGGTGTCCAAGTGCCACCATCGCCTCGGCGTTCATAGGACCGTGATTAGATAAACCACCGCGAAAACTCGCAGCATAAGGAGACAACATCTCAAGCGCCTCATCCATCTGCTCGCTGCCTACGTTATGCGTAGCGATTGGATCGTCCAACCAGTCGAACAACAGATGGTGATCGTCTTGATCACCGACGACATTCATTATGCCGTATGCGCTGATGGGCAGCGTTCCTAAGAAACTTAAGAAGTGGCGGCGTGTTGTCATTTTCATGCCTTTGTAACTTGGAGAACTCTCTGACTATTCCTGGATTCATTTTTTGGGCAGCTATCAGAAAGCACTGTCTTTCAGCCTCAACATTTGAGCATCTCGTTTTTGGGTGACGAAGAGATTGCCTCGGATTGAACTTGTCCAAGATTTATTGGAAGCGGAATGCCAGTATTCACGAGTCGCTTGGGGAATTGATTTTCGGGTCAGGAGACTTGTCCAAGAGTCGATTGATCGTGGGCGAGTGTCTGCATTGCCCAATTTTCTGACTTGCTTCTCACTTAGTTTCGATGCCATTGGTGTGTGTCGGAGTGTGTCGCTTACGGCAGAGCAGATAGCCGAGTTCTTGGAACATAGCCATGCGAAACACGACGCTGCCACCGAACAAGCTGAATGTGAGAAGTGGGCGTCCGCTATCGCTTACTTCGAAGGGGGAGGATGAGCATTCCACCTTTTGAACGTCCAGAAGGTCGCCATTTTTCATGTGGGGCTATCGGCACAAGCTTTCGATTGGCGACATGAACGGCACGCGGGCTAAGCAGACGGAGCATCACTCGGCTGCGCATAGCCACGTGTTTCGAAAATGTTTGTCACGGCAGCTCGAGCTTCGTCCAAGACTTGGGCCAATGGCTGGACCGTGTCGATGTCTACGATTGGAGAGCCCTTGAATTTCAACAGTGGTGCCACCTCGATCTTCTTACGAAGTGCTTCTTTGCGGTGATCGGGCTTGCGTGCAAAAGCGGTTTCGACGTCGACATTGAGGCGGATGACCAAGTCGGGATGATGGCTCGTCATCCACTCAAACGCGGCTCGCTCCCGGCGTGCCAACCAGCGTACGATTCCATTGCCTTCAGCATTCACATCAAGAGCCGGACCGTCAAAGGACTTCGGGTGATCGAGCTGCGGGAAACGGTCGGTGATGACAATCATTCCCTTGTCCCGCAGTTTCAACATCCGCCGAAATCGGCGAACCCTGCGGATGGTAAACCCATACATCACTAAGGCCGGCAACATCTTCGGAGTTTGGTTCTTCGCTTTGGAGGATTGGACAGATTTGAGTTTGCGGCCGATGAGGCCTTCAATCCATTTGCCAACGAGTGGCAAACGCATGAGGGAACGGCCCATGTTTCCTGATTGCTTGCCGAGGTGGGCTGATTCCGCCGGACCATAGCGGCTCACCCATTTGAGGATCTCTTCACTGACAGTTGACTTTCCGGAACCGTCACAGCCAACGATTGCAATCATAGGTGCGAACGATTTCTTGGAGTCGCTCATTATGAGATTCCGTCGAAGGTCTTAGTGAACTTACGCAAGCTACGGCTCACTAAATAGAGAATGTAAACAATGGCCCAAAGGATGTACCAGATCGGGAACTCTGGCAACTTACTAATGTCGAAGCCTCGGGAAGCAAAATCGCACAAGACGACGGCAAAGAAGAGGGAGACCACCTTCTTGTCTTCGCGCTTGATGCAACGGCGTATCCAGAAGGGGTATTTGGGTTTCACCCAACCACGAAAACGCGGCAAAAGAAACGGGACATCTTTGGCCCACTTGGCATGAGACTCTGGGAACTCCGTGAGTAAGAAGGCCTCCTCATAGACGGAGATGCGCTCGTACACGAGGATTGAGATGAACATGATGAACATGCCAAATTCCCAGCTTCCAGAGAGCATTGCGATGCCCGTGAAATTGAGAATGCGGCCGACGTAAAGAGGATTTCTTACGAGGGAATAGGGTCCTGTCGTATTTAGTTCAGCAGCGACGGCGCCTTGCTTCGTTACTCCTGAAGTGCCCAAGGCGGCATGACCGCTAGTGAGAATTCGGAACAACGCACCGGTCGAAGCCACGGCAAACGCGGCCCAAAACCAGCCCATATCGGCATTGGCTGATTCAAACGGGCCGGAATCTTGGCGGAGATATGCGATCAGCCCACTCGAGATGATCACCCAATTTAAATACTTGCCTCGGATCTTGAACAAGGATTCGCCAGCTTTTGCCAACTCTTGCAGATGCATGCAGCCACTCCGTGGAACTTGCGAGAGATCAAAATCCCTCTGAGAATGCCCCCTCCCGGGCGCCCATCGACTTCATTGAGCCACGCACCATAGCAAGCGGTAGGTGTTTTTGAAAAGGCATACATTCCCGTCGTGAGTGGTTGTGCAATGGGTGCATTTTCCACAGCGAACCGGTCTCGTTCTGGGGGGAGCCCCAGCATGTTGATCCCAAGAAGTTCGCGATTGGAAGGTCTCCGAGGTCAGACGCAGCCTCGGTCTCGATCAAGGAACTCATGGTCAGTCGATTCTAAAGACGCGAATTCAAAGTCCTCATGTCGAAATGGAGATAGAGCCCAGGCGCGTCATCCTTCTTTGTGAGGAGGCCATCGGTTGCGTGAGGAGCATGGTTGCGGCTACTTCGTGAAGGACTCACAAGAGTAGAAGTGATCGGAGGTCTTCGCGGTGACTTCTCTATTAATGTCAGGTGTGAACGTCTTGGCGTGAGAGGCCTGGGCTTTTCTGTGGCGAGATATAGCGGCGGTAGGTCGGATCATCCAAGGACCGGGGACGAGCTGAAGGGTGTGGTCTTCGAAAGCTTTGACGTCCACTTCAACCGCAAGAGGCTGTCCTCGACGCTCGGGTTTAGAGCCCTGGGGAAGTCTGAACAAGGTCCTATCTATCCTTTTGCCAACAAGGACGGGTTTGGGTCACAGGAGTCAATGAGCCCCCATAGCGATATTTTTCCCAGTGGTTGTTGCCCACCTGGCGGACTTCCCAACTGCGCTGAATCACGCGCGTGGTCACAATTTCTACATGGGCCCCCATTCTTACGAACCCAAAGTGGGGGCTCGGCAGGCCTTGCGACTTCTTCCTAAGAGTGGCTAGCCCAGGCGCTGGGTTGATCGAAGAGGCGGGGGATGTGGATGGGCTGGCAAGGCCGAATTATTGGCTCTGGGGTCATAATTGTCGTAGATTGCTAGGCAGCAAAATAGATTTGGTTAACAAGCTTGAATTGTCCCTCTCAAATACCCGGTTCTAAGATTCTCCC
>JBLINQ010000123.1:0-15596 GCA_047639315.1 Planctomycetota bacterium
CATCGTATTCCGGTTGGAGATGGCTCCTACCACGTTGTTGGGTCGCCCGGAATTCACAAGACAACGCCAAATTTTGCTATCCTACAAGGGCGCTCGCGACCAAACGACGAGCCCAAGAATCTGGAGATCGATCGTGCGTAATTACTCGTTTCTATTTCTCTTCTGCTTATTTGCTGGCCCGGCAATAGCCCAGGTCTCATGCAATGACTTTGAAGTTGACTCCAAAGTGGTTGGCAAGAATCTCGAGATCAAGGTCACGAGTGATTTACCAGACGACGCATTGATCAACATTTCGGTCACGCGGCGGTATTGGCGCAAGGGGGACTCTAAGGCGTACTCCTTCGAGTACTTCGCCAAGGAAAAGACCATGAAGGAACTGCGCGGTTCGGTTCGCATGGAATTGTCTGAGGCTGTCCTTAAGAAGGTCATCAAGAATGCCAGTGAAATGAACGAGATGGCGGGGCGCAGTGCAATCAAAGTTGATCGATTGGATGTCGATGTAAAACTCCGGGTTACGCTGACGATGAATCAGAAGAATGAGGATTTCGGCGAATACAACAGGAACCTTCAAGGTCGAGCAGTCAAGCAGATTGACGCCTATCGCGGGGTTAAGGTTTTTCGCCGAATCCCCATGAGCGTCGTTGAGGGTAAAAAGAAACCCCCGAAGAAGAAGGCCCCGACTTTCAAGGCCATCAATTTCATCGATGGTGGATGCTATGTGCTCCGAGAGAAATTTGAACTTTTCAATCACTTCGAAGCAGGTGCTGACGGTGCTCGTGCAACCGTTGGCCACGCGTCTAAACGTGGAATCGTCTATGTCCATCGCCGTGTGAAAGTCGGTGATGAGCTTTGGTTTCGCGTGGGAGTGATCAGTCATCCCGACGCCAAGGATATCTCATTTGGTTGGACTGAGGTCCAAGCATTCGGGCGCAAGAAACATCGGGAGTTTGACTCTGCTTCGATCAAGAGCAAGTTGCAGGATATGAATTGGTTGGTGCCCAACGCCGAAAATGCCAAGTATAAGAGTCGAGGCCCAGCGAAAGTTGTAGCACGATTCAAAGAAATCAAAATTATTGAAGGGGTAATCATCCTTCCTGACGGCCTTGCAGAAGCAGATGCCAAAGGATGGGCGTTGCGCGCTGCGTGGGATATCTTAGAAAAAACCGGAGCCCGATCCGCCATCTTGAAGGTGGCTCGCGAGGGCGATGATCTCGCCAATTCTGGTGCGGCATGGGTGTTGCCAGAAACGGTATCAGATCCTGAGTTTTTGCAACCTAAACATCTCGATGGCGCCAGCACGATTCGCCTGAAGGGCGGTGTTTTGATTTTCCCGGCCTACTTCAAAGAGCGGCCTAAGTCGCTTGGCCTCGGGACCGAGGTTTTCGTCAAAAAGGAAGGTAGCTTTGAGGTCCATATCTTTACTGGACCGACGTGGAAGGAAGGGGAGAAAGCAAAGTTCCGTGTCGCCAAAGGAACATCCGGAGTGATCGAAAAAGTTCACTACCTCGATGTCGGCGGTAAGACGATTCTGCGCTACCTTCTTAAGTTAGAAGGCAATAAATCTGGTTGGGCTCAATCCGAATACGTCTTTAAATTCTAATTCCCCAGGTCAAAGGTCAAAGGTCGACGCGAGCGTCAAAGAGAAGCTTTGGGTCATTTCGTGGAATGGTCAGTAGCAGAGTAGAGAAAGTTCGTTCGACTTTTCCATTGAACTTGCTCACCCCGTCGACTTTGATCTCGATCTCTTTGCTCAAATCCGCGATCGGATCGCCCAAGAGAACGGTGATTCCTTTGAGCTCCTTGTACCCTTCAACTGTGTTGATTTCGATTTCGTTCTTACCATTGGTGCTGGCTTCAATGATAGCGTCCAAAATTGGGGCGTCCCAGTAGAGCCAATAGAAGTGCCGCTTCCATTTGAGTTTTGGCTGCCAAAGAATCTTCTTCGGCCGCGCATTGCGATTCTTTGAGGCCACCCATTTCTGGGTCGGCATATAACCTTTCTTGGGCGCAGCATGGCCACGCCCGTTGACCCGCAAATAGCGATAATCAAAACCCTCAGGATAGTCTTTCTTCCAGACCTTCAGTTCTTTGGAGGCTTGCTCGTTGGCAGCAGCAGGAACGTTCTTGTCGTCGAGGCTCTGGAAGAAATGCAATCTCAGATTGTACAGATTCGGAATAACTCCTGGGGCAATAGCAACCGCTTTGCTTCCTTCCCAAATTGGTGTGGGCGCACCAGCATAGGGAGCAGCGCCAGCGAAAACATCGGCGTGATGGGCCCCCAAAGTCCACGAACCGAAGCCACCCATGCTATGTCCAGTGATGAAGATTCGATCGGGGTCGACTTTGCCGGTCCGCTTGGCGGCCTCAATGAGGTCCATGACGAATTCTTCGGTGCCCGAGGTGGTCCAGCCATATTCTGTCTTCTCCAAGACTTCGGGGAAGATCCACCACCAGCCACCACCACCCATCGCCCCGGCCATGTTGCCTGCATCTCCCGATCCTTTGCCACCGCCATGGAGGCCGATGAAGAGCGTCTCCTGAGGGCGGCCCCTGACGATGTACTTACCTTGTTTCTTTGCCTTTTTGTCATAGAAATACATGGTTCCGGAACCCTTGAGCTTAGGGCCAGTTTTCTTGGCAATGGCAAGCATCTCTTTTCGGAGAGATTTGAGCTCTGGGCCATCTTTGAGCGGCGAGTATTTCTTGTCTGCTTCCGCGCGCATCGTTCGACGCGTGTCGACGTCGGCTTTGAGGTAGACGGTGACTACGCGCTTGAGTTCTTTGCCGCGAGGCGCGGCAACCCGATCTTGCGCCACGGCAACGGAGTGGGCGAAGACCAAGATCGACGTCGCCAGGCAAAAAATGACTCGATTCATGAGATTTGTGCTTTCTTACTCAAAGGAGCCAAGGCTATCTCTTTCTCAAATGGTTGCCGACACGGGAGTCTAAACTCTCAGAGCGCGTCAGTCTTTGCAATGAGAATTCTCTCTGGCGGCGTTAGCATATCACGCGCCGTGGATTTGGCGTATAATCTACCATCTAAGAACCGACGAAATTGACCCTCGACATTGATACGCCCCAAACGATGATGAATCTTGATGAACCCTCGAAACTCGAAGGAATTCCTACTCATTGGGGGTTCTTCCTACGCTTAGTCGCAACATTCCTGGGTGTTGTTCTCTTAGCGATTTGGGACCTTTCGATCTTGGTGTCAGGGGCCAGAGTATTTCCCGAGTCCGGAGCTCTCCTCGCTTTAGCCGGTTTCGCCGCCATTTTGAGTGTGGTTCTGGGGCTCACCTGGACCCTTTGCGAATCTTTGCTTAGCTGCGCCGATCAGAAACCGGCCAGTTCCAAACTTTCATCAGCTGGTTTACGGCTCGTGGCAACCATCCCTCCTGCGCTTCCTCTTGCTCTTTTGTCCATGACTCTTTTCAAAGGCGGCAAAGCCAAAGCATTTGATTTGGGGGGGCTTGGGCCAGTCTTGGTTTTCCTGTTGTTCTATTTTGTTCTCAGGCTCGGCATTAAGTTTTGGCGCCGCCACATCTCAAAGCGGCAGTTCGTTTCTGTGATAGTCCTGTTTCCCTTGGTATGGGGCTGCCATTATTGCGACCAGAAATACTACGTTGGCCTCTATGATGCGATTCACGAAGCACTCGGACTTGCGTCCATCGTCTTCGCTGCACTGCTGGTCTTTCGTTTCTTGGAGTTGTTTTCAAAGCCACGTTTTTCGTTGCCCGTGACTCTCTTTGCGGTCTCGTTTTTTCTTCTGGGAAGCTATGTTCATTTTGCTTCCTTGTTTGATGCCGCACCCTCATCTCGAATCTTCCTGTTCCAAGATCTGACATCATCAAGAATTCTCATTCGACGTGTCCCGTATCCTCGGCAACACGAGGAAGTGGTTCAACCGCTCGAGTTGTCGAGTCGATTCCAGAAATGGAACAGCGCCAGGGAGAAAGCGCGTTCGAGGATACCTGCTTTGAGCGGAGGCAAGCCACTCAATCTGTTCATTATCAGCGTGGATGCCGTGAGGCGCGATCACACAACGCTTCATGGCTATGAGAGGAAAACGACGCCGTTTCTCGCCGAGTTCGCCAAAAAGTGCGTTGTCTTTGAGGATGCGCGCTCGCCGTCGACGTCGAGTTTCTTTTCGTTGATGAGCATCCTGAGTGGTTCGTATCCAAGTAGTATCAGTTTGCGGCGGGGCAGAGACCCAGATCTTTTGGGTCAGTCACTCAAGGACTCCGGTTATTCCAGCCTTGGTCTCTATACAGACGCTATCTTTACCGCGCGTCCTGAAGGCTGGCCGAAACCTGATATTCGCCTCGGCATGGATCGTCACGAATACACGGCCTTGGAATCAAAAGGGTTGGTCCCTCGCTTGCTCGACAGCATGTCGAAGATGGGGGAGCGCTTCTTCTTATTGACGCACTTGATGGATCCTCATTATCCATATGCGGTTCACCCAGAATTTGATTTCGGCAAAGAAGCGATTGAACGCTACGACAGTGAGCTCGCTTTCACCGACTCGCAACTTCGAATTCTAATTGACGGCATGGAGAAGCAGGGCCTTCTCGAGAACACCGTCGTCGTCATTACTTCGGATCATGGTGAGGCGTTTGGCGAACACGGTGCCTATTTGCATGGCGGCTCTCCTTTCGAAGAGTTGTGCCGCGTTCCTCTCATGATGTACCTGCCATTCATGCGTAAAGGGCGACGGATATTAGGCTCTGTGGGGCTAACTTCTCTGGGACCGACTTTGGTTGATATCATGGGATCTCGCGAACTAAGAGAGTGCGAGTCTCCAAGTCTCTTGCCTCTTATCCTTGGTGAATCTGAAGCGGCTGAATACTACGCTGTGGTCGAAAGGCCCTCAATTCTGGATCGTTCTAATTTCCCACCGGTGACTGCCATAGTGCAGGGCAAATACAAATACCGTGTTCAATATAATGCCGACCTAAAACTGCTCTATGACATTGAAAAGGATCCTCTCGAACATCGTGAGTTGTCGGCCAAGGACCCGGAGCAATATCAACGAATGGCCGAACTGTATCGCGAGTGGCAAGGCGATTGTTTGATTCAACGCGATGAGCAGATGAGCTCGAACCTTGAGTTTGCCACCCTTCGCAATGAGATCCTCTTGGGGCGGGATGATCTGCTGAAAGATCTTTTTCTCCATTTGAATTCGGAGTTTGGTGATGTGCGTAAAGATGCGGCACGTCTCCTTTTCGATCTTGAAGTCGGAGGCCGGATGACCCACGACGCTGGACTTTGCCGAGCCGACGTGACATCGGAAGAGCCTCATTTTTTGGCCTTACGCGACCTTCTTCGAGCACGAGTGCAGCACCGTCCTTTTCATGACGGTGATCTCTTGGTTATTAGCGATTCGCCTCAAGACCGTAAGCGAGCAGCTCTGACGTTATGGCACCTCTTCAAGTTGCCATTTGCTGCCGAGACCGCCCAAGAGCGCTTGCTGGTTGAGAAGGATAAATTCGTGCGAGCCGAGCTCTATGGCGTTTTGGCGCGAGCCGGTAAGGAAATTGACACCTCCATGGTCTTTGACCTGGCGGTGGAGGTTGGCGGCGATCTTGGCACTCGAATGGTCTTTGGCATGATGGGGCGAGATGATGCGATCATCAATGCAAAGATCAAGAACATCCTCTTTCGAGAAGACTCACCTCTCAGTCATACAATTATCGAAAACCTCGGCGCCATCGATAATGAGTTCAGGAGAGATCTCCTGGTGCGGATTCTCCGGCAAAATCATTTTTTCCTTCGTGTCAGTGCTGTGAATGGTGTGGGTAACTTTCCCAAGAGCGACTGGCACGAAGACCTCTTGTGTCAGCTTGTGAAGCATGAGCGCCATCAACGATTGCGGGTGGAATGTGCCAACCATCTGAATTACTATCCAAGCGAAAAAGCATCGCAGGCGATTCTCGACGCTTTTGCTGCCTTTCCCAATTCTGCCTTTGGTATTGGATATATCCTGTCAAGCTTCCGGAAGACGGCTCTCGACAACTGGGACGCAAAAGAAGTAGATGTCACGGCCGAGCACTTCTTTGGCAAGAGTATTGACTTAGATTTTGACATGACTTCGCCGGATAAACGTCATGCTCGCCGCCTGTTTGTCACCGTGGTGAGGCAGTCAAAACCTGAAAGCAAAGATGATGTGCTAAAGATTGTCGATGCCGATGGCCAAGTTTTGTTGTCGCAGAAGTGCAAGATTCCTGTCGAGTTCTTCTATCTTGACTTGGATCTAACGCGGAAACCTTACAAGGCACCTTTGTCGATCCTACTGGAGTCTCCAAGTCGAACGAAGGGTGAGCGTGTTGGCTTCATCATATCTTTCATGGTGCCAAGAGTAGCGATGGCGAGCCTTTGGCCCAGTGATGCTCCGACGATGAATCGCGTAGGGATTCTCCAGCGCTTTTCTAAAGGCTGGGTCACGACGATGGAACATCCCAATTCTTGTTTTCTGAGCACAGAGCAGGGCTCGATGTTCCTCATGGGGGCAAGGGAAAAACGAGACGAGGTTTCAGTTGAGATCACGACACCAGCTTTGCCTTGTGATTTGGAGATCAGTTTACGAGGCTCTGTAATCGGAACCTTCAAGCTTGAAGGTGGCAACAAGAAGCGGAAGTTGAACATGTTGGGGATCGGGAAGCACTACAAATCGCAGGCCACCAACCGTCTGACTTTCCGAATTCTCAAGAAGTCCCCTGGTACCTCTTCGCCGCAGCAAGGGGCTGCTTCTGACCTAGCTTTACATTCCGTCGTTTTCAATTAAGGAACGTACGATGACGAGATTGACCAACGTTTTTGTTCTTCTTGTGGCATTCGCTTTTCAAGCCAGTGCGCAAGATGTCGTTGCCCTCGAGTCTGGCAAAAAGGTTCGTGGGGATGTCATCGCGGAGAACGACAAGGAAGTTCACGTCGTCACCAAAGATGCCGTGCTCCGGGTGATCTCAAGAGCCGATGTCATCGAGGTGAAAATTGGGCGAGCCATAAAGCCCAAGTTGTTTGCCAAAATCAAAGGCAATGAAACCGATCCTGACACGTTGATGGATGCCGCGAAGTGGGGGCAGGATCAGAAATCTCTTGCCAAAGATTGCCAACGATTGGCCCGTCGTGCCTTGGGTATCGACGAATCAAGAGTTGACGCACGTCAGTTCATTGGCCAAGTCAAAGCCGGTGGTGTCTGGTACAAGAACCGAAGGACGGCAGAAAAAGCATTTGCGAAAATGATGAAAGCCAAGGGCTATTCATTGGTCAACGGGGCATGGGTCAGCAAGAAAGACAAAAGACAACTGAGCAAGAAACCGGGGCTCTTCATGTTGGATGGCAACCACCAGTGGCGCGTCGTCGACGAACTGATGAAAGAGCGAAAGATGATTCTTCTGGGTCAAGAATGGTATCGGCCCGAGGAGAAAGACTTGGTTGCTGAAATCAAGCGCTTCAATGCGCTCATCAAGCGACCCTTTCAGGGCGCCAAGAAGGGGGCTACGACAGTTGTCGTGTCGGGGCGAAAAAGCGTTGCTGAGAAAGTCCTTAAGCAAATCGACGGAACGCGCGTTTGGTTCGACGAAGTGTTTGGCCCCAAGGGTCAGAGCTTCTCAATCGGACCGAAGACTTTGATCGTGGTTTTGAAGGACCGACAAACTTATGCACACTTCTTGACCAATGGCCAGAAAATCCATGGGGCAGATTCGGATCGAATAAACTTCTGTCTCAAGCGCGACTCGATGAGTTTTGATTCTCTCAGTCGGGTGTCGAATCAATCGGAGGAGCTCTGGTTGCATACCTTGGTCTCTGGTACTGCGGCCAAGATGATGCGACTCTGGGGCGATGAGAGCTACTTGGCACCACCTTGCCTCTATGTCGCTTCTGGGCATTGGGGTGAACTCAAAACTCTTGGCGAGATTCGAATCCATTTTGCTAAGGCGAACCGGTACGACACGGCAGCCGGTGTCAATCGCAAATTTCGTTCGCAGGATGACGCCAAGAACATTGTGATCGAGGCGAAGGAGAATGATCGCGCCATTACTTTCGATCGCTTGTTCAAAGCATCTTTGGGTGGTCTGACCGCTGTTCATGAAGCCGAAGGACTATTTGTCCTTCAGTATCTCCAAGAGCATCACCGCAAAGGCTTGCAGGTCTTCGTTGAGGGAAGGGGGCCTGGTGTTTTCGATGAACGATTCACGGCCGCTTTCAAGAAATCGCCGAAGGAAATTGAGACTGCATTCTGGGAGTGGTTCGAAGCGATCCACGAAAACAACTAAAAAAACGGCGTGGCTTGATCAGCACCACGCAGTCGTCTTCATGATCGATACTCTATCGATTTCTACAGCCCACCCAGGGCGGCCACCATGTACCGAACGCGTCGCTGCATGAGAGGCGTATGTCTCACGATCATCCGTCCCCGATGAATCTGGATGGATGTTGATTCGAATTCCCAATTGTCTGCACCGGTTGCCATTTTGATGATCTCGATGATTCGATCAGGGTCATGGGGCTCTTGAGGGATCACATCTTCAAAGGCATCTTCTCCTGGTGGCAGGGGGTTGATTCCGATACGAGGTGCAGGGAAATCTGGTGCCACGTACAACAGATCGTGAACGGAATAGAAGCGCAAAACAGCTCCGCGTTTGATGGCGTCTTCTGTGGAAGTAACGAAGATGGCTCCATGGCGAAATTGGAATACGACTTTTCCGTGTTCCTTTAGGAACTGGAGGACGAGGCGGCCGCTGACGTTGCGAAGCTTAAGGGTCACGTCATCAAAATCGCTCTCGTCGGCGTTGCGGGTCACGACGAAATTGATTCGTGTTTGGCGGCGCATATCAGCGACGGCATCTCGAAGCGAAATCTCTTTCCAGTCGATATTGAACGGTGTGTTTTCTAACTTGGCCAAAGTTTGCTTGTAGAGTTCACTCTCGCGCGAATTCTTGAAATGAAGAGAATCGAGAACTTGGGCCGGAGTAGTGATCGCGCTTGCGATCAAAAATGAGCATAGCAACATGGTTTTCATATGGGTCCTCCAATCAGACTCTCTTGTTGGGATGAGCTCGAAAGCGTCATTCGCAGTGCTTTCCCTGTAGACGGGGTGTATTTGCCAAAGAACTCAGGAAAAACGGACACTATTTGTGGACTGAGAAAGAGCATTCATGGCAGAAGGACTGTTTTGACCGATTCCGACCCGATCGTGCTGAACCTGGGGCGAATCGTATCATTTGGCTCGTTTCCGCTCAGGGCCTTAAGTCCCAGCCATATGAGGGTTTGGACGGCAAACGCTGGGACAGGAGCGAATAAATCGTTATGAATAGGGGTCTTACTCATACTGGAGGATCCTCGTGGAGGACATTCGTAATTTCTGCATCATTGCACACATCGACCACGGCAAGTCGACACTCGCTGATCGTTTGATCCAAGCATGTGATGCGGTCAAAGACCGTGATTTTCGCGATCAAATCCTGGATTCCATGGATATTGAGCGTGAGCGGGGTATCACGATCAAGAGTAATACCATCTCTCTGCAATACAATGCCAACGATGGCAAGACCTATCGACTCAATCTGATTGACACGCCAGGTCACGTTGACTTCTCACATGAGGTCCGGCGTTCGCTCATGTCGTGTGAAGGCGCGCTCGTCATTGTGGATGCGGCACAAGGGGTTGAAGCGCAGACTGTAGCTAACCTGTATCTCGCTCTCGAATACGATCTGGAGTTGCTGCCAATCATCAATAAGATCGATTTGATCGCAGCAGACCCAGACAAAGCTCGAGAAGAGATTGAAGCGGACCTTGGCTTAGATCCTTTTGAAGCAATTGAGTGTTCGGCCAAGAAGGGGATCGGAATTGATCTGATCCTCGAGGCGATCGTCAACAAGCTGCCACCGCCCACCGGCGATACGAATGCCAAATTGCAGGTCCTCATCTTCGATGCTCATTACGATTCCTATCGTGGAGTGATTCTTCACTGTCGAGTGAAGCAAGGGACACTCAAGCGCAAAGAAAAAGTGCGCTTCATGCATACGAATTCTGAGTACTTCGTCGACGAACTTGGTTACGTAGGCCTTACGCCTGAACCCAAGGAATCCCTTGAGGCGGGTGATGTCGGCTACATCGTTTGCGGCGTCAAGACAATTCGGGACGTTGCCATTGGCGACACGATGACTTCCGCGGAAGACCCAGCACCAGCACCGCTTCCTGGTTACAAAGAAGCCAAGCCCGTGGTTTTCTCCTCACTCTATCCGATGACTCGTGACGACTACGAGGACTTAGCCAAAGCTCTCGAGAAGCTCAGTATCAATGATGCCTCCTTGACGTTTGAGAAAGACACCTCTGCAGCCCTCGGCTTTGGCTTCCGTTGTGGTTTCCTCGGATTGTTGCATTTGGACATCATCCAAGAGCGCTTGAGTCGCGAGTTTGATATGTCGTTGTTACTCACGGCGCCAAGTGTTCTCTACAAAATTGAGCTCAATGATGGAGAGAATGTCAAAGTAGATAACCCGTCCTACTTCCCTGATCCTTCAACAATCAAGGAACTTCAAGAGCCATACATTCGGGCTTCTATCATTATCCCGGAAGAATTCCTGGGGCAGGTCATGGAGCTCTGCCGTGAACATCGATCCGCCGAAACGACCTTCCAGTATCTCTCGGTTGGTCGGATCGAACTCAAGAGCGATATGCCCTTGGGTGAAGTTCTCTTTGACTTCTATGACAAACTAAAAAACGTAACTCGGGGTTACGGTTCTTTCGATTACGAAGTCCGCGAATACCGCACGTCAGACATCGTGAAAGTCGACATTCTGGTGAATCGCGAACAGGTTGATGCTTTGGCCCAGCTTGTTCACCGGGACAAGGCGCGTCCAAGGGCCTTGAAATACTGCGAGCGTTTGGCCGAGACCATTCCGAAGCAGCAATTCAAGATTCCTATTCAAGGGGCCATCGGCGGCGATATTATTGCCAGAACGACAATTACCGCCTTCCGTAAAGATGTGACTGCCAAGTGCTACGGCGGCGACATCTCTCGAAAGCGCAAGTTGCTTGAGAAGCAAAAGAAGGGCAAGAAGAAGATGAAGACCATCGGTTCGGTCGACATCCCTCAGGAAGCCTTTCTCGCCGTCCTCCGCTCAGACACAGACAAGAAATGATCGATAGGAGGTCAGCCATCGAAAAAACGGCTGGCCTCTATATCCATGTCCCATTTTGCTCCTTCGTCTGCCCGTATTGTGATTTTGCCGTTGAAAGAGCGGTGACGGGAGAAGTCGAGCAATTCGTCGAAATCCTACTCCAAGAAATAGATCGTGTCCGTGATTTCGATTTCCTGATCGAAACGGTCTACTTCGGTGGCGGTACACCGTCACTCCTGCCTTTGGTGGATTTATCGAGGATTCTTGCCGCCATCGAGCGTCGATTTGAAATGAAGTCGGATTGGCGACTCCATTTGGAGATGAACCCAGAAGACGTTCGAGCAGATACCTTGCGCGGCTATCATGATCTCAATGTCAAATTCCTAAGTTTGGGAATTCAGAGTTTCATCGATGCCGACCTCAAATTTCTTGGGCGTAGGCATTCGGCGGATGAAGCACGACGAGGGCTTGAGTTGGCCGCCAATGCAAAGTTCGACACGCTATCTGTTGATCTGATGTTCGGCTTACCAAGCCAAGACATCGAGCTTTGGGTCGAACAACTGGACTATGTCGGTTCTTCGAACATCGATCACGTGAGTTGCTACCAGTTGAATGTCAAACCAGGCACGTTATTCGAGAAGCGAATCGCGTTGGGAAGATTCTCTGAATTGGGCGATCAGAGCCAAGGTGATTTCTTTCAAGTCACTCATGAACGACTCGACAACCACGGATTGAGTGCTTATGAAGTCTCGAACTTCGCTCGTCACTCGCGGTCCGAGTCTGCGCACAACAAGAAGTACTGGGATCATTCTCCTTACCTCGGGCTCGGGCCTTCGGCGCATTCCTTCGCTGGTAGCCGACGTTTTTGGAATCACAAAAAGACTGTGGACTGGTCGAAGAGCGTCTTGGCGAGCGGCCATGGAGTCGAAGGGGACGAGCTTCTTGAGCCGGCCGATCTCGCACTCGAGGAGGTCATGCTTGGCTTACGTCAACCCAAGGGAATTGATCTCGTTCAACTAAAAGAGCAATACGGCATCGACTTGCTGCACTCGGCAGAAGAAGTTGTCGACAAGCTTGTTCGTGATCAATTGGTCACGATGACCGATCGATGCCTTTGCCCGACGAGAAGCGGGCTCGCGGTGGCGGACGCCATTGCTGCTGATCTCGGCGCAAGCTTCTGATCCAACGATGGCGTCCGCATCCTTCTTGAACGGCCGGTTAAGGGCCAATCAAGAAATGGCAGATGTCGTCTTCCCGCATCACGTAGGAGCGTCCTTCGGTGCGAAGTTTACCGGCTGCTTTGATCGCACCTTCTGAGTTGAATTCCACCAAGTCTTCGACCGAGTAGATTTCAGCACGAATGAACTTCTTCTCAAAGTCCGTGTGAATCACGCTGGCTGCCCTCGGAGCTTCCCATCCCTTGTGAACAGTCCAAGCGCGGACCTCTTTTTCACCGGCGGTATAAAACGTTTGCAAGTCCAAGAGATCGTATGTTGCCTTGATCAAACGCTCGAGACCTAATTGTTCGATGCCGAGGTCTGCCATGAACATGTCGCGGTCGTCCGGCTCCATATTCCGTAATTCACATTCGAGGTCGCCACAGATCGCAAGCCATGATGCACCAGATTCCTCGGCATACTTGGCCACGGCCTGGGTATGCTCACTGCTGCCATCGATGTCATCATCGCTTACATTTGCGACGTAGAGCATTTTCTTGATGGTCATGAGGCAGAGGGGGCGAAGGACGTCTTTTTCTTCGTCTTTCCATTCCTCTGAACGTAGGAGCCGGTCTTCTGACAGAACCTGCTTAGCTCGTTCCATAATAGCGAACTCGACGATGGCATCTTTGTCTCCCGACCGCGTCTTCTTGCGCAAACGTTCGGCAGCTCGGGCGACGGTGTCAAGATCAGCCAAGATCAATTCCAGTTCAATGATTTGAATATCAGTGACTGGATCGACTGGACCCTCACGAACGATGGAGGGGGTGCTGAAGCAACGAACGACCTGCATGATGGCGTCGCATTCCCGGATATTGGCGAGAAACTGATTTCCCATGCCTTCACCCTTGGAGGCGCCGGCAATAAGGCCAGCAATGTCGACAACTCTTAAGCTTGCAGGGATGACCTTCTGGGTCGAGATCCTTTCATGGATCGTCGTCAGATTTGTATCGGGTACATCGACGACGGCGACATTTGGTTCAATCGTACAAAACGGGTAATTCGCTTGCTCAGCAGCGGCAGCTGTGAGGGCGTTGAAGATCGTGCTCTTGCCCACATTCGGGAGGCCAACGATTCCACATGAAACAGTCATTCTTAGTCGAGTCCCATTGTTTCGAGTTCAAGGGCGCATGGCGCCAGTAGTTGAGTCAATTTGATTCTTCGGGAGCTAACTTATTGCTCGATGATGGTGGCCTTGGTGATGAAGATTGGGCGCTTCACATTTCCTTCGGGCGATCCCTGTCTTTCGACCTTGATCATAGCGTGCTCACCCTCAATGACGCGGCCGTAGACCGTATGCTTGCCATCAAGCCCAGGTGTCGCCCGATAGGTGATAAAAAACTGAGAACCGTCAGAATTGGGGCCAGAGTTAGCGGCGCTGAGAGTCCCACGAGCATCGTGCTTCGCTTTTGGGGTCATCTCTCCTCGCATTTGATAGCCAGGTCCTCCCTTTCCGGTTCCCAAAGGGCAGCCACCTTGCATGACGAATCCTGGAAGGATTCGGTGGAAGGTGAGGTTGTCGTAGAATCCGATGCGAGTCAGATAGATGGTTGAAGTGACATGCATTGGCGCAACCTCGGGCAACAGCTCGATTTTGATCAGTCCCTTCGACGTTTCAAGCATCCAGTAGATTTTCTTGGACGGGTCGAACTCGACGATGTCAGGCCGAGTCGCTTTTATTTTCCAGTTGGTGTCTGTTTTGTCCAAAAAGCCGTTCTGGCTGACATAAGCGATGAAATGGTCAACGGCCGCCACACCCTTGAGATTGCTCTGCGGACCCAGCTCTTTTGGCTTCTCGGTGGTCTTGCTGCCACAGGAGACCAGGAGGGCCGCTAATAGAATGGGCGCGAAGATTTTCATCAGCATTTTGGTCTATCCAGTCACATCACGGATTTTTTCAGCGCAAATCACTCGGAGTGGGGCGCTTCTGGCCCATGATATCCAGATTGGAGGCCTCAAATAAGGCTCGAATTAGTCCTTCGTCTGCCTGGTGAAGATTGTCTTTCGGACATCCCTAGGGTTCATTTCAGAGAGAATGTGAGCAAGGACCCGGCTTGGATCTTTGGAACCGCAGCTGAACAAGTCGAAGGCAAGATAGGACATTTCGGGATAGGTATGGATGGAAGCATGGGATTCTGCCAAGAGAACCACAGTGGTGAAGCCGCCGCCCGGAAAATCGTGGCCTGACACGGCAATGATTTCAAAACTCTCTGCTTCCAAAGCGTTGAGGAGAATCGCTGTCATAAAGGGACGATCCACGAGGATTTCGGAGTCCTCCAGGTCGATGTCCGCGATGACATGTGTGCCGATTTTCTTATTCATTAGCTGAGCGTGAATCCTAATGGGGCGTTAATCGAGATACTTGTGGTAGCCGTTGCGATAGAGACGGGAGAGGACCGGTTCATTGAGGCGATTGACCGGGACATCCACTTTGCTCATGTCTTTGGGGAAACTAAACATCGAAGCCAATGCCTCGCTGGTTAAGAACCGTGTTTCCACAGAGACTTGGACAGACGCTGGTTTAATAGGTCTCTTGCTGGCCAAAACAAAACCCCAAGTTCCGAAGGTCGGAATGTAGGTGTGGTATGGGTACGTGTGAAAACTCTCTGGGCTTGCCGCGGGGGTCTGACGTGTCACCGTGTCCAGAGTCTTTTCGATACACCAGAAGGCCTCCCTCGATTTGAAAGGGCTGGTGGCTTGAGTGGCGAGCGTGCCTCCCGATGCCAGGCGGCCCATGCACAAACGATAGAAAGCTTCTGAATAGAGTTTTGCCAAGGCGCTTTCTGATGGATCCGGAAGGTCGAGGAGAATGACGTCGAAGGTCTCACTCGTTTTCGACAAAAAATCCATGGCATCTTGATTGATGACTTTCACTTTTGGCGAAAGCAGAGAGTCGTGGTTCAAGCCACGTAGAAGCGTGTTGTTACTGAAGAGGTCAGTCACCGTGTCATCTAAGTCGACCACAGTAATCTGTTTCAAGTCCTTGTACTTCAAGACTTGATAGGCCAATAGACCATCGCCACCACCAAGAATCAGCACGCGCTCACGTGATTCTGCAGCGGCCATGGCCGGTAAGGCCAAAGATTCGTGATAGCGATATTCGTCGACGCTTGAAAACTGAAGATGCCCGTTCAAATAGAGGCGCGTGTCATTGCGCCAGCGCGTGAGCACGATCTTTTGATATCGGCTCGTCTTGGAATAGATGACTTCGTCTTGATAAATGCGGTTCTCGAATTCACTGACCATACGCGGG
>JBLINQ010000124.1:0-15445 GCA_047639315.1 Planctomycetota bacterium
TGCTGATGGGCTGAACCCGAAGAGTACCGGCCATGACTTCTTGGCGGAATACTTAGATGGCAAGTAGATCGAATAGGTTTGGGTTGGATCAGCCTTTGGTGCAATGCCACTGTGGATCTTTCCGGGCTTCAATGACTGGCATTGGGCAAGGGGGGCGTTGCTCATCAAGAAAACGACGGCCACAAAGCAGATTGTTCCGAATCGTGAAGTTGTCATAGAGCCGTTCTTTTCTTGATTGAGTTGGGGTCGTACATCTCTTTTGGGAGACGAGTGGAATCATAACAATTCGTGAGAATTTTGATGAGGAGTTTGCTCTTCTCAGAATCACCCGTCATGCTACAGGAGCAACATCAATGAATTCGCAGGACAATTACCACTTATGAGCAACAAAGCTTGGATCATAGTCTTAACGATTCTCTTTGAAACAGCGACTTGCGTCCTACGTTTTGGGTTTGACTTTGAAACAACACGGGACACAGCTTTCCTGAGCTTGTTGACCTTCGGGTTCCGCATTCATCATAGTTACGTTGGCGTGTTAACTGTTCTCTTGTCGCTCTATGTTCGACGCGGGCACATGGTGCAGACTTGGGCCTGGCGTCTGGGCTGGGCCTTGGTCGCCTCTGACTTGATCCATCACTTTCTTGTTCTATGGCCACTCACGGGCGATCCTCAAGTCGACCTGAACTATTAGGATTGCTGACCACGAGACTTCAATGAGAAAGAAGCCGCTTCATTTATCAATGATCAGCGATTGAAGTTTTCGTGTACCTGAAGAGACAATTTCACCTATGACTCGAAGAGAAAGACAGTTGCGATCTTTTTTCTGCATCTTGTCCGGTTCGTCAAATCACACGCGCTTAGAAAGTAGCCGATCGCCCAGTGGGGGCGGGTCGTGTTGCGGTCGCAGGTGACTTTCAACTCGAGGTGTATTGATATGTTCCATGATGAGATGAAAATAGTCATTCTTGACGATCCGGAATTCTCATCCGGACGATGGATCGATTTCTATTTGCAAGGCGGGATGAAGCCGCCTCAAGACCTTCGACTCAATTTCTTCGATGGCAATCTGACAGGCAGTGGGCGTGATGCCGTCGGTGCGTTCTCGATTCGAGGCCGTTATGACCGAAATTTGAAGGAAGTCATGTGGCGCAAGATATACGTTAGAGCACATACAGTTTTCTATCGAGGGTTTCGCGAAATAATATGAGTCTGGGGCATTGGGGATATCTCGCCTTTCGATTCTGGTGGTTTCCACATTTGGCGGGAACGTGAAGAGGGTGAGATTCTTCCGCGAGCTGCCGTAACTGAAAAGACGCGAATCGATCGTCTTACTCCCTTGTCTTCTCGTTTTCGATCGAGAGAATTTGACGACTGACACGGAGCGACGAATGGATCTCTCTGGGCCGCTTTCCTGATTTGCTCCGGACGTCGTCTTCAGGTGGCTTCGCCCGGGCCCTTCCTCACTCGATCGGCGCTATCATGAATTAGAACACTTGAGATCTCTTCCGGCGTTTGAGCGTGAAGACATCGGGTGGGCGAACAGTCTGCATATTGATCTAGACTGGCGTGTTTGAATAATCTTCGGGAATAGATCGAAACGCCTGGGCGAGATTTGAGTTTTCCTAACCTTGTTCTTTCTCCCGAACCCGCCCCTACTTAGCTCGATCGTGAAAGCGGGCCGAGAATACCTCTCGTTACGGCCCGAAATCCATTTGTCTTAGGATCTATTCCAAGTCGAAAGATAGAGATCAGGATTCCTCCGCGATCGGATTCTGATTGGATGGCGAGTGTGCGTGCATGAATACGCAGGATTCCATTTACAGATCGCATCCAGACTTGGCTTTGTTGAGCAAGATCATGTCCCCAGATAACTCATCCCCGACGACCAATCTCTTAAGCGATCCGGTGCTTTCCGGGTTGCCCGTGGTCGAAGGTTTTAAAGTGCTTGAGCCCGTTGTTCTCTTGGCCAAGATTGGCGAAGGCGGAATGGGGGCGGTCTATCAAGGATCGCACATGTCTTTGGATATTGAGGTCGCGCTTAAATGTCTTCGCCAGGATCTTGCCACTCAGGATCAAGAGTTCGTCGCCCGTTTCAAACGCGAAGCGAAGATTGCAGCGAGTGTCAACAGTCCACATCTGATTCGGGTCTTTGATGTCAATCAAAGCCACGGCTTGCACTATCTCATCATGGAATTCGTGCGCGGCGAATCGGCCCGTGAGAGAGTCGAGAGAAAAGGCGCATTGGGCCTGGAAGAGGCCATGATTATCGTTCGGTGCTCAGCGATGGGGCTGAGTGCTGCCCATGCTTTGGGCATCGTTCATCGTGATGTGAAACCAGAGAACATCATGATTTCGAGCGCGGGCGAAGTGAAAGTCGCAGACTTAGGCTTGGCCAAGGCTGGCGATGACATCGATAACATCAAGACCCAAACCGGCATGTTGATGGGTACGCCTAAGTATATGCCGCCCGAACAATACGCCGATGCTCACCGTGTTGGCCCAGAAGGTGACGTCTATTCTCTGGCCGCGACGTTGTACTTCCTCCTCGCCGGCAAGAATGCAATTCCATCCGGGTCTCTCGTCCAAGTGATGAACAAGGTTTGCAACGACGATTTTCCTGATATCCGCGAAGTCCGCCCCGACGTTCCAGAAGCTCTTGCTAAGCTCATCAAGGACGCAACGAGGAGAAACCCGGAAGATCGGATTCGAACCTGCAATGAAATCGTCGCCCAACTTGACGAAATGCTTCGTGGCTCAGAGGCCGAGACGGCAACTTATCTGCAGGATTTAGAATCGGAAGCAACCGGAACTGCGAATCACAACACTGTTTCGGCGCCGCCCAGCGCCACAATGGCACGAGTACGTTTGGCCATGGAGACAGGGGCTCACCACATTGGGTCAAACAGTGTGACGATCAGTCCGTCGAATGCCCCATCGATTAGTGATCACAGCGAGACGGTTAAAGCATCTCGCATAGCTCGAGAGGTTCCACCACAAGACTGGTCAATTCATGTTCGTACCAAAGCGAATTTTCCGCTCGGCAGGGTGGCGATGGTTCTGGCGAGTGTCGTGGCTTTTGTTGCCGGCGTTCCTTGGGTCTCGAGTCTGATGGAGCCTGAACCTCAGGAGGATTCACTGGAGATTGCTGATTCCGCATTGCGACCGACAGATGCATTGGATGACCGAGAAGAAGATCGCCAAGATCAAATGCTTTCTTCAGACCAAAACCCGGCTGCTTCTGATCGCCAGCAAGCCAGACCAGATCAAAACCAATTTGTCGCAGATCGCAGGCAGCCTCGCTCAAATTCCAACGAAGACAATGGTCCTGGCACGAACGGCCAGCCCCTAATTGGAAGAAGATCCCTCAAGCGTCTACTGCGTGATCGCATGGCCGTGAAAAATAGGAGTGAGGAGAATCCGAACCCAGTGATCAAGCTGGACCCTGTTCCAGGGCGGTTCCATCGGCCGAGCATTATCTTGCATGGTGGAGTCAATCACAATCGTCCCGTGACAGTCCGTGTCGGTGGGGTGACCTCGCAAGTAGGGCATGACGGCCGCTTCGAGATTCAGCTCAATCTGAAATTTGGCACCAATCGATTCTTGCTGGTGGCCAAGGACAAAGACGGTCGCACGGCCAAACGGAAAGTCATGATCTTTCGTCCGCATGACCAGCCCGAACAACGGCCCCCGCATCTCCAACCAGGAAATCGACGGCCCAACCCTCAACAAAGGCGTCCCCGGCCTCAGCAGAAGGGCCCCGGACCGGGATCTCGTCCAGGTGGCCGTCGCAAGTGAGCGGTCGTGCCGGTGTCTGTGCATAAGATTCCTTGCTCAACACTCTGTGCTTCCTCAGGCGATTGACCCGCGATGATGTTGTTTTTTTCTTGGTCACATTTTGCCGGCGAAAGTCGTTATCATTGCGCTCTACAACGATCTCCCGGAGCCATTGCTTATTATGAGTGACTTACCTCATTGCCCAGAATGCCAGTCTGAGTTCACCTATGAAGATCGAGGACAGTTTGTTTGTCCCGAGTGCGCTCACGAATGGGCAGATGCGAGCCCCGAGGACGGAGCCGAGTCGGGAACTGCAGAAGTGCGGGATGTCAATGGGAACGTCTTGAAGAACGGGGATACGGTCACCGTCGTGAAAGACTTGAAAGTTCGCGGCACGTCTTTGGTCGTGAAAGTTGGGACCAAGGTCAAGAACATCAAGATTGTCCATGGCGACCATGACATCGATTGCAAGATCCCTGGCTTCGGCCCAATGATGTTGAAGTCCGAGAAGGTCAAGAAATGCTAATCGGACCAACTCCTACGTCCTTCAATTGGTCATAAGTGATCAAGTTAAGAGGGGCTGGTACTTAGCTCGTCTTCGTGACCTTGCTGAGGCCGCGTGGAGAATTCGGATCGAGGCCACGAACGGTGGCGAGATGCCAAGCTAAGAGTTGCCCAGGAATGACAGCTGCTATCGGGCTCGTAGATTCTGATTTACAAGCAAATGGCAATGATAGCTCCGCGACCGCCTGATCTTGTTGGACATTGCCAGCACTGAAGATCCGGGCGCCTTTGCTTTCTTTCATCTCATTCAGCAAGACTGAAACGTCCTGCGATACACAGCCTTCAACATTGATGCCGAGTATCGGGAAGCCGTTGCCAACAATGGCAAGGGGACCATGGCGAAAATCAGCTGCGGAGTACGGTTCGGCGACGATGTAGGCCAACTCTTTTAGTTTCAGGGCCCACTCGTAGGCCGTCGCGAAGTTGTAACCCCGGCCAATCACCACGCAGTAGTTGGCATCTCGCAAAGCTGACGCGGTTTGGGCGGCCTTAGCATCTAACTCGAGAGCGGCTTCAACTTCGTCGGGTACAGCTTGTAGCGCTTCGACTAGCTTCTCATTTTTGTTCATTCCTGCCGCGAGGCAAGCAAGGGCAAAGAGTGTGGCTGTATAAGTCTTGGTCGCGGCGATGGCGTGTTCGGCACCGGCGTTGATGTCGATGACAAATTCCGAAGCCGAGGCTAACGGCGATTTTGGAGAGTTTGAAATCGCAACTGTGGTGGCGCCTTGTCTTCGCGCATCTTCCAGGACTTTGATGAGATCTGTCGATTCGCCACTTTGCGAAATCGCAATGATGAGAGAGTTCTTGAGTCTTGGAGGTTGGTGGTACTGGGTCCATAGTGATGGAGCCGCCATCCCGACGGCCAGTCCGTTTTCGGCACCAAGAAGATACTTTGCATATAGACCTGCGTTGTCGGAGCTGCCGCGAGCAACGATGTAGGCAAAGTTGAATTCACGCTGAGCGATCACATCAGCGACATTTGTGATGTGGTCGAAACCGTGGTTGAGCATGCGGCGCAACACCTCGGGTTGCTCCGCCATCTCTTCTCTCATGCCCATATCATTTTCCTCTCCTACTATTCTCGAATGGATTGTACGGCTAACGCCTGCGAGTGACAGCACTATTTGTCGTGTTCGAGAACGTTCGAATCTGGATGGAAGATGAAGCTTCAAATAGAGAATAGGCTCGGTACGATGGCAGGGCGAAAGAGGAGTTGAGCATGAAGAATATTAGCCTTGCGAACATGTTGAAGAATGAAGGACCACTTTCGTTGGAGATTGCGTGGCATTGGTTTCGAGGCATGCTCGTTCATCTAAACGAGATCCACCAATCCCACCAAACTCATGGCGACATCAAGCCTGAGAACATTGTCCTCTTAGAAAGAGGGGAAGTGAAAATGGAAGGTGTTGTGCCGAATTCGAAGCCAGGGTTTGCGAGTGGCACCACGCTTTACATGGCACCTGAGCTTCTGACTTCTGCAACAGGCGGTCCCGAAAGTGACATTTATGCTCTCGGAGTCGTTTTCTATGAATGTCTGAGTGGCAGGAAGCCTCATGAATTCTCAAGACCCGACGAGCCCTTGATTGAGTTTGCCGACCGCCTGGTTCATGAGGATGCACCACTTTTGTCAACGCACATCGAAGTGCCAAATAAGGTTGACGTGATGGTTGGGAAGATGCTGGCTCGGCAACCAAGGCAACGCTACCGGAAAATGAAGAAGCTCCTCAGCGATTTTGACAAGATCAAAACGGCGTGAGAGGTGGCTTCACTTCAGCGCTCCCGCTCCGCTATTTCTTCTTGGCGGGGTCGTCGATCACTTTCTTCGGGCGGTTCATGTGGGCCCTTCGAAAGAACTGTTTGTGCAGTTCCAGGAGCCGAGAAAGTTCGGTGATGGGTGTCTTATGATCTTCGACTCGAATGTCGATGTAGCGATCGTTGCCGCCGCTGTACCCGCCCTTATCGCGAACGACCAACATGGAGGCGGATTGTCTGCCGCGCTTATCGCCGCCGGCCTTTTGGCCGGCTTGCAGCGCGGCAAGCAACCAGTCGGCGAGCTCACTCTTTGGTTGTAGCTGTGCCGCAAGGTAAGCGCGGCTCATTCCATTGACGACTTTTTCGCCAGCGAGGATGTTGCCTTGGGCACAATGATGCTTCCCTTCAACGTGCCCGGCCCAGTCCATACAGCCTTTGCCAGTGAAACTCGCGACGGTGCCATTGGCGTCAACGAACCCAGCTTGGCGTTGATCTCGCTTGCCATCCAGCTTGGTCAGTTGTTCAAGTGCTTCTTTGGCGGTCTTGCCGCTTGCCATGAGCGCCAAACCCTCAGGACCATAAGTGACATTGGCCCATGACTGAGTCGCCACCGCGCCAACATTCGCTTGGGCCCAGGGTACGACGCTCCCGACACCAAAGAACTTGCTCTGGACGGCGATGCCCAAGTCACCAGTAGCTGGATCGTAACCGACGATCGAGAACGTGGCGACCGGGGGATCTTCCGTGATGGTATCGGGAATAGAGCCCGCGTGTTGGCATGCAGACAAGCAGAGCACGGTTGCCAGCAAGACAAATAAGAATGGGCGTTTCATCATCACGGATCCCTTCGTTTTCTGCAAAGCCATGACAAGCATGATACCACTCTTCGGCAGGATCAGGGGCCGCTTGTTGTTTACTTGTCGATCGAGAAGAGGGTGTTGAGCTTCTCAATGACATCAGTCCCTAAGACCAGATCCGAAGCTTTTAAGTTGGAATCTATGTGCTCGGCACGTGTGGCGCCGGTAATGACACTGGTGATTTCTGGATGAGACAAGATCCACGCTAAAGCGATATGTTCCGGTGCATGTCCCAAGTCTTGAGCAAGCGCGCAGAATTTGCGGACGCGCTCCAAGTTCTTTGGCGTCAACTTGTTTTCCATGAAGTGCGTCTTGGTCGCCCGACTGCCCGCGGGAACGCCGTCATTATATTTACCCGTGAGCATACCACCTGCCAATGGGCTCCAAACAACGATCCCCATACCATTCTTACTTGCGGTTGGCATGACCGACTTTTCAATCGATCGCTCAACCAAGCTGTATTCGGGCTGTTCTACTTTTGGCCGATAGAGATTGCGTTGGTCAGAAAGAGTGTGAGCGGCTTCTAATGATTCGGCCGACCAAACGCTGGTTCCCCAATACAGAACTTTCCCTTGCCGAACGAGGTCGTCCATGGCTGACATGGTCTCTTCGAGATCGGTCTCTGGGTCTTCTCGGTGACAGTAGTAGAAGTCGAGGTGATCGGTCTGCATGTTTTGCAATGACCGATCGACACTACGCATGATGTGCTTGCGAGAAAGTCCGCGTTCGTTGGGGTCTTCACCCATGGGCCAGAAGACCTTGCTGGCAAGAATCAGGTTGTCCCGATTGTATTCGCCGAGCATGCGTCCAAAGACCTGTTCCGCTTTGCCACGAGCGTAGACATCGGCGAAATCTATGTAGTTGACGCCACCATCAATGGCACGATGGACAATAGCCCGTGCATCATCTTCTGGGATTGTGCCGCCAAACGTAATCCAGCCACCGAGAGAAATCTCGCTGACTTTCAATCCACTTGATCCAAGTTTTCGGTATTTCATGATTGGGATGTTAGCTGACGGTGGGCACGTTGCAAAGCGGTTGGTGCTTGTTTCATCGCCCTAAGCGAAACCGAACGGAACGCCTGTCTGCATGCCGGTTGGCATCCGATTCCTTCATGGAACTTTGCCCGGCCGACCAAGGGATTCTTCTTAGATCCAGCCTTGGACTAAGGCCAAGAAGCCGATGGCAGCCATGACAGCCAGGATGACGATACTCAAAACGATCCATGGCGATTTCTTCTGCCTTTGGATCGGAATCGTTTCACTTTCCTGGAAATCGCCAACGAAGTCGTCGAAATCGTCGCTCGGGCGGACGCGCTTTGGCAATTCTTGGATGTCTTCAAAGGCGGCAATGTCATCGGCCGGGGACCGGTCGCGGTCAGGCCCGTCATCTGGAGCGAAGCTTGGTGCCGCCATGGTCGCACCAGTATCGCTCGCCAAGCTTCTGATTTCGTCCGGGTTAAATTTCCAACCGTCTGGTTCTCGATGCACTTGCACGACGCCTTCATCGACGAGGCGTTTCAATTCTTCTTTCTTCAACATCAGCATCTTGCTCGCTTGCTGAAATGATAGAAGTTGGGGAGTTTTCTTTGGACGACCCTTGGGTTTGCGCCCCTTTGGCTGCTTTTGCTTCTTGTTTTGTGCTGAGTGACCGACTGGTGGTTTCGTCGGCATGTGATCAACCATCATGGTGCTGCCGGTGTCGCTAGCGAGCCGTTCGACGATGTCGCGCCGAAACATCTGAGGCTCGCCGCCATCCACGGGACGAATTTGCCCGGCCGCAACGAAGCGTCGAAATTCGTCGTCGCTCAGTCGAAGGATCTTCCGTGCTTGTTGAAAGTTGAGGGTGTCGCTATCGGCTGAACTCGGGGCATTCTTGTTCAGCTCGACGACCTCGTCTTTCTTGGTCTTAAGGATGGATTCCGGGGTCTTAAGCGTGCCAGGGTCACCCACCATCATGGTGCTGCCCGTTTCGTTGGCGAGCCTTTCAACGGCTTTTTTATTGAACACGGTTTCATCGCCGTGCTGGACCGATTGAATTTGGCCTGCTTTAACGCAGCGTCGTAATTCGTCAGCGCTCAGGTGGAGTCGCTGGCGCGCTTCCTCAAACGGAATTAGGTCGTCGGGTATCGCTATCGACGGGGTTGTTGTACGGAGGACTGTTTTACCGGTCCCCATCACCAAGCGCTCAACATCGTCACGCTTGAATCTCATTTGATCACCTACGCCAAAGGCTTTGAGTTCTCCATTGGTCACGCACTGACGTAGCTCTTCGTTGCTGAGTCTCAATTTCTGTTGGGTGACACTGATGGAAAAATAAGTGTCATCAGATTCGCGTTTTGCGGCGGAGTTTGGTTTGTTGGTTCTCTTCGGGGCAGAGGATTTGAGGACGGTCTTACCCGTCGCCAAGATGAGCTGTTCTACTTCAGCGCGCCGAAACTTCCAGTTTGGGGCGCTTCCGATCGCTTCGATCTCGCCGTCTGACACGAAACGCTCCAACTCTAAGTCAGAGAGTCGTAGTTTTTGTGCAGTTTCAGCAAAGGTGAAGTGTTTCTCGGATTCGTCTTCATCGACGACGAAAGGTTCGATCTCATCGGACTCAGGATCGTCATCCACCGGTTCCTCAAGAGCAGAATCTCCCAGGAGCATTGTTTTTCCGGTTTGTTGCTTGAGGCGGTTTACTTCCTCACTCTTGAATTTTACGTCATTGCCAACAACGTAGGTCCGGATCTCGCCATTCGAGATAAGCGCTTTCAGCTCACTCTCCTTGAGCCGTAACTCACGGAGTGCTTGCTCAAGCGAAACAAATTCCGGCGCCATAAAGAATCCTCAACTACAACAGCTGTCTAAGAGGCACCGTACCCAGGCTCTGGATTCATGCAAGGATAAATCGAAAGCGAATGAGAAGAACCAGGCGAGGTGAGACATTTCTATTGATAGCTTGGAAGAATGATGAAAGTAGCGTTGATCTCGAATCGGGAATGTGGACTTGTATAGAGGGTAAATCATGCAGAGCTCACGTTTCGCTGGAGGAGAAGAATGAGTTGCCAATCCCTATCACAGCCGCTTGATTCTACGCCATTTATTGTCGCGATCCTGACCATGCGCTTAGGTCACGAGAAGAAGCCCTCGCCCAGTTGATTTGACCATCTTCTCTTGGTTTTCATTTCGGTAGCAAACTAGATGCGGCCCAGAGCTCATTTGAATTCAGTGAATGAGTTGAGCCGACTGGACAAATTGGACCTTCGAATCAGAGAGTGGGGCAAGTCGGGAAGTGTTCGTTGTTCTCCCCTACAAAACTATTGCGTCGACGTAATTCGTTGCTGTCGCCGCGTTTCCAATGATGGTATCCATGGGGCGTATTGCCCGGCGATTGAAATTCCCAGCTCGTCAAAGTCAGCATTGTTGATCACCGCTGCACACGTTGACGATTCAAAAGTTCTGAGGTAAATTTGAGGGCGTATCGCTACCGAAATATGACCTAACACTTTGTGAGTATTACTTATGAGAAGTCTTGTTTGCGTCTTTCTCTTATGCGCCATGATTTGTGCGAATTCCGATGCACAAATCGTGAACATACCGAGCTCTACCTTTAACGCCGGATCAGGAATGATCCTGAATGGCACATCAGCTATCGTGGGCGGCGACCTGCGCGTTTCTGATGCCACTTTGGTTAGCCGAGGGGCAAGTTACTTCAATACACCGTTGGAAGTAGCCAATGGTTTCGACACGACCTTTGATTTCCGTGTGACCAATGTCTCGGCAATTGGAGGCTCCGGATTCACCTTCATCATTCATAATGATGGCGTTGGTACAGCGGCATTGGGCGGTCAAGCTCATGCCCTTGGCTACGGCGCAGTCGCTGGTGTGTCGGCCATTTCGAATTCGCTGGCCATTGAATTTGACTTTTTCTTGGATGCACTTCGAAATGATCCAAGCAACAGCCATGTGAGCATTCACACGAATGGTGCTGGAGCAAATAGCCAGGATGAACTCTTTTCTATCGGAAGCTTCAACACGCCGACCGACTTCAGTGATGGCAGTGTCCATTCTGTTCGTGTCCGTTACATTCCGGGCACTTTAGATATCTTCCTTGACGGTGGTCTGACTCCAGTCATTTCAGCTCTGTATGACTTCAACACGGGGGGCACTTTCCTCGGTGGTGGGGCAGTCGGCGGATTGACCTTGATGCCTGGTGGTCTGGCCCATGTTGGTTTCACTGGATCAACTCCTGGTTCTACTGATCAACAACAAGATCATGACGTTTTGTCTTGGACTTGGGTTTCACCTACTGGTAGCGGCGATTTTGGCGCGGTAGCAATTTCCGCTCCTGTCATTGATGAAACAAGCTGCGTTCACACGCTGACTGCGTCAGAATTTGTCACCGTTGACTTCGAGAACAATGGTGCCTCATTTGTTCCTGCCGGAACTGTGATCACGTTTGACTACTTTTTTGACACAGTCAACGTCCTCACCGACGTCTTGGTAACCGCGGGACCAATCTTGTCTGGTGCAACGACGTCCTTCACGACGGCATTCGGCATCGACATGTCCGCCATTGGAGCTCATACTCTTGAGGTTGATGTGATTGCTGGACCTGATGCGAACCCATTCAACAACAGAGCAACTTTGAACTATACATCTCCAGGAGCAACTCCCGTCGCGTTGGGCTATAGCGAGAATTTCGATTCCCTGCCATCCAACATGGGTGCGTTTGCCATGACTGTGACTGATGTCCCTACTGGCTGGATTAATGTCCAAGACGATGGTGCCTCTTTGGCCGGCAATACGTATCCAGACTGGGGACCAAACGATGGTCCTACTGGCTCAACGAATGCTGGCCCACTTGGCGATGCAACATCAGGTCTTGGCATTTACATGTATATCGAAGACTCGGGTAGCCAAGTCGGAGATATTGAGCTTCGCTCTCCTTGCCTTGATACCTCTGGTTCTGCACCAGGCGCTGTGCCCACACTGCAGTTCGCTCATTTCAGTCGGGCTGTGAACGGAGCTGCCACTGACAACATTCTTGACGTCGATGTGATCAACGAATCTACCGGCAGCACAGTCACGATGAGTGTCTTGACACTTGGTGGCTACGGCGACACCATTTGGCACATCAATCAAGTCGATCTGAGTGCGTTCTTCCCTGACGTCGTCAGAGCTCAATTCCGTACCAACAACAATAATGGCAACTTCATTGATGATATCGGCCTTGACGATGTCTTGTTCTTTGACTTGACGCCCCCAACTGGGCAGCCTTCCCAACCAGGGAACGCTGTTTTCGATATCAACAGCTCGAGCAACTCTCTTGGTCAGTCTCCAAGCTCGGGTGGCAATGGTCCATACCAGGCTTTCTTTGGTCCTGGTGATGCCGTGACATTCTCTTGGGAGGGGCAAGCCAACTCTGGCCTGATCTGCATGTTCGGTCCTCAATTTGAGAACATCGCTTCGTTCGGAGCACCAGTCGGTCAACTCGACATCGGTTCCCTGCCACTTGTCGGTGGTGTTCCTGGATCGTTGTTCATCTTTGGTGACTTCAATTTGGCAGCCTTCTCGCTCTTCGACGCCCAGTTCTTCTGTGGTGCCGTCGGTGACGGGTTCATCGCCTTCCAGCTGTCGCCAATCTTCGTGCCAGGTTTCCTCACACGTTTCCAGTGTGTCATGAATCCTGCCGGACAGTTCTTCTTGTCGAATGCAGTTGATGTCACCATCAACTAATCACGCATAGAGAATAGGCCCAACATATTGAAGGACCTGCGAGTCATCTCGCAGGTCCTTTTTTTGGGCAATCGGAAAGGGCGTGGGGCACGATGAGACCCTGGCAATAGAGGCTTTTTATCGCCGGCATCATTCGAGTGATTCTACGGGTGGCCCAAGTTCGAATCTGGAATGACAACGATAAACTGCGTTCCTTTGCCTACTTCGCTTTGAACGTCGATGGTGCCGTCATGGAGTTCAACGATGGCTTTGACAACTGCCAAGCCTAGTCCCAAGCCTCGGGTGCGATATGCGAAGTTGCCAGATGAGTGGTGAGACACGTCAAAGTCAGTGAAGAACTCTTCAAAGACGCGATCGGCGGTAGCGGCTGTGACGCCGTCGCCGTCATCCTTGACTGTGAGGTGCAAGGCGCCTCCCTTGGCTCGTTCGGCCGCGATTCCGATACGACCGCCGTCGGGCGTGAACTTGACCGCATTGGTGAGCAAGTTGTCTATTAAGTTGCGCATCTTGCTGGCGTCCAAGTCTATCGATCCGATCCCATTGGCAATGGAGACGTCAAGGACTTGCTTCCTGAGCTCGATAAAAGGGCGAATGTCTTCAGCCGCGATTTTGACCAATTCGGTGATGTCGGTGGGAGCTCGTTCTATTAGCGTTTCGAACCGTCCCGCCTCTAAAGCGCTGACAAGGTTGCCAACAAGGTTCTTCAGGCGCAGGCCGGCATCATCGATTCGATTGAGCCACATCTCTGATTTCTCAACGCCGCAACGCCGGGTCATATCAATGGCCGCTAATAGAATTGTGAGCGGAGTGCGCAACTCATGGCTCAAAACTTTGATGAATGATGATCGCAGCTCTTTTTCGGTTAAGAGCGCCTCGTTCGTTGCCGCCAGACTAGCGTTAGCTGTTTCCAGATCTTGGACCAGGGTGCGTTTCTCGGCTTGAAGTTCCCAATGATCGAAAGCTTCACGAATCGTGGCTTCGAGTTCGAGAGGAATCCAGGGCTTATTGATGTATCGATAGACTTGCCCCTCGTTGATGGCATCGATCACGGCAACCAGATCGGCGTAGCCGGTGAAGAGGAGTCGAACGGCATGGGGGCTTAATTCGTGGCACCGCCCGAGGAACTCAACGCCCTGCATTCCGGGCATGCGTTGATCTGACATGATGACCTGGACGTCTTCCTTCGCCAAGAGCTTAAGGCCATCCTCGGGATTGGTCGCGCCAATCACACGATAGTCTCGACGCAGTAGATCTTGCAAGCTCTGAATAATGTCAGGCTCATCATCAACGATCAGGAGAGTTCGTTTGGCGCTCATGGATGCAATTATTGCAGACCCGAGGCTTGTGCGCTACTGCGGATTTAACTTGTGGGGTTAACTCGGGCCCATTTTTGAATAGCGCGAATGAGGTGGTCAGGATCGAATGGCTTGGTGAGGTAGGCCACGGCGCCGTTGGCATTTGCCTCACGGCGGCATTCCTCTTTGTCGAGGGCGGTGAGAATCACGATTGGGATATCGGAGAAGTTGGGGTCGGCGTGGAGTCGTCGGCAGATTTCGAGTCCGTCGACATCAGGCAGCATGAGGTCAAGAAGGATGAGTGCCGGGCACGACGTCTTAATCTGTTGCAGGGCATCTGCGCCGTTCATGACTGAGTGGTGGGGGAAGCCAGCCAATTCGACATAACCGCCCACCAACTCGTTGATTTGGCTGTCGTCATCGACGACGAGGACGGTTTTTTGCTCGTGAACCATGACACCACTCTCCGTGACAGAGGGTTTATGCTACAAGATCGATTGAATAACGTCCCAAGAAAAAAACTCGGACGAAAGCGAAAGACAGAGGCATGTTAGCTCCCTTGCCTGATCCCGCCGTGACAAGGCGCTCCATTGAGATCTACTTACGCTGCGCGTACGAAAGTGCGCCGCCCGCGTGGGTAGCCAAATTGCTTCAGAGCCTCCCTCCCTCAGATGACGAATCCTACTTCTTGCCTGATGCTTTCGAGAAAGATGTTCCAGAGGACACCGGACGCTGGAGTCTTCGTCTCGGAAACTCTCATTACCCCTTCATGAAGTTGAGAATCGATCGCCGTCCCGACGCTGGGGGCTTTCTCTATGAAGTCGATACTCACGATATGCACATTGCCCCGGCGATGGGTTCTCCTGAATTCCATGAGTTTCAAGCATTGATGAGGGCAAATCAAACGATGGCAATTGCGATCGAGCTCGCATGGGGAGAAGCCGGAATCCCGACATTCAAGAGTTGGCTGGCCGCCGACTTGGCTCGACGCCGGAATGAGGTCCAGGAATGAAGCCAGTGTCGCAGACGATCGCGGCGCAGGAAATTGGAAATGAAGCTTCACGAGGACGTGCCATCTACGTCCGGACTCTCCTTGGATTTACCGTCCTCGCGATCCTGGGCGGCATCTCTTTGATCGTCTATCAGTATCAAAACCAATCGGCCCTGATTGAAGAGAATGCCCTTCATGAAGCGGTACGTCACAGTACAGCCTTGACTGAATTCAGAACCTTGTACACCACTGAGGTTGTCACCAAGGCCCGGCAAAACGGACTCAAAATCAGTCATGATTTTCGCGGTCACTCGGATACGATTCCCTTACCAGCGACAATGAGCTTGCTCTTAGGCGAACGAATCGCCTCACGGGGAGTCGGCATCCAATCGAAGATCTACAGTCCTTTTCCATTTCCTTGGCGTCAGGACGGGGGGCTGAAAGATGACTTTGGCAAAGAAGCCTGGGCTTCGCTCAGCAGAGACCGAACGC
>JBLINQ010000125.1:0-15418 GCA_047639315.1 Planctomycetota bacterium
TCAAGAACAAAGGGCGTTCCATCATTCTCAAGATGCGCGACACAAATCTTGGCGACTAGTTGCGAGTTCGATATTCCCGGTACTCCGAAAATCTTGTATCGCCCATTCAATAAGAAAGCCCCAGGCCTCGTGGCCTGGGGCTTTCTTCGTTCGTTCGGGAACGGTCTCTTTGTCATGTCTATGCGCCGGAGAGATTTACCTGGTACGGTACTCACCTGGTACGGTACTCAAGGCGATTTTCTCGAAGGCGGCGATGGTGCGTTCGAGTTCAAGGCGATCGATAGAAGACGAGCTACTCTGACTCGACGATTTCATTGAGGCCTTAGTGCCTTCATCATCGTCAAACGATATGAATGAACTGGGTTCAGTTGCTGTCGTTTCCATGCTTATTCGAGTGAGGCGGTGACCAAGGGTTTCGCCATCGACGTAACGCATGGCGATGTAGGGGATGCCACCTTCAATGCCGGTGTCATGCACACCTCAAATGCCGGGGTGCTCCAGTTTGGAAGCAAGGGCAGCCTCGCGTTTGAATCGTGCCAAGTGGGATTCGGCGCCGGGGCCAAGGCCGGTCAAGATTTTGAGGGCGACCTTGCGCCCGAGCCTCGTGTCTTCTGCCAACCACACGACTCCTTGGCCACCACGGCCGAGTTCCTTCTCAAGGTGGTAGGGGCCGATATGTTCGCCATCAATTTCTGGGCTTTCGTTCCTTTCGTCACCACGAGCTTCCGCAAGGGCGGCGAGGTATTCGTTGGCAATGGTTTCTTCATTGCCTGGGAACTGAGTTAGGTAGTCACCGAGGCTCGTTTCTTTGCCATCATCCTGATCAGCCCAGAAGCGTTCCAGGAATACCAGGGCCAGACGATCTGCATTGGGGTCGGTCATTTTTGATTCTTCACTTTCTTCGACTCACCTTGCTTGCTCAGGGCGAGGCGGTACCGCTCAAGTGTGGCTTCGGCGGTAGCGACGGTCATGCCGGGCATATTCTTGCCATTCATGAGCCCGAGGATCTCCTCTTGCACCCCGACGGCTTCCTTGAAGTTCTTGTTGGCCACCAGCGCCACGGCGAGGGTGTCGAGAACGCCAGCGTTCTTGCGCTGGGTGATTGCGACGGCTTTGCGCGCCAGCGGTAGCGCCTCCTTTGGATCACGGACCGAGATAGCGCCCGCAGGATCGACCAGCGTCCAGGCCAGTGCATTCAACTTCCGTGGGTCTTCTGGGTTTCGTTTGACGTCTTCTCGAAGGGCAGCGACATCAGGAGCGCTTCGTTGCAGATGATCAAGGAGCATTCTTGCTGGGGTAAAGCCGGGATCGATGCCAAGCGCTTTGTGCACTGCGGCCACCGCCTCCTGGATCTTACCTTGACTCATGAGGACAGCGCCGAGACTGGCCAACATCTGAGGGTCGTCGGGTAAAAGCCGAATTGCTTCTTGATAGGCGACGATGGCCTCATCGAGTTTGCCTTGACGGTAAAGCGTTTGTCCGAGGTTGCCGTGCATGCCTGCGTGGTCGGGCAGGAGTCGAATTGCCTCTCGACATTCGATGATGGCTTCGTCGAGCTTGCCTTGGGTTGCGAGGGCACGGCCGAGAGTCCCGTGCGCCTTGGCGCAAGTGGTGTTGTCGGGCTTGAGTCGAATCGCCTCTCGACACGCGAAGATGGCCGAGTCGAACTTGCCTTGGGACAGGAGGGCACCGCCGACGTTGACGTGCGCCTTGGCGTCGTCGGGCTCAAGCCGAATCACCTCTTGATAGGCGATGATGGCCTCGTCGAGTTTGCCGTGAAAGTAGAGTGCTTGTCCGAGGTTGCTGTGCATGCTTGCGTTGTCAGGCATGAGCCGAATCGCCTCTCGAGCCTCGATGATGGCCTCGTCGAACTTTCCTTGAGCGTAGAGTGCTTGTCCGAGGTTGTCGTGCGTCATAGCGTCGTTGGGCTTGAGCCGGATCGCCTCTCGAGACTCGATGATGCCCTCATCGAGCTTGTCTTGACGGAAGAGTGCGCTACCGAGGTTTCTGTGCGCCAGAGCGTTGTCGGGATTAAGCCGGATCGCCTCTCGGTACTCGATGATGGCCTCGTCGAGCTTGCCTTGATCATTGAGGGCCACACCGAGGTTGTTGTGGTTTTGATCGTTGTCGGGCTTGAGCCGAATCGCCTCGCGATAAGCCTCGATGGCTTCGTCAAGTTTGCCTTGATCGGCGAAGATATGGCCGAGGCTGAAGTACAGACCGGAGCGGTCGGGCTTTAGCCGAATGGCCTTGCGGATGTCTCTCACCTGGCGATCAGGATCATCCCATCTGGCGTATGAAATCCACCCCCACGCAACGTGGGATTCAGGCCAGAGTGACTCAATGGCATCGGCGATGGCGCCGGCTTCCTGTGACTCGCAGTGGCCAGCCGCATGGGCCAAGCTGAAGTGGTAGGCCCGGCGTACGCGCGGGCTCGCTTGGACCGCACGCAAGAAGAGGGTCTCGGCTTTCGCGAATTCCGCTCGTCCCGACGGGTTCTCAACGCCCTCGTGATGGCCCACGATCATCGCGCCCTGACCTTCGAGAAACCACATGAGGGCCCCTTTGATCTCCGGCGCGGCTGCCAGGACGGCGATCGCTTCAAGCTTTCTGCCATCCAAAGCGTCGAGGACCCGTGCCTTAGTTCGCGCCAGGACCCCGGGCTCGACCCCGGATTGTTCGAGTACTTCGAGTGCTTTTTTTGGCTCATCCAACTCAAGGTGAGTGAGAGCGAGCCCCACCGTCGATTCAGCCGAGGTTGAATCCAAGGAGAGAGCTTCTTCGAAAGCTGTGACGGCTACCTCCTTGTCGCCGTGGTGCAATTCGTAGAATCCTATCTCGAGCTGATCTTCCACGGCTTCGCGGAGTACGGCTTGCTCTTGTGCTGCGACCTCGTCGCGGTGGTTCCAGTACCAGACGCCGAGGCCCGAGATGGTGGGGATGCCGAGCATGAGCGCGCAGAGAAGCGCCGCCATGGCAGGGCGTCGCTTCGACCATCGCCAGGCTCGACCAACCGCTGAGACTTTCTTGGCGGCTATCGGTTCGCCGCAGCGCACACGTCGCAGATCTTCCGCCAAATCGGCAGCGGTCTGGTAGCGCTTATCCCGATCCTTGTCCATTGTGCATTGCAGCACCACTTCGAGGTCTGCTGGGATCATGCGATTGATCTTGCGCGCGGGTTGGGCCTCCTTCGACATGATTGCCTGGTAGAGCGAATCTCTTGTCGGCGCTTCAAAGGGCCGCTTCATGGTCAGACATTCGTAGAGTGTGACACCCAATGAAAAGATGTCGGAACGGCGATCGAGTTTGACGCGGCGCCCGGTGATTTGCTCTGGCGACATGTAGGCCGGTGTGCCGAAGAGGTCGCCGGTTTGTGTGAGGCTGGGGCCGGCGTCGTCCGAGTCATCATGGGCCAGGCCGAAGTCGAGGAGAATCGGTTCGTATTCCTCCGTGACCATAATGTTGCCGGGCTTGATGTCCCGATGAACGATGCCGACTTCGTGGGCGGCATGCAGAGCCAGAGCGATTTTCTCGAAGGCGGCGATGGTGCGGTCGAGTTCGGGACGATCGATGGAAGAGGAGTTGGTCGTGGACGAAGACTTTGGCTTCTTTGTCTTTTCCTCCTCGTCATCAAACGAGCTCGGGTCATTCGCGGTTGCTTCCGTGCTCAAACGCGAAAGACGGTTGCCCAGGGTCTCGCCTTCGACATAACGCATGGCGATGAAGGGAATGCCACCTTCGATGCCGGTGTCGTGGACGCCGCAGATTCCGGGGTGCTCTAACTTTGATGCCAGGGCGGCTTCACGTTTGAAACGGGCCAAGTGGGATTCAGCGCCAGGGCCCAAGCCAGTCAAAACCTTCAAAGCGACTTTGCGGCCCAGACGTGTATCTTCAGCCAACCAAACCACACCTTGACCACCACGCCCGAGTTCTTTCTCGATGCGGTAGGGGCCGATGTGGTCGCCATCAGTCTCTGGGCCTTTGCCTTCTTCGTCACCACGGGCCTCAGTGAGCGCTCCAAGGTATTCCATGGCGATGGTCTCGTCATTGCCTGGAAACTGTTCCAGGTAGTCCAAGAGACTCTTCTCGTTGCCAGCATCCTGGTCAGCCCAGAATCGTTCCAGGAAAACCAGGGCCAGACGGTCTGCAGTAGGGTCGGTCATCTTTGTTTCTCCATCCATACCTGACTGGCGTGGCCGGAATCGGACAGGATTATTTAAGAAAGCAGAAAATGACGATTGACGAGCTTTGCATGGGCATCTAACCTTTAAGCTATGAGCGAGTTAGGGAAGAACCAAGGAAACGCGAATCGCAACCATCCAACGACGGAATTCCACGTCAATCGGGTTCGAGCCGGTGATCCATCGGCTTTTGCTCAGCTCTATGAGCGACTGGCTCCCAGCTTAGACGCCTGGTCTCAATTGCGGGTGACGGGGTCGTTACGGGATTACATCGAGCCATCTGACATTATCCAGGAAGTCTGGTGGCGAGCCATGGACGCCTTTGATCGCTATGACTCGGCAAAGTCTGGCTTCCGTCCGTGGATTTTTACTATCGCCACCAATGTGCTGTTGGAATGGAATCGAAAGAGAAGGCGCAAGATTCGGATCGAGCCCAAGAGCCTGGCTGATCGGACGGCGTCACTCCCTCCCGCCTTGGCAAAGCAAGCAACATCGGTGGGGCGGGGTCTTTCCCTCAACGAGTCGGTCAAGAAACTAGTCTCTATTGTCGCCCTGTTGGATGAAGAAGATCGCGCTGTCTTTGTGCATTGTGGGTTGGAGGGCTTAACCGCCGCCGAGGTGGCGATGCTTGTCGGCACTAATGCCGACAGTGTCAACAAACGTTGGCAACGCTTGCGCGAGAAACTTGGCGCTCATCCGATCTGGCACGAATTCGATCCCTCCGAGAATTGACTCGCCTCGCGAAGAACCTTCGTCGATTCACGTCATGCTCTGCTTCCCGTTTATCTAATCCGTTCTGGATACGGCGTCAGGATACGCCGTACCTTGGTTCGCTACTTGCCGCGCGTGAAGTTGCTGATCAGGTTCTTGCGTTCTGAATCGAAGTAGACCGCGAGTTTGTTTTCGTTCAGAGTGTAATAGTGCTTGGATCCTTTTGAATCTCCCATCGAGATGATCATTGAATCTTTTCCTGTCAACTCACAGCGCATCCATGGTCCGCCGCCAATTCGCAACTGCCCTTTGTTATTGAATTCCCATGAGGCGCGAGGCCCCCCCTCAATACTTGACCAAAACCCAAAGATTGAGACATTGGCTGTCGATTGGAACTTGGATGTAGGTTTGGGCTCAGGCTTAGATTCGAGGTCTGGTTTCTTGAGCTCTAGCCTTTGTTCGTCAGTGTTGGCAGCAACTAATTCTGGAGGCATCACCTTATCGGTACAAGCTGAAACGAAAACAACGAATAGCAAGAGAGTCGTGGTTAGACAGTACTTCATTGGAATCCCTTTGGTGGAGTTTGTCTTCTGCTGGCCAAGATAAAGTGACGACGACCAGTTACAAGAAACTTTCGCTTCCTGGCTTTTTTGAGTGTGCGTTCTTGCACGATATTGAATGAACCGAGCTGCGATCCAATGGGGAAATACGTTCCCGCGTAGTAATTTTCCGGCCGATTCTTGGCTGCTTCAGCAAAGTATATTCGGAGCGTCAAGGGGGGACCGCCTGCTTGAGTTCGGGGCTAAGGGAAAGAGCCGTTTGTGCAATGTTGAGGGCTTACCCCAAAGACACTTCTCAATAACCTTGAGTCGAGAACGCTGCCCCAGTTTTTGTTTCCAAAGCGCTACCGATGGGGGTTTTCAGGAATCGCGATCGGAGGATCTTAGGCGCTACTGTCGTTGATGTCGCTATGTGAGTGGTCAGCAACAGGGATGGCAAGTTTGACACCAAGGAATTGTCTTTTCATCTCACATGAAGTCGTACTGGTTGTACTTGCTCGAGGTTAGGCTGCGGTCATGACGACGTTTGAATGTAAGCAAGTGATTCCAGGGGCGGACCATGGGCAGGTAAAAGATGCCAAGGGTCAAGCCCTGAGTGTCCCTGAGGGCTGGGTGCTGGTGCCTCCGGGAGATCCGGCTTTGACTCGCCGGTTAAAAACGACTGGTCCGTCCTGGGTGATGCAAGAGAAAAAGGGGCGCCGAACTTTCTCACTCGGTGTCTGGGCTGACAGAATTCGCGTCGATGAGATACGGGACGCACTCCTCGGCGAAAGAGCTGGCCCTGCTTATGGCAAACGCCAGGAGCAGGCCAAGGCTCGTCGTAATAAGGCTCAAGAAGAATACGTCATCTGCTTCCAAGAGCAGGTAAGGGGATTTCTCAATTTCGATGGCAAGTATAAAGAGCTTGAGACGACATTTTCTTCTCTCGTCAGCGCACACGCGACTCCGGTAGGCAGCGGAACGGTTGCTCGCACTAAGCGCATCAACGTGAGTGAACGAGCAGAGGCAGCTGTCATTGCTTGGATGCGCCACCAAACAACGGCCTACGAAACCATGCCAATCCCACGAATCAAGGGCAAACGCCGAGAAGTGCGGCGCATGTTGGCGACGCGCTCCAAAGAGATCCTCAGCAAATATCGGCATGGCGAAGATCTCAGCGAAAATTGCCCACTTTGGCGAGCCCTAAAAGCGATGTAAGGCTGTTCTTCAGATGGTCTGCCAAATCGGGACGTAGACATACGGCGTCAGGTCAAATGTAGTAACCCAAATTGCCATCGGTCGCTCTTGAGCCTACCGCCCATGGTTTCGAATTTGTCTTGAATCATGACCCATCCTGTTGGCGTTTGCAGCTATTGGGCTGTTAAGAATAGCTTGCCCCCGTAATGTGGACCTGGTCGACAAGATTGTCCCGATCGGTACAATGTGGTCCCACCCCGACAATCCGATCACGTTTACTAGGTAATTCGAAATGACGATGATTCTCAAATCTTTAGCGGTCTACTTTCTTCTAATTGTAGCCATAAACGTATACGGTCAAGAGAACAGCGACTGGAATCGCCATCCGGTAATTTCTCCGGATGGGCAGACAATCCTTTTCACCTACAAAGGCGACATTTACTCCGTTCCTTCGAACGGTGGAACGGCGCGACCATTGACCATTCACCAAGCATGGGACGCTCACCCAGTTTGGTCACGGGATGGACAATCAATTGCTTTCGCGAGTGATCGTTCTGGTAACCTCGACATATTCATTATGCCAGCAAGTGGAGGCAAAGCACGTCGGCTGACGCACCATAGTGCGGCGGATATCCCCACCGATTTCTCGCCTGATGGCAGTGGCGTTCTCTTTATCTCTGCCCGAACGGACAATGCTGCTTCAAGTGTGTTTCCTACGACTCGCTTGAGTGAACTCTACCTTGTGCCGGAAAGTGGGGGAACACCAACGATGGTCTCGACACTTCCTATGTCTGAAGTGCGGTACAACAAGGACGGTAGCAAGATCCTCTACCGCGACGAGAAGTGTTATGAAAGCAAACTACGAAAGCACGACACTTCAGCGTTCGCGCGAGACATTTGGGTTCACGACCTGAAAACCGGAGCCCACAACAAACTGACTTCATATGACGGGGCCGACCACACGCCGATTTGGGATACCCAGGGAGGTGTCTTCTACTTGTCTGAAAACGGGCTCAAGAATCTCAATGTTTGGCACATGAAATCCGATGGGTCATCACCAAAGAGAATCTCGCACTTCGAGGTGCATCCTGTGAGAGGGCTTTCAATCTCGAACGGCGGTGTCCTTGCCTATACCCAACATGGAAACTTATTTACACAGTCGGGATCAGGCGATCCTCAACGAGTCGCGATTCAGTTTTCTACAGACACGCACGGGGATGCCTATCACACTCTTCACCTTGAAAAAGGCATCACTGAAATGTCGGTGTCACCCAGCGGAAAAGAATTGGCCTTTATCAATCGAGGTGAGATTTTTGTCACTAGCCGAGATTTTCGGACCACGAAACGGATCACGAATACAGCCGAACAAGAACGGAGCGTTTCATTTCACAAGGATGGTCGCACGCTCGTTTATGCCAGCGACCGCTTAGGGAGGTGGAGTCTTTATGAGTCCACCATCAAAGATCCAGCTGAGAAGTACTTTTTCGCCTCAACCACGATCGAAGAGAAAGAAATCCACAGAGCAGAAACCGAGAGCTTTCAGCCGCTCTATTCTCCAGACGGCAAGAAAATCGCCTACCTCTCAGCACGTGATGAAATCCAAGTCCTGGACCGAGCGACAGGAAGGACCAACGTCGCTCTGAGCAAGAAACACAACTATTCCTATTCTGATGGCGACCTGACATTTAGTTGGTCGGCTGACAGCAAATGGTTGGCGGCAGATTACGCCACTCGTGGGCGACTGTTTGTCACCAATATTGGCGTTTTTCCGGCCGATGGCTCTGCCGAACCAAGAGACATCAGCCGTTCTGGATATCAAGATGGCAGCCCCTTCTGGAGCCGCGCTGGTGAGGTCGTCCTTTGGTCGAGCAGCCGATTTGGTCAAAGAGACCACGGAAGTTGGGGGCGAGAGTTCGATATCATGGCAGCATTCTTGAGTCAAGATTCCTATGACATGTTCACTTTAACCAAGGATGAATACGCCCTCGTCAAAGAGCTCGAAGATGAAAAGGCAGAAGCTGACGGAAACGGCAACAAGAAAGCCAAGAAAGACAAAGCCAAGAAAGTCAAAGACCTCAAGGTTGAGTGGGAAGAGCTCAGAGATCGCACGGTTCGATTGACAAAGAACTCAGAGAACTTGGGCTCCGCAGTTCTTACTACGGACCACGCAAAACTCTATTGGCTCACATTCTTTGACAAAGGTAGTCGTCTTTGGGAACGAGACCTTCGTAAAGGTGAATCGAAATTACTGTCCAGCTTTGATTCACGCCAAGCAGAATTCACTTTATCTGCGGACGACAAGACCATTTATGTGTTATCGGGCGGGGCGTTGAGCTTCTCGGTACTGGGCGACAAGTTCAAGCTAAAACCGATCGAGTTTGAAGCCACGATGGAGTTGAAGCCTGATCAAGAACGAGCATTCATGTTCGAACACGCTTGGCGTCAGGTGAATGACAAGTTCTATAACCCAAATTTTCACGGCATTGATTGGGATGCCATGAAGAAGGCCTATCAAGCGAAACTACCTTCGATTAGTAGCACGCGCGATTTGGCAAATTTGCTCGAAGAGATGACTGGGGAATTGAATGCTTCACACATTGGAGCTTATTTCCGTCCTACACCTGTCAAGGGTGCTGATAACACGGCATCGCTTGGCGTGTTGTTTGACTTGGACGATACGTCAGGGCCAATTACCATCGCCGCAGTATTGGACAAAAGCCCACTCAAGAAAGCTAAGAGTGCGATTCGCGCCGGTATGAAACTCGCATCCATTGACGGGAAACCTCTTGACGGAACCACAAACCTTGCGAGCCTCCTCAACAACAAGATCGGTCACCGAACACGGGTTGAGATTATCAAAAGTGATGGATCGCGTTTCGAAGAAGTCACGATTCCAATTAGTCGAGGTGCCGAAGTACAACTGCTCTATGAGCGTTGGGTAAAGAGCCGTCGCGAATTAGTGCAGAAGCAGTCAAAGGGCCGCTTGGGCTATGTTCACGTGCGTAGCATGGACGATGACAGCTATAGAATGGTTTACTCTGAGATCCTCGGCGAGAATTTCGACAAGGAAGCGATTATTGTTGATACCAGGTGGAATGGTGGGGGATGGCTCCATAACGATCTCGCCAAGCTCCTGATGGGCAAAGAGTATTTCACGATGCACGTACGTGGGCGAGAGTATCGTGGAGACCCATTGGACCAATGGAACAAACCTTCGATCTTAGTGATGGGTGAGGGTAACTACAGTGATGCCCATGCCTTTCCGTTTACTTACGACGCCCTCGATATCGGTGAAATGGTTGGCATGCCTGTACCCGGCACGATGACGGCTGTCTGGTGGGAAACGATGATCTCTGGTGACATCCGATTTGGTGTTCCCCAAGTTGGCATGAAAGATAAAAAAGGCGAGTACTTGGAGAACAATCAAACCGAACCGGACCATTTGGTTAAGAACGATCCGGAGTCACAAGCCAAGGGCGAAGATAAGCAGATCATCAAGGCTGTTCAGGTCATGCTCGCCACATTGGACAAGAAGAAGTGAAGATAGGGCGTTCGTGGTTCTTAAGAATAACGAGATTTCGTCCTTGATATGATGCATTACCTTGATGGTCTCGACGACGACATTGTCGAGTGTTTAAGATTGATGCTGACCAGGCTTATTCAGTGACCATGAATAAGTCGGTAGATCAAGGAGTTCGGTAGCATGCTTGATTCTTTCGGTCGAAAATAGGTGATGAAATGTTTGTGTTTTTCGCAGCCATAAGCGAGAGACTTAGGCCTGGTCCGGTACCGGTGCATAGAGAGGGATGGCAGATGAAGATTGTTTTGAGTTTGGCGACACTTGTCCTGTTTCTGATGGCGTGTTCTGCGGAATCGGAACTCGTTTCGACGTCTTCGAGCAAGTCCAAGGAGAGTGCCAAGCGGACTGAGCAAGTGGCATATCACGTCACCGGCATGAAGAAGGCTGCTTCGGGTGCAATATGACTGGCTTGACCGGATGCGGTCGACGAATCCCTGGAAGGGATTCACCCATCGGTTAAGTTGAAATGGAGCTACGAGGCGGACATCGTAATGGCCTCCTACGATCCTGATGAGGTTGCTGGAAAGCAACTCGTTGCTAGCATCGAAGCCTTGGGGTACAAGGCGGAGGTCGTCGATCTGAACACGATTCCGTGGTCAAAGGCGCCGACCAATTTGAAGAAAGCGCCTGCAGCCGAAAACGCGCCGAAGCTATATACGGAAGCACGAGCAAGAGCTGTGAAAGCCCAGCGCTTGGTTATCGTCGATTTCTGGGCTCCGTGGTGCGGGCCATGCAAACGACTCAAGAAGGTGACCCTGAGTGATCCTGGCGTTGTCGAGATTCTGGGCGACATCGAGATTGTCTACGTCAATCTCGATGACCACGGGGAGCTCGGCAAGGCATTTGGCGTGACGACTATTCCCGACGTTTTCTTCATTGAGCCCGACGGGGGCATCGTCGATCGACTCAGGAAATTCGAGGACATCGAGCCTTTCAAGAAGCGGCTGGCGAGTCTGATACCGAAATGAGTACGCGGTACCTTCAACTATGGTGAGCCTTTGTTGGGGTCAAGTCTTGTATCGCCCACTCAAGAAGAAAGCCCCAGACTGCAATGCCTGGGGCTTTCTTTGTTTCACTGGCGACACGGTGTCGATTTCAGGACCGTAGTGCACTAACCGAGACGTCGGCCGTCGTTGTTGATTGGGCTAATAGGAATCACCTAGTTCCGTATTTTGCTATCGTCCTTCATAAGGAAGGAATCAGTCAAACTTGGGAAGTGACTTTATGACTTCATTGGTCAGCTTTTCGCCATAGCTATCTAACTTCCAATGACCAGGACTCCAGCCCTTTAGAAACCGATGAAAATCGGCCCAAGCCGGGGCGTACAAGGCGCGCCACTCACTTTCTAACGCGCCTAAATCGAGATCCGGTTGAAGGTCTTCTAACGCGTCAGTCAAAACTCCAAAGTAGTAATCAAGAAGCGATTCATCTAGCTTTGCACACTCCTTACTACTGAGGCATCCGCCAAGGAGATAGGCCAAGTCTTTCATGCCACAGCCGCCACCAACGTATTGAAAATCGACTGCGGCAACGCTTTTCCCGTCTGGGGCAAAACAAAAATTAGCAAGCTTGGCGTCGCCGTGAACGATGGTTTGATACTGAGCGTTATTTAGCAGTTGATCGATGCTCTTTGCTGATCTTTGAAGTAACTTATCTTGAACTTTCTCAAGTTCATCTGGCCTTGTATCAAGGTGCCAATAAGTTCCCACTTCCCAGAGATTCTTGGGCTGGGCTCCCATGAATGTGGCATGGAAATGGGCTAACCACTTGATGCAGACTTTAAGCTCAGGAGTAGATACGGATTGCAATCTTGCCGAGAACCCAGACGCATCTAAATCCTCCAAAGCAATATAGAATTCAGATCCTTCAGACTCCAAGGCATAGCATTTGGGAACCGGGCAGCCGGATCCACATAGGTGACTCCACTCACGGTACCAAGCTGACTCAACCTGATAAGACTTCAGTTTTCTGATGTGTGAGCGTTTGCTGTTCCAACCTCGGGGATGCTTGGCGGCGCTTGGCGGGCAAACATGCTTAATGATGATTGACCCTAGGTGAGAATCATCAACGCGATACCGCTTGATGGTGCCGTACCCGCTCCAAAGCTCTTGGATTGTCTCTAACTCAAAGAGATCTTTGGCTTGGAGTTTACTTAGTAGCTCGACTTGAAAGGACTTGTTCATTGCTGTGGTGATCTCGTGAATTTCTGGACCCAACTTTATCAACAACGTTCGCCATTGAGTACAGCGTCAGTTGAGATGACGATATGGAGTCAGGCTCATCTTAATAGCCTAATCTCTGTGGGGTTGCCGAAGAATCTGGTTCGGTACTTTCTTAGGAGTCTCGGATAGAAGAGAATTAAGTCAATGCGACTCGCGCCTTGGCAGGGGCCAGATCGTCGAATATGCGTTACTTTGTGCTTAGATTGGTCTACGGAACCAGGGGACGTCCCCGTAGCTCGAAGAATTGTGAGTCCCAGGAAATATGGGAAAGATGGGTGCTGGTCGAGTATCCATCGCGCTTTGCCAGGGGCAGGTAGAGTCGCTCACATCACGGACGAATGGAAGATATGAACCAACCCAGTTATAGATCTGCAACACTCGATGACTTACCAATCTTGCTTGAATTCGAACAAGGAATTGTCGCTGCTGAGCGCCCCTTTGATCCGACATTGAAGCCCGATCCAATCAGCTACTATGACCTTGAGGTTTTGATTCGATCGGAAGATGCTCAAGTGGTCGTGGCTGTTGTAAACGATGAACTTGTCGGCTCAGGCTATTTGAAAATCATGCAATCAAAGCCGTACTTGACTCATGAATTTCATGGCTACATTGGATTTATGTTCGTCAGGCCAGAGCATCGTGGAAAAGGCATAGGCCAAGGCCTAATTGAAAAACTAATTGGGTGGGCACGAGTCAGAGGTCTCAAAGAAGTGAGATTGGATGTCTATGACGAGAACGAAGTTGCGGTCCGTTCATACAAGAAGGCTGGCTTTAGCAAGAACCTGGTGGAAATGAGGTTGGCGCTTTAATCTCAAATTCCTGGCGACGCATTGGAATTCAAAGCTTGAAGGCTCTTTGAACTCTTTTTTTCGACTGCTTCACACCGACCAGGTCACAATTGCGTCTGAGCTTGGCGGAGGCCGAACAGCCGTGCCACAGAATGGCGAGCCATTCTGTTCGTCCTTTCCGAATAGTGGGGCAGGTTGGTTGTGGCCTACTTGCTCAGGGCGAGTCGGTAGCGCGCGAGCGCGGCCTTGACGTCAGCGACGGTCATGCCGGAAGTGGTCTTGCCATTCATGAGCCGAAGGATTTCTTCCTGCACCGCGACCGCTTCCTTGAACTCCTTGCTGGCGGCGAGCGCCACGGCGAGAGTGTCGAGGATGGCGGCGTCCTCCCGTTTGATCAGCGCGACCGCCTTCCGCGACAGGGGAAGGGCTTTTTCGGGATCATGAACCGATTTGTCACCCTCTGGATCGACCAGCATCCAGGCCAGTGCGTTCAACTTCACAGGGTCTTCAGGATTTCCTTCTACCTCTTCCCGAAGGAAGGTGAGATCCGATGCTATTTGCAACAGTTGATCGAGGACTTTTCTTGCCGGGGCATAATCGGAATCGATGCTAAGCGCAATGCGCACGGCTACGAACGCTTCATGGATCCTGCCCAAAAATCCGAGTGTTTCGCCACGGCAGAGGTGAGCGTCTTTATAGTTTTTATCGAGTTCAATGGCCCGATCGAGTGCTGTGATCGCGTCATCGAACTGGCCTAGTCCTCTAAGTGATTTGCCACGGTTGAAGTGAGCCCGTAGCGTGCAAATTTGGGCCGACCTCGGTTTGGGGGCAAGAGATGCGCACCAGCCTCAGTAGGCTGATCCGATTTTGCCAATTGCGCCGAGATGATAACGGTGACCGCCAATGGAGTCTTGCGCGCCGCGAGTCTCGACGGACCCCGAGCGCAAAATCGAATGAACTGATAACGACACCGACGGTTTCAAGCAGCGCGACGATAGAAAGATAGCAGCCCGCCAAGTCGCTCATCGCGAACGATCTTTCCTTCGGTGGGTGTCACATTGGCGTCGATGAGTTCGTTGCCGATGCCCTGGTGATTCCTCTCGGCATTGTAATGCTCGATGAAATTCTTGATAGCTTTGTCGAGTGCTCTTCGTCCGAAGAAGATCATCTTGCTCAAGCACTCAGTCTTGATACTTTTCACGAATCGTTCAGCGTGCGGATTACAGTTTGGCGATCGTGCTGGAATCTTGACCAACTTGACACTGTTGTCATTCAGGATCTCTTCAAATTCGGCGGTGAACTTGGTGTCGCGGTCGATGATCATGTGAGTCGTTCCGCGAAGGAATCCATCGTCGAATGCCGCGAGATCAAGAGCAGCCTGCTTCATGAATATTCTGTCCGGATGGGCTGTCGAACCAACGATGTGAACTCGGCGGGAGTCGAGCTTGATGACGAAGAGCGTGTAGATGGTGACAAGACCTTTGGCGGTCCAAACTTCGGTTGTAAAGAAATCAGAAGCTGCGAGCGTCGACCAATGACTTCGCAGGAACTGCGACCATGTGGTCTTCTTGCCACGCTCGGACGCAGGCTCAATTCCATGTTCCCGAAGGATGCGCTTGACGGTATTATGTACCACGACGTGGCCGAGATTCTTGAGCGCACCCTGAATCCTTCGGTATCCCCAGCTCGGATTGTCCTTCGCCATTTGGACGACGAGTTCCTCGATCTTCTTCATGACCCCTGGGCGTCCCTTGCCAGCTGAGTTAGTCCATTTCTGCGCGATCAGTTTTCGGTGCCAGCGCAGGAGCGTGTCAGGTGTGACGATGGTTGCGAATTCACCGAGCAAACGGCGACCGATGTCCCAGCCTTTGGCTGCGAGGCGACGGCGTTGGGCATCACTCAAACGGAGTTTTCTTGTCCCGAGTTGTTCCTTAAGGACACGGTTCTCTTCGCGGAGGTAGTCCAGGACCTTCTGTTGTTCTCGATTCAACCATCCCACGAGAGATGCGATGAGGAAGAGATGGGGTGTGAGTGCGTGCTTCATGGGCCGAGAAAGTAAGGTGAAGGTCGTTCGGCGACAAGGGTTTACAGGTCGGCTGACTTTTTGCACGGTACGGGCTAATCATACGGAGATCGAAAACTATGCCGAAGCCGATGCCGCTCTTGCTCGTGCTTATACAATGCTTGTTGAGCTTCAGAG
>JBLINQ010000126.1:0-15351 GCA_047639315.1 Planctomycetota bacterium
GCCCGATCGTCAGATTCGGCAATCCAGATCAAATCACCCTTGGCCATGGAGACCCCTTTGTTCCATTGAACAAACGGGCTGCCACTATTTTCCTGGTTCAAGACCATGGACATTCGAGGATCTGAATTGAATGAATTGGCTACCTCATTGCTGTTGTCGTTAGATGCGTCATCCAAGTAGATCACTTCGAAGTCTTGAAAAGTCTGGGCAAAAACGCTCTCGAGCCGGGGGCCCAAGAACTTCGCATGATTGTAGTTCGGCACAATCACAGAAACGAGAGGTTTGCCGGGCGTCGAGGCCATCAATTCATCCTGAAACAGACTCAGACCGGTCCAATGCGAATTCGCTTCCACAGTCTACAAGAAATGGGAACAAACTTGTTGGCCAAGTAAGACCAGCCGCAAGTTCCACCCCGATGTTACTTGATTACGACATTCACCATACATGCATGATTTGCAGCGGGACCGAAAACGACGGTCTCATCGACCAAGAAGCTATATAGGCCACCGGCCGGGTTCGCTAATGGGAAGAATGTGTCAACGACGGCGGCACTGAAGCCAATGCCCATCGACGAGGGAAAAAGAGGGAATGGCAGAATTCCATCATCCTCATTCACGGGGCCCACAGTCAGAAGGTTCATGGGATACATGCGAAGATAAGGATTGTAGATGGCGTTGTCCGTCAAGTTGTTAGCGATGGCATCGGTGTCGAGGGCCGAATCGAATAGCAAGAAGAAGTTCTCGGCCACACCGAGAGCCTCGGCATAGACGATCGAAGACCCGCCGGGGTCAGTCGCGGCGACAAAGCCAGCAGAGAGATGAGTCGTGCTCTGAGCTGCCGGGCGAAAGAGAATGGATTCGGAATTGAGATTGGTAATCGGTACAGCACCGTTAACCAACGATGTGTTCGTCGCCGTCGTCACGGCAGCACCCGCGATACACAAGAGATCAGGCAAGACTCCCAGCCCGGTGGTGTACACGCTGTTATCCCAGATCAATCCTTGTGCCCCCGTGACCTCATCCGTCAATCGAACTTGATGTAGCCCGATCGGCAAACTCGTGATCGATAGAGACGGCAGAGCGACAGTGAGACGATCGCTGGCAGACGCCAAAACGCCGGTCGCGCTGCGTGTCGTAAACGGTGCTCCGGCTTTGGGAATGAAGTCCACAGTGTAAGTGTTGCCCATCGTGAGATTGGCACAGATCAGATCAACCATGCCTCCTTGTTGGACAATATTCACGCGATTGTAGGCAGAGATTGGTTGCCCAGTGAGGTTGAAGGACTGCACACAAGGCGCACCCGGTGTCACGATCATGTTGATAAGGAAGTCGCCAGTAACGAATCCGGTTGCTTCTGCGGCTCCGACAATAATGTTGTAGGTATCGGTCCATTTCGCCTGCCAGCGAAGTCGCGCGTTGTTGACCGGGCCGGAATTGTCATCGGCAATCAAATCAAATGGGCCAGTGGCCCCTAACTGCACAGGATCTTCCCAAACGAGACTGTCTAAGTTCGAAACTTGCTGCAATGTGACAAGCGGATCGAAACCCTCTGGGGCGAGTGGATTGATCAAAGTGCCATAGCCATCCAGTACTTTCGTCGTTCCTGCATTGGTCGTGAAAACTTCCAGATCAAGAATGTCACCAGCATTCAAAGTAACGGTGAAGATGGAGGTGTCGGTGGCCGTTGCCAAACTCGACTTCACGCTGGCTCGGCTCATCCCTGCTAACGGAAGGTTGACATCAGGATTCAATGTGATCGGACCTGCAGTTGGCATCGCGACGACTGTTTGATCGGTCACCACCAAATAGTCTCCCAGGCCATCATTTGAGGGGATCGTGTTCTTCGTGTTCATTTGCCCATGAAGGACGCCGCTCATGGCGGTGAAGGGGACGTTTACTTGGTGATTTCCGTACGTGGGACGCGTTTGGCCTTGTGGATAGATCACCAGATCTCCAGATGTTTCTCCTGGTGAATCGAGGGTCACTGTTGTCCCGGCTGCCGTGATCTGTGGCGACGTACCGCGAATCACCGGAGCAATGCCAAAGAGGACGGGGTTCGAGAATGCGAGGCCGTAGGGTGGTGGTGCAATCGGATCGATCACCAGCACTTGAAACGTCACACAAACGCCGAGCGCCAGAGGATCTGAAGTAACGGCGACATTGAGATTGATGAGATTGTTGGGGCCAGGGGTCACTCCGAGCGGATCCGGAGCTGTTCCCAACAGGCCGATGCCATCAATGATGGTATGAAAATTGGGTTGGTAATTGACGTCCAGCCAAATATCTCCATCAACAACCGTTGGAATTGAAAGAGGCGCTGGTTTCAAACCGATACTGTAAGCCAATGTGAACGGGGATCCTGCAGGGACTCGCGTATCGCTGAATTGAACAGCAATCCCCTGACCCATGTGCGCCTCCGCGACGTTGTCCATATTCGCTGCGTTCGATGAATTGAAGGGTGTTATGAAATTCAACAATGCGCTGTTGTGATTCAAAGGGCCATTGGGCGAACCAGTGAGGCCGTCAAAGCCTGGTGGCGTCGGTGGACAAATCTGTCCAAACGATGTGACGCTAAGGAGCGCAAAGGCGGCGCAAGAAATCGCGATTTTCAGCCATGGGGTCGTGTTCATCAATGCACTCCTGTTGTCGGTAATCCCCTGCACTAGGTCAAAATCACCCCCTTCAATGCAAAGGATTTCGAACCCACAGAAAGTGAATATTTATCACCAGTGAAATAACTGCATAAAGTGGCCCTTTCCTGAATAACTATGCAGGAATGCGTGGGTCAATGCTGTGAAGAGGAGGAGGAGGAAGTCGACTAATAACCGACGATGACACCGTAGTAATAGACGACGAAGGCCAAGATTAGGAGACATCCATCTACGCGTCCCAGGCTCCGCCCACGAACCATCAGCGGCACCATCAAGATGCCGAGGCCAAGCAACCACCAAATGTCATGAGTGATGACTTCTTCTCGGATCGGTAAGTCGCCCATGGCTGCGCCCACTCCCAACACAAAAGTAATGTTGAAAATGCATGAACCAATGATGTTGCCGATGGCAATTTCGGTTCGCTTTTGAAGCGCTGCGATGATGGAAACTGCCAGTTCTGGAGCGCTTGTTCCCAGGGCCACGATGGTCAATCCGATGAGATACTCACTCCAACCCCAGGCTAACGCTAATGCTCTCGCCCCCTGAACGGAGAGTTCGGCTCCAAAATGAAGGCAGAAAATGGCAGCGATGATGTAGAAAACATCCAAATAGAGCGGGCGATTCGTCGGCTGAAACTCAGATACCACTTCTTTGACTTGGGCCGCCCTTTTCTTCGCCGCAGAACTGTGGACTCGACTCAGGAGCGTGATGATGAAAGAGGCGGTCAAAGAGAGCAGGATATAACCTTCGACGCGCGTGATCCGCCCATCCCAAATCATGACGCCTAAGATGCCGGTCGCCAAGAGTAAGAAGGGATGCTCTAGTTTGAGGGTCCGACTCTGGATCGAAACCGGAAAAATCACTGCAGAAAGTCCGAGAATGGCACCAATATTGAAGATGTTAGAGCCAATAATTCCGCCAACAGCGATATTTCCGCTGCCACTCCATTGATCTTGGACGGTAATCATCAATTCAGGAAGTGAGGTACCGAGGGCGACAATGGTCAAGCCCGCGGTCGTAGGCGACATATTGACGCGTATCGCCAATGAAACTGCCCCTCGAACGAGCAATTCAGCTCCCAAGAGCAGCAGGATGAGCCCACCAATGACAGACAGCCACGAATCCATGGGCACCCCAGAGTGCGAATAGGGTCATCTTGGACCCACCGTGAAGGCATAAAAAGAGGTGGCGCCCGGAATCGAACCGGGTTACACGGATTTGCAATCCGTTGCCTAACCGTTCGGCCACGCCACCAATCACAGAACAGAGCGCCTCGATTTGAGCCGAAGCGCTAAGTAAGTGGCGCATTATAGGGCGCGCATTGATCCCATCAAGGCCGTTCCTGACTCGGATTTCCCTAGTTCTTCCTTCTTCCGGGGTCCCAGATAGGAGACTTTCCGCGAAAACCAAAAAATCAGAGCAAGAATGCCCTGTCTCAGTCCCGTAAGGCCGTTAGAATCGTCGACCATGGAACGAGAACAGTTTTCAGTAGACGTGTTGTTTGTCGGTGCTGGTCCAGCCAATTTGGCTGCAGCTTACCGATTGGCCAAGAATCTTCAGGCACAAGGCCGCGAAGCCGAGATTGCGATCATTGAGAAGGGCCAAGAAGTTGGCGCACACATTCTCTCTGGTGGCATCATGGACCCGCGTGCCATCGAGGAACTCCTAGGTCCAGACTGGAAAGACGACTGCCCCATCGATTCACCGGTGACGGGCGAGAGTGTTTACTTTCTGACCGAGAATTTTGCCCTCCCATTCCCATCTGTTCCACCGACCTTGCATGCAAAGGGCTGCTACATCGTTAGCCTCTCCAAGATTTGTGCTTGGTTGAAGGAAAAGGTCGAAGAGCTCGGGGTGATGATCTGCGAGGGTTTCCCAGGTCACGAGGTTCTTTACGAAGGTGATCGTGTCATTGGCGTTCGCACCATGGACATGGGATTGGACAAGGATGGAAATCCTGGTCCGAGCTACCAACAAGGAACAGATATTTTTGCCAAGGCCACGGTCTTAGGCGAAGGATCTCGAGGATCACTCACCAAGAGCTTGGTTGAGAAACTCGACCTTGGTGGCGAGAACCCTCAGGTTTATGGCACCGGCATCAAAGAGATCTGGGATATCCCAGAGGGCCGAGTCTTTAAGGGACAAGTCTGGCACACTGCTGGCTGGCCCCTTAATAACGACCAATATGGTGGCTCATGGATGTACGCGATGTCCGACACGCGCATTTCCATCGGGTTTGTTTCAGCCCTCGATACTGGCGATCCCGTCTTCGACCCCCACTCCGTTATGCAGAACTGGAAGAAGCATCCGAAATTCAAGGAACTCCTCGACGGGGGTACCTTGGTGAAAGCTGGTGCTAAGACAGTTCCTGAAGGTGGCTACTGGGCCCGTCCAAAATCCTTCGGCGCCGGTTTCCTCATCATTGGTGACAGTGGCAGCTTGTTGAACATCGCTCGCCTCAAGGGCATCCATACCGCGATGAAGTCAGGCATGCTGGCAGCAGACGTCCTTTTGGATGCAATCGCTGTCGACAAGTTTGATGAACCACAGCTTTCCGCTTACGACACAATGTTTCGCCAAAGCTGGTTGCACAAAGAGCTCCATGAGACTCGCAATTGGCGCGCTTATTTCCATCACGGTTTCTGGGTTGGTGGCCTCTTAGGCACCCTATCCAAGATGCTGGGTGGCAAGATCTTCAAAGATCGTGTTCCTGTCAAACAAGATCATGAGAGCATGCAGCATGCTCACTGGGGTCCTGCCGAAGAGAAATTCGACGGCAAGCTCACCTTTGACAAGGTCACGGCCGTTTTCAACGCGGGCGCGATTCATGAAGAGAACCAGCCGAGTCACTTGAAGATCACCGACACCAACGTCTGTGCCACCAAGTGCGCTGAAGAGTTTGGCAATCCTTGCGAGCAATTCTGCCCCGCCTCTGTCTACGAAATGGTTGACAATGGCGACGGTTCTGGAAGGAGCATGCAGGTTAACTTTTCAAACTGCGTGCATTGTAAAACTTGCGATGTGATGGATCCTTACCAGATCATCACTTGGACCGTCCCTTCGGATGCAGGTGGTCCGAAGTACATGGGCATGTAAGATCAATACGAAAAAGAGGCGAGGGCAAATGCCCTCGCCTCTTTTTTTGTGCCTACTCAGAACGAAACCGGCCTACTTGTTGCCCCTCGTGGCCCACCAAGCTCGCCATTCGTCCCGCGTCTTGAACTCTTGCCCAAGTTTCGATTTCAGAAAGTTCATGGTCGAAACACCCAACCATGGATCTTCAACTGTCTTGAAGAGAAGATCATACGCTGCGTCATCAGGACTTCCTGTTTCAATCATTGTCTTGGCTGCGGCAACAGCCACATCCCGAGCTTCGTCCCGAATCCCAAAGCGCAGCGCTGGCATAAGCTTCTCTGGTACATGGGTCGCCATTGCATCATAAGACGCCTCCCGCACGAAGGCGCTGTCGTCTTTGCACAACACCAACAGCCCTCCTCGGGCCACAGAGTCACCGCTCAACGATCCCAAGCAACGGGCAAGTTGGATTTTGACCATGGGCTCAGGATCAGCAATGAGCTTGAGCAAGTCGCCAATAATGTCCGCCAGCTCCAAGGGAACCAAAGACCTCAAAGCCGACTCCCGGACTTGACTCCGATCAGATTCAAGATAACGCGATAGCAGGGGCAACAGCCTCTGGTCAGGACAATAGGAGAGGTAGTCGAGCAAGGTCTCGTGGCGTTCTGCACTCGGGTCGAAAAGAGCCTCGGCCACCATACCAGGAAGCTCGTCACCAAGGCACCGTTCGAAGTAAGCCATATAGACATCTAAGCGAATCGGATCAAGAAAAGGCGAACGGAGAACCTGGGCAATGCGTTCGCTGGACATGCTGACATCTTCTTCCCAGCCTAACTCAACAACACGATATGTTGTCCGAGGATCACCGTTGCCAACGATGGACGACTGGGCCACTTCATGAGCCAGTGGTGTGGCAATTTCAAAGAGCCTCTCGACAGTCGCCATCCGGCGATCAAAGTCACTGTCGAGACTCGAGCGAAACCAGGCCTCACCCGCCGGATTACCGATTTTCATCAGCCGAGTTGCAATCTCCATGGCCGTGGATTGTGGAGCGGTGCTCAATCCGTCAACCATGAGCGGAATGACGAGGGGCTGGTCTTGCTCGATGATTTCCATCCACAGAGTCTTCAAGGCCGGACCCTTGCCGCCGATGCTTGACAGCTTTAGAACCGTGGCGGCGAGTGCCGATCTCGATGCAACCAAGGCATTGTCAATGTTGGCGCATCCGAAACTTGGCGACGCCAGAACCTCCCGCATGACTCGGCGATCTTGAGAGGTCTGCCCCAGCCAGCTGAGTAGGTCGGTGTTGGCCGCCTTGAACTCGGGCCATACCTGCCCCCAAGTACCCTGCCACTTGTCGTGTTCAGCTTCCTTCTTAGTGCCAAACAGTTGAAGCGTCTCCATAGCCACACGCCGAACGACATCGTCTGATCGATCCGTCGCCCAAACGGGTATTCGATTTCTTAGCTTCTCGGCGATGCTCGGGTCGTGCCGAGCCAAAGCCACACTCGATGCGACCGAGCTTTCTAATTTCTCCCAAACAAAAGCTTCCAATCGTTCAGGGTATGCGCCGCCTGTTGCTCTCTTGTCCAAGACCGCAGAAATCCACTCGTGTCGCCGCCTTGGGTCAATCAGCGCCTGCGAGGCTTCCCTCGCGACGTCAGAATCGGACGTGTTCATCAACTTCAGGAACGATGTGATGGGAACTTGGTGAACAGGCCTTGTCGCTAAGTAGCGTAACTGGGCTGCTCCTAAAATGCCGGTTGAGAATTCGTCGTCGGCGATGGTGCGGGATTCAGCTTGAGCCTTTTTGTGAATCAGCAGCCCTAATCGCTCGACACTCAACTCGGAACGAGGAAGACCCTCTCCGGCGCGGGCGACGATGCGATCGAAAGTCCACCAGGGGGCCAACTCCATATAAGCCAAGGCTGCCATGGTGAGATCCGCTTGGTTGAGGATCTCGGCAACGGCGGTTCCGATCCGAGGATCATCACCTGCAAGACGGACTAATTGGGCAATCTTGTCAGGCCCGGCCTTCAAGATACTGGCGACCCAATCTCGCAAGGATGTGTCAGCCTCATCCTGCACGGTTTTCTGCTTAACAACGAGCTTAGCCCGGCTCTGAATCGACGGCACGTGGCTCGAGTCGGAGTCGCCCTTGCCGGGGATAGGCAGATTCTTCGGTAGTTCAACTTCTTTGATCTTCTCCTTCAGACCTCTCAATTTCGACAGAGCTTCTTGGAGCTTCTTCTTCTCGACACGAATCACATCAAGAGCGGCCGCAAGTTCCTTGGTGCGATTTTTCTCTTTCGTCAAATCCGCTCTCATTTCACCTTGGAGCTTTGCGGCTGCTTTCATCCCCTTTTGGTACTTTTCAAGAGCTCCCTTATAACGCTCGGCTTCCAACTTTGACTTATTAAGGTCTTCAGACGCGAGTCTCAGTTTTTCAGTCAAAACCTCGAGCTCGCCTTCGCTCACGACCGATTCTGGTTGGACGCTAGGCTTTACGTTTTCGGCCGCAAATTTCTGAAGACGCTCGAACTTGATGGCCATCGTCGTAGCCCGCATTTCCGATTGCCGAAGACCTTCCTGGAGATTCGCCTCACTCTGGCGAAAAGACGCCCAAAGTACAGCGCTCCCCCCCAAGCAAGCAACGGTGATGATGCCCAGGAGAGCGACGGTGGATTTGCTATTTTCGGCCATGTGAAGTCAGTTCTTTCTCTTTTCGTGGAACGGCCAATAATACCGCCGAATCCGTCCACTGTCCACGTTAGCGCTTCTAAGCACAGCTTGCACGCTCATCGGCTTCAGCTATGATCCAACTATGATTGACAGCCATACACATCTCTACTGGGAAAAGTTCGACCAAGATCGTGATCAGGTCATGGAAAGGGCTCGTAGCGCTGGAGTTGAAGGCTTCATCGTCGTTGGCATCGACATCGAGACCTGCGGCAAAGCCCTCGAGATGGCCCGAGGAGATGACTCCATCTACGCCACTGCTGGCTTCCACCCCAACAACTTGACTGGCATTACCGAAGACGACTGGCAAGCACTTGACGGCTTCCTCCAAGAGGATTCTGTCATTGCCGTTGGCGAGACCGGCCTCGACTATTACTGGGATGATACGACCCCCGCTCAACAAAAAGACGCCCTGTCGAGGCATTTTGAGTTGGCGCGGAAACATGATCTGCCACTGATCATTCACACCCGTGATTCGATTGCTGATTTCTTGGAGACTCTTGGACAGGAAGCTCCTGGATTGAGAGGAGTGATGCACTGTTTCTCTGGGGATGCCGAGCAGATGGAAGAGACCATTCGCTTAGGCTTCGACATTTCATTTGCGGGCCCGCTGACCTACAAGAAATCGAACGACTTACGCGCCGCCTGTGTCGCCGTCCCAGAAGACCGCTTTCACATCGAGACCGACTGCCCATTCCTTCCGCCCCAATCTCGGCGCGGTAAGAGAAATGAACCGGCCTTGGTCCGGGAAGTTGCTGAGAAGGTGGCCGAGTTGCGGGGCTGGACATTGGCTGAAACCATGCAGAAAACCGCCGCCAACACCAGGCGCCTCTTCAACTTGCCAGCATAGGCTTCCGCGATTCGCCGACGGATTGAACAAGAAAAAACTGCGTGCCATCAAGAATGATTGCACGCAGTCCTAATTTGACTGAGCTTCCTTTCGATCACTCGCTCAAGTGAGCAAAGAGGGATCGACAGGGTTAGCTCGTCGGCGACTCTCTTAGAGAGTAACCCAAACTTCGAGGCCAGCAGCAGCAACACCTGGTGTTGTGTTGGCTGTGATCACACCGGCAGCAGTACCTGCAATGAAGGCATCTTCAGCAGCTGGGCCATTGCCTGCGCCATCGTATGCTTGACCAACGGCCTGGTTGGTGAACATGATTTCACCAGCTTGGTTCACGAAGAAAGCACGGTTACCAGTGTTACCGAAGTCACCAGGCCATGCATAAGCACACCATGTGAGTTCAGCAGCATCAGCATCTGCAACGACGTGGCCAGTACCAGCAGCTGGGACCCCTGTTTCGACGCCACTTCCAGCGGCTGTTGCCACGTAGATCTGGAAGATGTAGCCACTCTTCGTCACTTCACCCGCAGCATTGATGTTGCGGAAAGAAGCAGACAATACTGGCGGATTCAAAAAGTTAGCGTTCACAGGTCCGCCATGGGAGTCGAGCTGGTAGAAACCAGAAAGATCACCAAAGAAGCCGTACTCGCCGGTGCCATCGGCATCAGCATCAATCGAGCCACCTTGTTGGAACTGAGCCTGCGATGAGACCAGTTGACGAAGTGTTGCAATAGCGTTCGATTCGTTGGCAGCCAAACGGGCGCTCAACAAGTTTGGAACAGCGATTGCCGCGATAATCGCGATGATGGCCACCACGATCATAAGTTCAATTAGCGTAAAACCTTGATTATTCGACTTCACCATTATGTGAGTCTCCTGTTTCCGCAGAGCGCGAAAAACGCTCAGCAACCTTATTGACCAAGAATCATGCGGTGCGGGATACACCCCCGTCGCCTAAGACTCGGTTTCAAACACGAATTATTGCGGTGCGATGCCAAAAGGCTCGTCGCCAAAACTCGCGTTCACTTCCGCAGACTCTTCTCTCGATGACATCGTCACCCAGAAACAATCCACGGTTGTTTCTTCAATCATTCAAAAGCTCACCCAACTCGGTCGCTTCAGTGTGCTGATTCCAGAACTCATCGTTCTGCACCATCACCTTGCCTCGTTGGTCCAGTTGAACGAATTTCGCAAGCGCCTTCTTGGCGCCTTCGTTGTCGCCCGATTCCATGCAGGATCGAGCCAGTGTTTGCCAATATGGCCACGCCGATTTCTCATCATCGGGGATCTTCTTGAGGACAGTGAGGGCCTCGGCGTGACGGGCCTCTTCAATCAACGTCCCGGCTTTCAGAGAGTCGACCTCGAGATTGGTCGGATCCAATTTTTTGGCGTCACCGAAACGTGTTCGGGCAGCGTCATAATTGCCCTCACTCCAGGCGATGATTCCTCGGAGACGCTGGGTAGCGACGGACTTGCCGGAAGTAGATTCCACAGTTGCCAATTCACCTCGGGCTGCATCATGGTTTTCGAGGCGACGAAACAAGTCGGCAATCGAGAGGTGAATGTCTCGGGCCAGCTCTGGTTCGTCCGTCACTTTCAAAGCAGCGCGGTAACTCTGGATGGCCTTTTGATGGTCGTTCCGACGTTCGTCGATAAGTCCTTGAAGCAACCAGGCATGCCGGTTGTTGGGTTCGGCATCAAAAATGGCGACCAGTTGTTCTTCCGCCAAGTTGTAAGCGCCGGACTGAGCCAGCGTTCCAGCGCTGGAAAGCCGGGATCCAATCTCGGGTTCAGGTTCATTCACCCAACCGAGGTAGACCAAAACAGCAACTGCAATGACCGCCAATGGGTAAAGGGCGATGCGGAAGGCGTTCGATCGGCTTTTGAGGAAGATGCTTGGCATTTCAGGTCTTTTTCTGTGAGGCGCCTTTAAAACAGGGTCGTCGACAATAACACTCATCGTCAACATTATTCGTATACTTAAAGTAATAATCATAGTAAAAGCCCGTTGAGGTCGTTCATTCTCTCAATATGAGAGAGGTCGACCTCGACGGGCTTCTGAAGGTCTAACCTCCGGGTGTCAAGGATGCCTGGAGCTTCATGATCGGTAGGAATACGGCCAAGACGATGCCGCCCACCATGATTCCCATGAAGCCAATCATGAGCGGTTCAATGAGACTGGTAAGCGCTTTCACTTCCGCCTCAACTTGTTGGTCATAGAAATCTGAAATCTTGCTCAGCAAGTGTTCCAACGCGCCAGATTTTTCACCGATGCCCACCATGCGGACAACCATAGGTGGGAAAATCCAGTGATTGCCAAGAGGTTCGGACAGCGTTTCACCTTGGCGAACATTCTCAAGAGAGTCCCGAACGGCGGTTGCGACGATGGTGTTACCAGCTGTGTCGGCAACGATTTCCAAGGAACCAAGGATCGGCACACCACTCTTGATGAGAGTCGAGAACGTCCGAGCGAAGCGCGACAGGGCCACCTTGCGAAACAAGGGTCCGAAAACGGGCAGTCGCATGGTCAGGTGGTCAAAGAAGACCTTGCCTGACTTAGTGCTCTTCCAAGCTTTGCAACCAAAGATCATGGCTGCGAGACCGCCAAGACAAACGGTCACATTGCTCTTCATGAACAACGAAGCTGTCATCACCATGACCGTCAGCGCCGGCAGCTCAATTTCGAGACCATCAAAGATCTCTTTGAACTTCGGCACAATGCAGATCATCAAGAAGCCCGTAATAGCTACGACCATCACTAAGGAAACAACCGGATAGGTCATCGCCGATTTGATCTCGCGCTTAAGCGCAGCAGTTGATTCCAAGTACTCGGCAAGTCGATCGAGAATTTCATCGAGTTGTCCCGAGGCTTCACCTGCACGCACCATGCTGACGTAGATTTCCGAGAAGACCTTGGGGTATTTGCCCATAGCCGATGACAGATCGGTACCACCCCGAATGTCATCAATGACGAAGCCCACGCAATTACAAAACCCAGCACTCTGGGCTTGTTCGCGGAGAATTTCGAGACACTCAAGCAAGGGAATACCTGCCGAGATCATCGTCGCCAATTGACGGGTGAACAATTCCAGCTCGCCCTTGGCGACGGAAGGCTTGGCCCTTGCATTCCGCTTTTCACCGCGTTCAGCAACTTCTTTCACTTTCACGACGACAAGGTTTTGACGTCCAAGCTTTTGGACTGCTTCGTCTTGCGTTGAACCATTTGTGGTACCGGAAACGGTCTCACCTTTTGCGTTCTTAGCTTTATACTTGAATTTCGCCATGGTATGTCTCTCTTGCTACGTCTCTTCGCATTACACTCGGACGTGCGGGCTCGAAATCAGTCGTTTCAGTTCTTCTGGGTCAGTTGATCGGGCTACAGCTTCATCTAAGGAGATCAACCTGCGGCTATAAAGATCGTGCATAGACATGTTCATCGTGTTCATGCCAGCCTGGCCGCCGGTTTGAATTTGCGAGTAAATCTGATGGCCTTTATTGTCGCGAATCAGCGCCCGAATAGCGGTGTTTGACAACATGATTTCCGATGCCATAGCTCGCCCTTTGGAATTCGCCAACGGAATCAGCTGCTGGCAGAAGACCGCTTGCAGAGTAAAGGACAACTGCGTGCGAATCTGTTGCTGCTGCCCCGCCGGAAATACATCAACGATCCGGTTGACCGTCTGAACACAATCAGAAGTATGAAGCGTGGCAAAAGTCAAATGCCCCGTCTCAGCCAAAGTGAGAGCTGCTTCGATTGTCTCCATCGATCTCATTTCACCGATCAAGACGATGTCTGGATCTTGGCGAAGAACGCTGCGCAGAGCATTGTCGAAACTGAAAGTGTCAGTTCCGACCTCTCTCTGGTTGAAGAGGCACTTCTTATTCTGGTGAAGAAACTCAATCGGGTCTTCTACAGTCACAATGTGTTGCCGTCGTGTTTGATTGATCTGATCGATCATAGCCGCAAGAGTTGTCGATTTCCCTGAACCTGTCGCTCCAGTTACGAGCACAAGACCCTTGGGAAGATTGCAGATCTTCTCACAGACTTCTCGGGGTAATCCGAGTTCCTCGAATCCCTTGATCTCATACGGGATGACTCGAAATACCCCAGCCACCGCACCACGTTGAACAAAAACGTTGGTTCGAAATCGACCGAGAGAAGCAATGCCAAATGACAAGTCAAGCTCGTGATTCTTCTCAAATTTGGCAATCTGTTCTGCGTTCAAGATGCTGTAGATCAGCCTCTTGGTCTCTTTTGGCTCTAAGAACTCGGCACCGGCATCAATAAGCTCGCCATCTATACGAAACTTAGGCGCTGCTCCGGCGGTCACGTGAAGGTCGGAACCTCCTCGTTCAACCAAGCCCTGTAGTAACTCCTCCAAGGTGAACATCGCCACCTCCCCAATACGGTTCATCTTCGCGCGCTTGGATTTAGGGTCGATACCCAAGAAATGTCCAATGTCCATATCGGACGACATGATGCTGGGAATTAGCATTTGATCATTATGCGATCAGATGGGTTTATTTAGGATCGCCACGAGAGTGAGTTTTGCCGGAGGTTCTACGATAGATGAGTCCTGAGGATGCCTTTGAGCATGAACGGCGGCACAAGAAAAAAGCGAGCATTCGTGTGAATGCTCGCTCCATGAAAATTCAATCGAAGAAAAGAGGTTAATCTTCTTCTTCCCTGGGTTTGAAGGCATCCATGATCTGCTTCTGAATATTGGCTGGAACTTGCTCGTAACCAGCCTCTTCGTAGCTAAAAGATCCTTCCCCATGCGTGAGTGCGGTGATGACCCGTGGGTATTCACTCATCTCAGCCCTGGGCACCCGAGCGATGATAATCTGCATGACGCCCTTGGCATCCATGCCTTGGATACGTCCTCGCCGAGTGCTTAGGTCACCAGAGACATCACCCATGTGCTCTGATGGAACTGTAATTTCAGCCTCAACGATTGGTTCAAGCAGAGCTGGTCGCGCTTTTGAAACAGCATCAGCAAAGGCCTTGGCCCCTGCAATCTTGAAAGCGGCTTCCGACGAATCGACATCATGATACTTGCCGTCATTGATAAAGACGCGCACATCATTGAGCGGATGGCCGGCGATGACACCGTGAATCATCTTCTCCCGAATGCCTTTCTCAATGGCCGTAGCAAAGTTGGTCGGAATCGAACCGCCGACAACATTCCATTGAAAATCGAGCCCAACACCTTCTTCGGCTGGTTCAATACGAAGGAATACTTCTCCGAATTGGCCGCGACCACCGGATTGCTTCTTGTGACGACAATGGCCATCAGCAGCGCAAGTGATCGTCTCATGATATGGGACTTTGGCAGGCGCCGTCTCGACCTCGATGCCGTAGCGATCTTTCATTCGCTTGAATGTCGTCTCGAGATGCAAAGCGGACATGCCGGAGGCGATGGTCTCATTGGTAGAGGCCCGGTGCATGATTTTGAATGTCGGAATTTCGTCGCAGAGTTTGTGGAGCGCTTCGCTGATCTTCGTTTCATCGGCCCGCGACTTAGGGCGCACCGCAACTTCTGCCATGGGCTTAGGGAACGGAATGTTCATCAAGAAGCCACAGTCTTCATGAGCAGAAATCGTGTGTCCAATTTCAAGTGAATCGATCTTAGTGAGAGCGACGATCTCACCGGCAACTCCAGAATCTTGAGCAATAAGTTCCTTGCCCATGGGAGTGCAGATGTGGCCAATTTTTTCTTTGCGCCCACCCTCGGCATGATAGAAGTAGTCGCCGTTATGCAACGAGCCTGAGTAAACCCGCATGTAGCTAATCTTGCCCACGTGTTTGTCGACGGTGAGCTTAAAAATCTGTCCGAGGAAGGGCTCGTCGGCGTTCAGCGGACGTTCCTTGGATTCGCCGCTACAATCGGCATCCTTCCAGACAGTCACAGTATGGGCATGCCCGGCGCTGGGAAACAAGTCCTCGATGGCGTCTAAGACGCCCCCTGCTCCAACGCCCTGTTCGATAGAGGTAAAGATGATTGGCACAAGGTTACCGTCAGCCACCGCCTTGATGAAGCAG
>JBLINQ010000127.1:0-14986 GCA_047639315.1 Planctomycetota bacterium
TTGGTGTCTCGCCCCATTCCACAGCCTGTGCTTTGCCCAGCAAGAAACCGATGGTCACGAGCACGATCAGAGTTTGCCAGACACCAAAGATGACGAAGCCAAGTTTCTTGTTGAGAACCGGGCGCCCGGTCATCCGTGGGACTGCGTAGTAAAGCATTCCCAAGAAACCATTGACGAGGAAACCGTAGGCAATCTGATTGGTGTGAATCAGACGCAGACGACCGAATGAGAAATACTCGGACACGCCGTCGAGAGGATTGTGATTGAAGAACTGAAGCGAGATGAGAAGTCCCGTCAGCATCGAGCACATCATGAATGAGAGGGCGGCGACGATGTGGTACTTTACTAGTTTATGTTCGACCAGCTTCTGTGAATCTAATTGAGCCTCGATCGCTGGTTCATTGGGCGTGTTACTTGTCACTGTCGCCTCCTGGAATTCCGCAACCAGAATGGATCCGGCTCGTGTATGCCTGAGGGTCTTTCAAACTGAGAATGTAATGGGCCAGGGCCCAGATCTCATCGTCCGGTCCGCGAATGGCAGGCATTGGCGTTCCGGTGGCACCGGTCCGCATGCGAGTGAAGATATCTTCTGGCTTACTACCAGCGCGAAAAACACCGGTGGTAAAATCACGGGCCATAATCGGCTGGTCCTTCCAATCGCGAAGAGTGAAGGATGAGATGCCATCACCACGCCCAGAATCACCATGACAACGATTGCATTCGTCGAGGTAGCGTTTCTTGCCCAAGGCCAGGAGCTTGTCCGTCACTTTGGGGGACGGTGGAACAGGTATCGGCTGAAGTCTTCCGATTTCCTTGCTCCAAACGCTTTCCTTAATGCTGTCGATTTCAGACTCAAGGATCTCTTCAAGCGATGCTTGCCGCTTCTTCATGGCGCGAGAAACAGCACTCTTGGCGGCGGGGAAAGTGGCCACGTGTTGAACGTATTCAGCAACGGCTTCTTTTTCCGTGCGCGGCATCAACCTGAATTCTGGCATCGACGATCCTTGAAGCCCGCAGGTAATGGTCTTCACGATGTCGGCGAGGACAGGCAGCTTGCCATATGGTGTCGTTCTGAATTTAAACGCCCCTCGCTGAAAATTGCGCGGCAATGGATCGAGGAATGCGGCGGCTTCGCCGTCACCCAATCCGGTATCACCGTGACAACCGATGCAATATTTGGCATAGACAACCTTCCCAAAAGCTGCATTCTTCGACATCGGCCAATCCGACAGGGCGAACCCCTCGGCTAAGTCGGCCTGTTTTGTCGTGGGCGTCGCTGCTCCCGTGGGTGCCCAGAAGACGCCAAATAGCGCCGGGATTGTGATTAACGACAAGAACGTGATCATGGTGCTGAGCTTTTGTTTTCTCAAAGACAACGCTTCACTCCTTCTCTCCATTGTGCATCGGGAGGTTTCTCTCTTCGTGAGCAAGACTTCGCACAAAGTCGTAATCGAGGTCTCTCACTTGGGGCATTGCATGGCAAACTTCGTGCCAATACATCCGGTCCGCCTATCGGATTCATAGATCTGACGGGAGGCGTTCATAGACGCAAGGATCGCTCACAAACCGTCTTGAGACGGAGTCTTAGTGACAATGGGGCCATGCAAGTCTCGCTCTTCGACTGGGGCGAATTCCGCACAAGAAAATCATCGACGGGGGCTTTCACGCATGGCAATTAATCACTTGTAAAAGCACGATTTCATTCACAGATTAAGACGACAAAGGAGCCGTCTGATGAAGTCCACAAGCTACGTATTCGTCGTTCTTTTTATGGCAAGCCTGACAAGTTTTGGGCAATTCGGATTGCCTGAGGGCCCCTCTTGGGGACGTGGCATCGCCCCCGAAAGCGCAAATAGTGTTTTCGCGACAGCCGATGGCTGCGCTCGCTGTCACAGTGCATCATCAGAAGCCGTAGCTATGCGCAGCGCCAACGGTGCTGACATTTCACCTCATAGTATGTGGCAAACATCCATGATGGCGAATTCCTTCCGTGACCCGTATTGGCGCGCCCAAGTCTCCAAAGCAACGCTGGCACACCCTGAGAGTGCCGCCAAAATTGAGAAGCTCTGCACCACTTGCCATGCTCCCATGGTCAGTCATACGGCTCGATTAGGCGGCTTTGAGCCCCCTCGCCTCCATGACATGGTTGGTAAGGGCCTGGCTGAAGACGGTGTTTCCTGCACCGTTTGCCATCAAGCGCGTCCTGACAACTTTGGCAAAGATATTAGCTTTAATGGCAACCTCGACATCCGCACTGGACGTATCATCTACGGCCCCTATCCAGAGCCCGCGAATGGTCCGATGCAGATGTTTGCTCGCTTTACCCCGACTCACGGGCCCCACATTAAGTCTTCAGGGCTGTGCGGCAGCTGCCATACGCTCGAAACTCATCATGCTATTGGAGCCGAAGCGTTTCCGGAGCAAACTCCTTACCTGGAATGGTTGAACAGTGATTTTGCCGATGGCGGCAAGAACGCCAAATCGTGCCAGCAATGCCATATGCCAGACTACGGCGATGTTCGAGTGGTTCGCGCCCCGAATGGCGGCGACTTCAACGTCAAAGCGCGCCCCAACTATCGCGGTCATGCCTTCTTTGGGGGCAACGCCTACATGCTCGATATTCTCGCTGCGAATCGTGAAAAACTCGGTGTGACGGCACCGGTTCAGGCCTTGAAACAAGCTGCTATCGCCACGCGCAAGCAATTAGCCGACTCGACAGCTAAGACCACCGTGATGAACGCCCGCTTTGAGGACAATCGGCTTCGCTTTGACGTCAAAGTCGAGAATCGCACGGGACACAAACTGCCAAGTGGCTATCCGTCCCGACGCATTTGGCTGGCTGTTGAGGTAAACCAAGGTCGCGAGAGAGTCTTCCTTTCCGGGGGTTATGAGGAAGACGGGCGACTCACCGACGTGAAGGAACCTCTGGGGTTGCCACATGTCGATGTCGTCACCAAATCGACCCAAATCCCAGTCTGGGAAACGGTCGTGTTCGACGCCAAGGGGAAACCAACGACCGAGCTTGTCGCGATGGCCCGCTATGCCAAGGACAATCGACTTCTGCCGATGGGTTGGCGTGCCGATGGCCCCTATGCCAAGAAGACCAAACCGGTTGGAATCGGCGGCGACAAGGACTTCATCGCAGGCAGCGACGTCGTTCATTACGACCTCGATTTAGGTCAAAGAGACCCTTCCAACATGGTCATCATTGCGCGACTCTTCTATCAGACAATCCCACCAGCATGGGCCAATGATCTGAAGGATGTCCCATCTCCAGAAGCGAAGCTCTTTACTACCATCTACCAATCCATGCCGACGGCCACGGAGATCTTGTCTCTCGCCCTGAAACGGGTGAATTAAGCAGCAAGCCGATTCCAGGCCGGGCTTCTATTGGTCACACGAATAGAGGGATCTTCCACACAGACGTGGGCATATCCCCCATTATTCTAAGCCAAAGGGGGCTAGTCCTCCCCTCTCCGCGCTTTGTCGATGGCATAGCGATTGCTCTACTGAACTTGGAGGTACTGCAATGAAAGTACGTGATTTAGTCGATTGCACCAGCTTAGTTACGGCCGCGCCAACCAGTTCATTGGGCGACGTCTGTGACATCATGAAAGAGAATCATATCAGTGGCTTGCCGGTAATCGGTGATTCCGGGCAACTGGAAGGTCTTATTTCCATCGGGCAGGTTCTTCACTTTGCCCATGATGGAGCCGAACGCCCGAAGCTTCTTGATCCTGATTGGCACTCACCGGTGTTCTCTCAGCCCGCCCGCGGTGCGTGGCGAGTCATGAATGTTAAAGAGGCAATGATCAAGGATGTCATCACCGTCTCAGCGGAGGATGAAATAGAAGCTGCTGCCAAGTGCCTCTTTGGCGCTGGTGTGCACCGAGCCGTTGTCCTCGATGGCGATGGGCGTCCAGCTGGCATGTTGACCAGCATGGACTTCACTCGCTTCGTTGCCAACTCAACCGACTGAGAGTCCAATCAATCAAAGCCGACACCTCTCACCCCTAAGTCCGAAGAGGTGTCGGCTTCTGGATTGTCTCCAAGCCAGTGGCTGATCGTCTACCTTAAGCCCATGGCAAGAACCGCAAGCACGCTCTTCCTGTGGCTGCCCGCCCCACAATCAACTAAGTCATCCAACACCAAGACATCGATCGACACTTGCGCAACACCCGTGCACTACCAAGCCGGGCGATGGTACTGTGATGCACTGCGCTGAAGGCCACTGGCCGACATTCGAACTGATAACGCGCTGGCTCTGGAAGCGGGCACAAAAAAAGAGGTGGGCCAAATTTGGCCCACCTCTCTTCGATCTAATTGAACCAGCTCTTGATTTACTTACCAGTACCGAACACACGTCCGTAGCGATAGTAAACTTCAAGGCAGAGTGTCATGAGTGCAGTCGAGTAAACTCGGCCGCCTGCTTCACCCCAAGCACCCTTTGGATCCCATGATCCAGAGAAGTTGCCGTCGGTGCGTTGACGCTCGATGATGGCTTCGTTCATGGCTGTGTTCCACTTCTTCCAAGCGTCACCACCAATTTGGAACATGGCCAGGGTGCCGTAGTACCAATAGTACATATCGATCGAACCCTTGGCTTGGTCCCAAACAGGGAGCTTCTTGGAGAGCAGATTCTCAACACCAAGCTTGATCATCTTCTCTTGTGTTGGGTCTTGGCCACAGAAAACGCGGCAGCAGATACCAACAGCTGTCAGAGACTCAGACTCTTCGCCTGGGAACTCTTCTTTCTTGTTTGGCTCACGAACTGGAGGTTCACCGGCACGGATGTAGCCAGTACGACCACTCTCTTCGTCAGTCATTTCCTCGACCCAGTCCAACGCCCAACCAAAGCGACGATCATCGATGGCAACCTTAGCGTTCTTAGCAGACTTAAGAGCCATGACCATCCAACCAGTCACAGACGTATCGTTTTGGCCGTCTGCTTCCTTATAGCGCCATGCCTTGTATGGGTTCTGGCATTGCTGAACGTAGGCGATGCCTTTTTCAGCTGATGTTTTGAACAGTGGGCTCTTGGTCAAACCATAAGCTTCGATCATCGCCAAGGCGCCGATCGAGTGATTGTAAGTGAAGTTTGAAACGGTTTTAGAACCGAAGCAGCCTTCGCCATCTTGTTGGTTGCGGAGCCACTTCAGGCCCTTTGCCACAGTCTTGCGGTATTGACCGTTACGGTGAGTTTCACCTGCACCCAAGAAGCAAAGCAGTGACAAGCCAGAAACACCGACGTCCCATTGAGGAGCGCCTTTGCCGTCGGTCAATGGGCCTTTTTCTGCATCGCCATTGGACATGAAGCCGTCACAGTCCCAAACACCATCTGGTGATTGGTGACGTGAAAGCCATTCAAGACCTTTGTCAACTGCAGCTTGAGCTTTCTTACCACGACCACGACGGGCGTGCTTACGACCACCACGGCGACCACCGAAGCTACCACCGGCACCACCACCGAGGCCAATCGCGTCATTGTTGCTCTTGGAGTCAAATGGCTTGTCAGAAATGAAGTCTTCTTCGCCTTTTGTCTCTTCGTAATCTTCGTTGGTTTCATCTTCGTCGTGGTCATCGACTTCTTCGTCAACTTCCACAGGATCTTCAACCAGCTCTTCTGGCTCAGGCTCTTCCTCTGGCGGCTCTTCCTCGATGATCTCCTCATCAGGAATTTCCTCGTCTTCCATCTCCATGGCAGCTTGCTCTTCGACACCGTTCTCATCAGGGTCACCCATGAAGAGCATCAGAATCACGACAAGTGCGGCGTGGACCATTGCGGAAAACAGTAGCCAAGGTGTCCGGCGTAACTGCTCGACGAGGACGTCGTTAAAACTTTCCCCCTCGAATTGTTGGCGGTACATTTCGTAGGACATGAAACCCACTCCTTAAAACAATTGCCAGCCCTCGCTCGGAGCTGACTCAAAATCCAAACCCGCAAGATGTGCAGGTCGTTGATCGAAATTCTCTTAGTACAGAGATTGGAACGAAGTTACCTTCTCAGGGTTCACTCTATCTCAGTTTTTCCCAGTTATTTAGCACCAACCAACGATCTTCGAGCGCCGGCGAACCAGTCGCCGTAAACCACTCTTCTGCAATGACTTAAAGAAGCTACACAGATTTCGTATCGAAAGGTCTTCCCGGGAACGGAAGGATACGATGTCGAAGACCTTGTGTCCATGGCCTGAGCCTCAAAACTCAGTCGGCCGATCAGCCCACAAATCGTGACTTTTTGCCTCTATTTATTTTGCTCAAGGCCACGAACGATCATGCGCTTAAGTGATGCTGGGTAGATATAGGCCTTGTTGATCAATTCCAGCTCGACGGCACGGATCGCCCGTCTCACCTTCAATTGGGCGAGAAAATTCTTGATCGACGCCTGAGCCTCAGAAAACGGCACGGTTCTGGCTTCGACCTTCTTCTCTACTTTCACGAGCCAGTAGGAGTTTACGTCTTCGATGGGGCCCAAGATTGATCCTGGGGTGGCTGTGGATAGGAAGACCGCATCTTCAATGGCTTCAGGAACCAATGCTCCTTTGCCTTTCTCAACGGACTTGATGAGGCCACCCTGCTTTTGGGTGCCGTGAGCACTGTGCTTCTCGGCCAAGACAGCAAAATCTGCTTTGGTCTTCAGCTTCTGCTTTAGGCCTTGGAGAAGCCGTTTCTTGACTCGACGTTCGCCACGGGTGGCCTTGCGGAAATAAACCTGGATCACCCGAATTTGGGCCTCATTCTTCGTTGTGAATTGGGTCTTCAGGTTCTTCTTATAAAACTTCCGCATCTCGTTGGGAGTCACAGCAACATTGTAGAGAGGACGAAGATCACGGGATAGACGGGCTCCACCGCGGCCGGAGACAACACGCAACCAAGCAGATTGCTCTTGTTGCTGTTGGAATTCGGTCTCGTATTGGTTGATAGACTGCCCTTTGCCACGCAAGAAGTCTTCAAAGGCAGCCTCGCCCCCCATCTCTTCGATCTTCTTGATTTTCCGGTTTTCGAGTTCCTCCTCAGAAACCGCGACTCCCGATTTTTCCGCTGCCTCAGCCCGAAGTGCTTGTCTGACCATGGTCGTGAGGCGAGTGTTGAACTCGTATTCTTGCTCGTTATTGGCCATCGAACTCAGGTCAATTTCGGCCTTTTTCAGAGATTTGTGCACGTCATAGCTGGTCAACACAGTTTTGTTGACAATTGCCACAACCTCGTTGTCTGTTTTGTTTTGCGCCGCGACATCGATGCCAGCGAACAAGACTGCAAAGTTCAAAAACATCATCAACTTCATGGTTGTCATGACTCTCACCTCTTTCTTACCTCGGTCGTCTCGAAGTCCAAAATTGGACGAGAAAAACGGGGCGCTATTATCATCAGCACTAGGGGGCCCAACAAGCCGTGGCAACTCTTCAGACCTATTCCTTCTCGAGAACCAACGATTCTCTCAATAACCGTAGAGCCTGCTCTGGAGTTTCCAAAGGACTTTTTGCCACCAAAAGGACATCCTTGTCCCCGATACTCCGATGCTCAACGCCCGAGGTCAGCAATCGCCGTAGAACCGATTTCATCCATCCTGGTCGAATCAAGAGACCGCGGCCTTCGGAGTTTGCCACACGTTTCAATTCGAATCTTTCCGCCAAGGCTCGGATACGGCAGACGTCCAGAAACTCATGGACAATTTCTGGCGGGCGGCCAAATCGATCTTTCATCTCGGCCAAGACTTCGTCGAAATCAGAGTCACTCAGGCTGCGCCCGAGCTTCCGATAGATCTCGAGCTTCAGCTTGGGATCCTCGATGTAGGTCTTGGGGATAAACGCTTCGAAGTTTAAGTTCAGGTCGACCTCATCGGGCCAGACCGCCCTTTTCTTTTTAAGATCCTTCACCGCCGTGTCAAGCAGCCGGCAATACATGTCGTAGCCGACCGCTGCAATGTGGCCACTTTGCTGGTGCCCAAGCAAATTGCCAGCTCCACGAATCTCAAGATCGCGCATCGCTATACGGAAGCCACTACCGAGATCATCGAACTCTTCAATCGCGCGAATTCTCTTCTCGGCGTCGCCAGTCAAGATGATATCGGGACGAATCAGAAGGTAGGCATGTGCCTTCTCGCGGTAGCGCCCAACTCGCCCACGAAGTTGATGCAAATCAGCAAGCCCGTACATATCAGGACGATCGATAAAGATGGTATTGGCAGACGGAATGTCCAAGCCTGATTCAATGATCGTCGTTGCCAACAAGATATCAGCTTCACGGGCCACAAAAGCAACCAAGTTGGCCTCGATCGTCTTCTCTGGTTGTTGACCATGAAGGATCAAGACGGACGCTTCAGGCACAATTCGGCGCAGGTCTTTCTTGATTCGCTCAATCGTCTTGACTCGGTTGTGCACAAAGAAACACTGCCCGCCTCGTTCCAATTCGAATAGGACCGCCGCACGAATTTGCGCTTCGTCGTACCGAACAATTTTCGTTTCGACGGGTTGGCGTCCGCGCGGTGCTTGTGTCAAAGATGAGATGTCGCGAATACCGAGCAACGACAAATGAAGAGTTCGCGGGATCGGCGTGGCGGTCAGCACCAGGATATCAATCAGCCGTCGAATGCTGCGAATTTTCTCTTTGTGGGCCACCCCAAAACGTTGCTCTTCATCAATAATGAGAAGTCCGAGATCATTGAACTGCACATCTTTCGACAAGAGCCGGTGAGTTCCGATGACAATGTCAACGCGCCCTTCGATCAGCCCGACAACTGTTTCAGCTTGCTCCTTGCGGCTCCGAAAGCGGGAGAGTCCTTCTACCGTGATCGGGTAGTCAGCCATGCGTTCTCGGAAGGTCGAAAGATGTTGTTCCGCCAAGACCGTCGTCGGCACCAGGACCGCCACCTGACGTCCAGCCATCACTGCCTTAAAGACAGCGCGCATGGCAACTTCTGTTTTGCCATAGCCTACGTCACCGCAAATAAGTCGGTCCATCGGCTTCGACGATTCCATGTCGGTCTTAATGGCATCAACCGCTGTCAGCTGATCTGGAGTTTCTTCGTAAGGAAAGGATGCTTCAAATTCGTGTTGCCAAGTACCATCGGGGGGATAAGTAAAACCTTCCTCCTTGGCCCGATGCGCTTGGGTTTCCAACATCTCGGCCGCCAAATCAGCGACGGCCTTGTAGACATCATCTTTCTTCTTGGCCCAACTGCGCCCGCCAATCTTCGAGAGTTTGGGCTCTTCGCCCTTGCCGCCGATGTAGCGCTGAACCAAATCAGCTTTTGCGACCGGAACGTAAAGTAGAACATCGTCATCAAACCGAAGAGTCATGAACTCTTGGGTTTCGCCATTCTTCTCAATGGTGTCGATGCCAACGAATTGCCCGATTCCTTGGGCGACATGAACAACAAAATCGCCCGGGTTGAGGTCAACAAAATCATCAATCGCACGGCCAAGCGGTGCATCCTCGGCACGTACCCGACGGCGTTGAATATTGATATTGAAGAGTTCGCGATGATTGACCAAAGAGAAAGATTGGTCGCGCCACATGAACCCGCGATAGAGCGAGCCAATCACGCCGCTCAATTTGCGGGCGTTGAAGGAATCAAAGAGTAGACCCTCTGACTCTTCTTCGACGGCCGCCCAGAATCGTGTCTTCTCCGCCTCGGTAACGAAGCAAACCACGACCGCTGCGTCGCGTGCAGAAAACCGGTCAAGCGCATCAATGGCTGCGGGCATGTCGTTGCCGCCGGTAGCCACCGAAGTAATGCTAAAATCGACGCCATCACCACCGACTGGTAGTCGATCCAAGTGAAAGGCAGAACGTCCGAATAGAGCTGTGCGGTGATCGGCTTTATCGGGTCGTCCAGACAGCTCCCTCTGCTCTTTCCGGGTATCCATGTGAGCGGCGATGCCATCGGCATCGCGCAACAAAATGGTGACATCCTTGTGCATCAGGTCGGGCATTCGGCACCCGTCTTCGGCTTCGTTAGACGACAAAGAATGGGGGCTCGAAAGCGATAGCGTCACATGAGGGAACTTCGCGAATGAACGTTGCGTGTCGGGAGCGAAACTACGAATCGACTCGACTTCATCACCGAACAATTCGATCCGCCATGGAGAAAGTGCAAGGTGGTCGAAGATATCGACGATGCCGCCTCTTAGCGCATATTGTCCAGGAACCTCGACGTGAGAGACGCGCTCAAAATTCGCCAACTCTAAGCGAGCCGCCAATTTCTCTCGGTCTTTCTCTTCACCAACCGTTAAGTTGAGCGAGCTCGATTCGAGATCTTTTGGCTGGGGAAGCACTGCAAGAAAAGCCGTGATCGAACTCACAACAAGAGTGTTCGACTTGGGGTCACCAAGATCGCGCGCAATATCCAGGCGTTTGGCAAAAGCTGATTCGCCGGCACCAGCGAGAAAACCTGATTCATCGGATGTCGGGAGGTAGGCAACCTTCTTCGGCGAACCAAACCACGTCACATCTTCAGCAAGTCCTTGAGCTTCACCCACTGTTGATGTCAACAGGATCATTGAGCCTTTGACTTGGTCCGACAAGGAGCAAGCAAAAAGAGCCGCCGAGCTACCGATCAAATTGCCGCAACAAACTCCGAGCGCCTTGCTACTTTTTCCAACCGCAGTGGTGAAACCGTAAGATCTCGCCATCCTTTTTCGAAATTGAGTTGGATCAGAAAGGGACCGCATGGCTGAGTTAAATGGGTCCTTGCTGAAGGAGTGCGAGGCGAGCGGCTTCCTGTTCAGCGGATTTCTTACTCTGCCCCTTTGCCTCTGCCAGAGTCACTCCGTCAATGTCCACTTTGACAGAGAACATCAAGTCATGATCCGGACCTTCCATATCGATCACTCGATAGATGGGATTGCAAGAGTAAGTCTTCTGCGACCACTGCCCGAGAATTGATTTGTAGTCTTTCTTTCCAGGATCCTCCATCGCCTCGACCACCGCAGATTTGAAGTGGAAGACAACAAAATCGATGGCGGCATCGAACCCCGCGTCTAAGTAAACGGCAGCGATCAGGGCTTCCACCGCATCTGAAATAATTGATGGGCTCATACTTGAGCGGTCGTCGAACATCTTGCCAACGATGATGAATTCCCGGAGATCAATTTTCTCCGCCACAACCGCAAGAGTACTCTTGGCGACGACTTGGGCTTTGATCTTGGTCATCCGACCTTCATCAAGTTCTTCAGAATCAGCAAAGAGCAAAGCACTGACAATCATGCCGAGAATCGAATCGCCAAGAAACTCATACCGTTCATTAGATGGCTGATCTGCAGTCTTGGCCGAGCCATGCGTCAGCGCCCGCTCCAGAAGATCCTGGTCGGCAAACTTGTAACCAATACTCTCTTCGCATCGCTTGAGTTTCTCGTCGTCGATCACGGGCAAATGGCTCTCATCTTGATGTACAGTGAAGAGTCTTCCAATAAGAACATAATTCAAACCTCGCGCCACCTTGAAGGCACGATCTTTATTCCGACTTAACGATCGAATGGATTGAAGAGTCGTTGGTACTCGGCTTGGGCATAACCGTCGGTCATCCCAGCGATATAATCAGCGACAGTTCGCTCCAGCCCTTCCTCTTTGGCCCACTCCTGATAACGCGGTGGCATCAATCGTGGGTTGTGAATGAACTCACCAAAAAGGCCCTCAATAAACACACGGGCTCGATTGCGCATTTGGTGGACACGGAAATGAGTGTAGAGTTTTTCGTAAAGGAAGGCTCGAAGTTCCTCGTCCTCTTGTTGTACTTTTTCCGAGAATCCGAGGACGGCATCTTGCTGGTCGCGCACGTCATCGACGGTCTTGATTCCTAATTCTTGGATTCGCTTAACGCTGAAAGTCACGAGGTCGGCTGACAAGTAGTCGATGAGCTCGCCGATGCACTTCTTCAGCTCCATCTTCTTTTCGATGCCCTGCCATTTGCCACGGACCCGAGCGCGAATCACTTTCATGATCGCCAGCTCATCGAGTTCTTCCACCAGAAGGAGCCCGGACTGGAGGCCATCGTCGATATCGTGGCTGTTGTAGGCAATGCCGTCACAAAAGTCGACCAACTGGGCCTCGAGGAGTGGCCCTTGCTCCGGGTGATAGTCAGCAAACGCTGGCCCATCAAAAGGCCGGTTATGCTTTAAGATAGATTCCCGAACTTCATAAGTGAGGTTGAGACCGCGGCAATCCGGATAGTGGATCTCCAAATGGTCAACGATTCTCAACGACTGCAAATTGTGTTCAAAATTGCCATGGTCTGCCATCAAGCGGCTCAAGACATCGCTACCACTGTGCCCAAATGGGGTGTGCCCAAGATCATGGGCCAGCGCCACAGCCTCACAGAGATCCTCATTCAATCCCAGGCGACGCGCGACAGAACGAGAGATTTGAGCCACTTCGAGGGAATGAGTGAGGCGGGTACGAAAATGCCCGCCTTTGGGTGAAACGAAAACCTGTGTCTTATTGTCAAGACGCCGAAAGGCACTGCAGTGAATGATGCGATCCCGGTCCCTTTGAAACTCAGTCCGCCAAGGGTCTCGGGTGTGCTCGACCTGCCGCCCCCGACTGAACCCGCTCTTCATGCTGTAAGGCATAAGAGACTGCGATTCTCGCTCTTCGACCTCTTCCCGTGTAACCATCCCGTCCATGCTTCACCCTCAACCCCAAGATCCCCACTCACCCTTACCTGTTATGTTAGACGCGAACTCAGGACAAAGCGAATAACAGTCCCAAAATGGTTGAATCAAGATGGCTCAAATTGTCTTGCCAGGCCGACTTGCGGCAGCTATTTGTGGATAGGGCCAGATTCTTGCTCTCTTCGATTCGAAAGAACCTATGAATTCCAGACGTGCAGTCATCGATATCGGCAGCTCAGCCATTAAATTCGGCGTCTATGATTTCTCCGGTGACAAACCACAGCTCATCACCGAAGGCGATCCCGTCGCCACATCTCTCGGCAAGGGGCTTCAGCAAGGCGGGACGCTTAATCCAAAGGCACGCCAAGCCAGCATGGATGCCTTGCGACGATTCGCAGCAGAGATCGAGTCCTTGGGGGCAGACTTGACGTTGGTGTGCGCCACCGAAGCAGTCCGCCGAGCGGCCGACCAGCAAGAGTTCTTGGCGCAGGTCCGCGAAATTCTCGGCTCTCAACCCGACATCCGATGCATTCAAGCTGAAACCGAAGTCGAATGGGGTTTACTCTCGGCTCGCTCCAGCCTGACTCTGGATGAGAGTCGCACCCGGCTTTTCATCGATCCAGGAGGATCAAGCAATGACTTCGCCCTCACCGGCAACTTTGAAGATGAATGGACAAGTTTGCCTTTTGGCATGAACGACTTATTGGCCCAAGTGCCAGTATCGGAAGAAAAAAGCAGTCTGAGTCCGGACGACTTGGCAAAACTCCGAGCCTTCTTGAATCAGCGTTATGACGACTTGCTCGATTTTCTGGGCACAAGAAAACCAGATGAGATCGTTGGCACCAGTGGTGCTGCCCTCTCCCTAGGCGCAGTCAAAGCCAAGGTAGCGCGTGATTCTCGCGTCGATCGCATTTTAGGTGCCCATGGCATCTTGGTCGGCTTAGCTGAAATCAAGGAAATGGTCTCCACCATGGCCCCCCTCAACGCCAAGGAACGACGCCAGGCCCATGCCTGCTTGTCGCCCACGAGATCTCTCATCTTTGTGCATGGTTGCCTCATCTACGAGGTTTTACTGGCTCGCCTGGGCCGTGATTCCTTCCAAATTAATGGCCTCGGCATGAAATTGGGGGGGCTCATCGCTCAGGATAGCCCTCGAAACGCTCCTGATTAGAACGCCTCAAATAGAGCAGCCCCAAGAACTTCTGTTCTTGGGGCTGCTTCGTCGAGTGCCGCAGAGAGGATTCGAACCTCCACTCAATGTTACTTGAACTAGGATCTGAACCTAGCGCGTCTGCCAATTCCGCCACTGCGGCAATAAGAGTCAGTGGAAAATATTACGTCCTTTCAGTCAAATCTCAACGGTTCATCCAGGATCCAGGGGGATTTCGAGGCCTAATCGGGCAAACGAGAACTCCTTAATATTGTCGGATTACGTTGCCGTGCTATCCTTGCGCGCTATGGCGGGTAAGAAGAAGAAAAAAATCGAAGGCCCAGTGGTCTTGGCCAAGAACAAACGGGCACGGCACGAATACCACATCCACGAGGTATTTGAGGCGGGGATCGTCTTGGGCAGCAGCGAAATCAAATCGATTCGGGCTGGTCAGTGCTCGATCACGGAAGCTTTTGGCCGTATTCGAGATGGCGAAGTTTGGCTCATGGGCATGCACGTCGCCGAATACTTCGAGGCGACATTCAACAACCATATTACCCGCAGAAACCGCAAGTTACTGCTCCACAACGCAGAAATCCGCAAGTTGTCGCGCAAGCTCAAGGTATCAGGCTACACGCTGGTTCCCTTGGATATCCACCTCAGTGAAAGCGGTTTTGCAAAGGTCAACATCGCTCTCTGCAGCGGCAAGAAAGAGCACGACAAGCGTCAAGATATGAAGAAAAGAGACTCTGACCGGGAAATGCGATCGTATATTCGTTGAGGCTTGATAAGCTTCTTCTCCCCACCAGAGATTATTGGTCTCGGGGAAAGTCAGTAAAATGACACGTTCGGGGGCGACTTGGTTTCGACCGGGCTTCAAGACGTAGTTAGTGGCGTGCAGAGGTCTCAGATCCTCTTAAATCCCTGAAACAACTTTTAGTTGCCAATAACAACTACGCTTTGGCCGCTTAATTAGCGACCCGTTGCTCACGGATATGTTCGTGGTTCGTGAGCGACGTATAATCAATGAACTGGTTCCAACAAGTCCGCCTTCGCGCGTTGGAACGAGATTACGAGGGTTTGTTTTGCGCTCATCCTGTCGATCGGAGGTGAGCAAAACGAAAAACAAACGATCGACTACGCACGTAGAAGCAGCTGCCGAAGGGCATCGGGACGCGGGTTCAATTCCCGCCGCCTCCACTTAGGGGTCTTCGAACCCTTCTATTTA